>CAZMCV010000037.1:0-28915 GCA_964564645.1 uncultured Acetobacteraceae bacterium
GCAGCGAATCACGGCCAACCCTGAGTGACCAGCTATTTCTCGGCCGGGGCACTAGTCCGCGGCCTCGGCCAGGCGCGCATCGGCGCGCCGGCGGATGCCGTCGAGCACCAGCCGCGTGTGCAGCGCGACCAGCGCGCCCTTCGAAAGCCGCCCGCCGGGCCGGTACCAGGTGCAGACGCCCGTCAGCATCGCCAGCACCGCATAGGCCGCGATCCGCGGCTCCGGCACGTCCAGCGC
This sequence comes from uncultured Acetobacteraceae bacterium, assembly GCA_964564645.1. Classification (GTDB taxonomy): domain Bacteria; phylum Pseudomonadota; class Alphaproteobacteria; order Acetobacterales; family Acetobacteraceae; genus CAZMCV01. The sequence continues at coordinate 238 of CAZMCV010000037.1, forward strand.
GCCCTCGGCCGCGCCGCGTTCGAGCAGGCCGATCAGGCGGGATTCATAGGCGCGGCGCAGCGCCACGATGCGCGCGCGGTTCGCCGGTTCCAGCGCACGCAGCTCGAAATTCGCGATGAAGACCTCCTGCGGCCGCTCCACGTGATACAGCAGGTGGTGCGCCACGAAGGCCTCGAGCCGCGCCAGCGGGGCGGGGTCGGCTGCGGCGAGGGCGGCGTCGGTGGCGGCGATCAAAGCCTCCATGTGCTCGCGCATGATGCCGTAGAGCAGGCCCTGCTTCGTATCGATGTGGTTGTAGAGGGCGCCCGGGGTGATCCCGACCTCGGCGGCGAGGTCGCGCAGGTTCATCGCCGCATAGCCCTGGCGGTGGATGAGGCCGAGGGCCGCGCGCCGGATCGCCGCCGCCGTGCGGGCGCCGCTGGAGCCCGTGGTGCGCGCCATGACCCCCTCCGCGTCGGACCGGGGGTGAGGGTCGGCGGAAAGGGGCTTGCGGTCAACGAAAAAACGAACGTATGTTCTTTTCCAGGCCGGGGCGCCCGCCGCCCCGGAGGGAGACGAGACGCCGTGCCAAGCCCGGCCCTGCCGCGCCCTGCCGAGGCCACCTACGATGCCGTGCGCGCGGCCTTCCGCTGGCGCATCCCCGCGCGCTTCAACATGGGCGTGGCCTGCTGCGAGCCCTGGGCGGATGGCAGCGGGCGGACGGCGCTGGTCCATCTGCGCGCCGATGGCCGGACGGTGGAGCGCATCGACTTCGACGCGCTGCGCGACGCGGCGAACCGGCTGGCGAACGTGCTGCGCGCGCACGGGATCGGCCGCGGCGACCGGGTGGGGATCCTGCTGCCGCAGGTGCCGGAGGCCGCCTACGCGCATCTCGCGTCCTACCGGCTGGGTGCCATCGCCGTGCCGCTGTTCCAGCTCTTCGGCGAGGAGGCGCTGGAGTACCGGCTGCGGGATTCGGGCGCGGTGGCGCTGGTGACGGATGCGGTCGGGTTGGAGAAGATCGCGGCGATCCGCGACCGGCTGCCGCTGCGCGCCGTGCTCTCGGCCGACCACGACCTTCCGGGGGCGATGGCGCGTGCCTCGGCCGCCTTCACGCCGGTGGACACCGCGGCCGACGATCCGGCACTGCTGGTCTACACCTCCGGCACCACCGGCGCGCCGAAGGGGGCGCTGCACGCGCATCGCGTGCTGCTCGGCCACTTGCCGGGGGTGGAGATGCCGCAGGATCTGTTCCCGCAGCCTGGCGACCTGTTCTGGACGCCGGCGGACTGGGCCTGGGTGGGCGGGCTGCTCGACGTGCTGCTGCCTTCGCTGTTCCACGGCGTGCCGGTGCTGGCGCACCGCATGGCGAAATTCGAGCCGGAATTCGCCTTCCGCCTGATGGCCGGGCATGGCGTGCGCAACGCCTTCCTGCCGCCGACGGCCTTGAAGATGATGCGCGCGGTGCCCGATCCGGCGCGCCTCGGCGCGCGGCCGCGCAGCATCGGATCGGGCGGGGAGACGCTGGGGGCGGAGCTGCTGGACTGGGGCCGCGCGGCCTTCGGCGGCGTCACGATCAACGAGTTCTACGGCCAGACGGAGTGCAACTTGGTCGTCTCCTCCTGCGCCGCGCTGATGCAAGCGCGCCCGGGCTGGATCGGCCGCGCCGTGCTGGGGCATGAGGTGGCGGTGGTGGACGCATCCGGCACGCCCCTGCCGTCGGGCGAGGCCGGCACCATCGCCGTGCGCCGGCCGGACCCCGTGATGTTCCTCGGCTACTGGAACAATCCCGAGGCCACCGAGGCGAAGTTCGCGGGCGACTGGCTGCTGACGGGCGACACCGGCGTGATGGACGGGGAAGGCTGGCTCCGCTTCGTAGGGCGCGACGACGACGTGATCACCTCCGGCGGCTACCGCATCGGTCCCGGTGAGATCGAGGATTGCCTGCTGCGCCACCCCGCGGTCGCCATGGCGGCCGTCATCGGCCTGCCCGATCCGCTGCGGACCGAGCGCGTGACGGCCGTGATCGTCCCCGCGCCGGGCCACGCGCCCGATGCGGCACTGGCGGCCGCGATCCAGGACCATGTGAAGCGGCGCCTGGCCGCGCATGCCTATCCGCGGGAGGTGCGCTTCGTGGACACGCTGCCGCTGACCGCCACCGGCAAGATCATGCGGGGCGAGCTGCGCCGCCGCCTCGCCGCATCGCAGACGGAGACCCCCTGAATGCTCTCCAACAGCCAGCTCCCGGGCCTCGATTTCGGCCTCGGCGAGGATGTCGACATGCTGCGCGACACGGTGCGCGCCTTCGCGGCCGACAAGGTCGCGCCGATCGCGGCCGAGATCGACCGCACCGACGAATTCCCCCGCCATCTCTGGCCGGAGATGGGCGCGCTCGGCCTGCACGGGATCACGGTGGAGGAGGAGTGGGGCGGGTCCGGCATGGGCTACCTCGCCCATTGCGTGGCGATGGAGGAGGTGAGCCGGGCCAGCGCCTCCGTCGGGCTTTCCTACGGCGCGCATTCCAACCTCTGCGTCAACCAGATCCGCCGCAACGGCACCGAGGACCAGAAGCGCCGCTACCTGCCGAAGCTGATCAGCGGCGAGCATCTCGGCGCGCTGGCGATGAGCGAGCCCGGTGCGGGCAGCGACGTGGTCAGCATGAAGCTGCGCGCCGACCGTCGCGGCGACCGCTACGTCCTGAACGGGACGAAGATGTGGATCACCAACGCGCATTACGCCGAGACGATGGTGGTCTATGCCAAGACCGCGCCGGATGCCGGCCCGCGCGGCATCACCGCCTTCCTCGTCGAGCGCGACTTCAAGGGCTTCCGGCCGGCGCAGAAGCTCGACAAGCTCGGCATGCGCGGCAGCCCGACCTCGGAGCTGGTCTTCGAGGATTGCGAGGTGCCGGAGGAGAACGTCCTCGGCCAGGTGAACGAGGGCGTGCGCGTGCTGATGTCCGGCCTCGACTACGAGCGCGCGGTGCTGGCGGCGGGGCCCCTCGGCATCATGCAGGCGGCGCTCGACGTCGTCGTTCCCTACATCCATGAGCGCAAGCAATTCGGCCAGGCAATCGGCGAGTTCCAGCTGATCCAGGGCAAGGTCGCGGACATGTACACCACGCTGAACGCGTGCCGCGCCTATGTCTACGCGGTGGCGAGAGCCTGCGACCGCGGGCAGACGACGCGGAAGGACGCTGCCGGCGCGATCCTCTACGCGGCGGAGGCGGCGACGAAGCTGGCGCTCGATGCGATCCAGATCCTTGGCGGCAACGGCTACATCAACGACTATCCCACCGGCCGGCTGCTGCGCGACGCGAAGCTGTACGAGATCGGGGCGGGAACCAGCGAGATCCGGCGCATGCTGATCGGGCGCGAGCTGTTCAGGGAGACGGCGTGATGGTCGCGACGCCCAAGGGAGGGCGCTGCCCTCCCCTGGACCCCACCCGCCAGAGGCCGAAAGGCCTCTGGACACCTGCTCCTGTCCTTCGCGCGGCACCGGGCTTGGCTGCGCGGGCACCGGCCGTGCCGCAACGAGGTGGTGGTTTGCAAAGGCCTTTCGGCCTTTGCCGGGGTGAGGTGTGGAGAGGGGCAGCGCCCCTCTCCAAGGCAGGGGCACGCGCATGACCATCCTCACCTCCGCCCTCGACACCCGCGGCGGCGAGTTCCGCCAGCGCGCCCAGCACATGCGCGCCCTGCTCGCCGAGCTCGCCGACCGCACCGCCGCCGCCGCCCAGGGCGGGCCGGAGAATGCCCGCCAGCGCCACCTCGCCCGCGGCAAGCTCCTCCCGCGGGAGCGCGTGGAGCGCCTGCTCGATCCCGGCGCGCCCTTCCTCGAGCTCTCCCCCCTCGCCGCGCATGGCATGTATGGCGGCGAGGTGCCCTCCGCCGGCCTCATCACCGGCATCGGCCGCGTCGCCGGCCGCGAATGCGTCATCCTCGCCAACGACGCCACGGTGAAGGGCGGCAGCTACTACCCCCTCACCGTCAAGAAGCACCTCCGCGCGCAGGAGATCGCGCAGCAGAACCGCCTGCCCTGCCTCTACCTGGTGGACAGCGGCGGCGCCAACCTGCCCAACCAGGACGAGATCTTCCCCGACCGCGAGCATTTCGGCCGCATCTTCTTCAACCAGGCCAACATGTCCGCCCTCGGTATCCCGCAGATCGCCGTCGTGATGGGCAGCTGCACCGCCGGCGGCGCCTATGTCCCCGCGATGAGCGACGAGGCGATCATCGTGAAGGAGCAGGGCACGATCTTCCTCGCTGGCCCGCCGCTGGTGAAGGCCGCAACCGGCGAGATCGTCAGCGCCGAGGATCTCGGCGGCGCCGACGTCCACACGCGCCTCTCGGGCGTGGCCGACCACTTCGCGATGGACGACATGCACGCACTCGGCCTGGCGCGGCGCATCGTCGGCAATCTCGGCGCACGCCATGCCGCCACGCTCGACATCGCCGACCCCCTGCCACCGCGCTACGACCCGGCGGAGCTCCACGGCATCCTGCCCGAGGATGTCCGCCAGCCCTACGAGGTGCGGGAGGTCATCGCGCGCATCGTGGACGACAGCCGGCTTGACGAGTTCAAGGCGCGCTACGGCCCGACCCTGGTCTGCGGCTTCGCGCGCATCTGGGGCATGCCGGTGGGCATCCTGGCGAACACCGGCATCCTGTTCTCGGAATCCGCGCAGAAGGGCGCGCATTTCGTCGAGCTGTGCAGCCAGCGCGGCATCCCCCTGCTGTTCCTGCAGAACATCTCGGGCTTCATGGTCGGGCGGAAATACGAGACCGGCGGCATCGCCAAGGATGGCGCCAAGCTCGTCACCGCCGTCGCCACCACCGCCGTGCCCAAATTCACCGTGCTGATCGGCGGCAGCTTCGGCGCCGGCAATTACGGCATGTGCGGCCGCGCCTATTCCCCGCGCTTCCTCTTCACCTGGCCGAACAGCCGCATCTCCGTGATGGGCGGCGAGCAGGCGGCCAGTGTCCTCGCCACGCTGCGGCGCGACAACCTGGAAGCCCAGGGCCGCGCCTGGCCGGCCGAGGAGGAGGCCACCTTCAAGGCGCCGATCCGCGCGCAGTACGAGGCGCAGGGCTCGCCCTACTACGCCACCGCCCGGCTCTGGGACGACGGCATCGTCGATCCCGCGAAGACGCGTGACGTGCTGGGCCTGGCGCTGGCCGCCAGCCTCAACGCCCCCATCGAGCGTACGCGCTTCGGCGTGTTCCGGATGTGACCGCCATGTTCCGCACCCTCCTCATCGCCAATCGCGGCGAGATCGCCTGCCGGGTCATCCGCACCGCGCGGCGCCTCGGCCTTCGCACCATCGCCGTCCATTCGGAGGCCGACGCCGCCGCGCTGCATGTCCGCCTCGCCGACGCCGCCTTTCCCATCGGCGGCGCCCGCGCGACCGACAGCTATCTCCGCGCCGATCGCATCCTCGACGCCGCGCGCGCCGCGGGCGCGGAGGCCATCCATCCCGGCTACGGCTTCCTCTCCGAGAATGCCGAGTTCGCGGAAGGCTGCGCCGCCGCCGGCATCGCCTTCGTGGGTCCCCCGGCCGCCGCCATCCGCGCCATGGGCAGCAAGGCCGAATCCAAGCGCCTGATGGAACAGGCCGGCGTCCCCATCGTCCCCGGCTACCATGGCGAGGCGCAGGACGAGGCAACGCTCGCCGAACAGGCCGCGCGCATCGGCTTCCCGCTGCTGATCAAGGCGAGCGCCGGCGGCGGCGGCAAGGGCATGCGGCCCGTCCTGGCCGCGTCCGACTTCGCCGCGCAGCTCGCCGGCGCGCGACGCGAAGCGACCGCCGCCTTCGGCGACGACCGTGTGCTGCTGGAGCGCTACCTGACGAAGCCGCGGCACGTCGAGGTGCAGGTCTTCGCCGACACCCATGGCAACACCATCCACCTCCACACCCGCGACTGCTCCGTCCAGCGCCGCCACCAGAAGGTGCTGGAGGAGGCGCCGGCCCCCGACCTGCCCGACGCGCTGCGCAGCCGTCTGCACGAGTCCGCCATCGCCGCCGCGCGCGCCGTCGGCTACGTCAATGCCGGCACGGTCGAGTTCATCGTCGAGGGCGACGACGCCTTCTTCATGGAGATGAACACCCGCCTGCAGGTCGAGCATCCGGTGACGGAGATGGTCACCGGCCTCGACCTCGTCGAATGGCAGCTCCGCGTCGCCGCCGGCGAGCCCCTGCCGCTGCGGAGCGCCCCCGCCCCGCGCGGCCACAGCGTCGAGGTGCGGCTCTATGCCGAGGACCCGGCGCAGGACTACCGTCCCTCCACCGGCACGCTGCGGCAATTCCACCTCCCCCCCGGCGCCGAGGATCTGCGGATCGAGACCGGGGTGCGCCAGGGCGATGCCATCACCCCCTTCTACGACCCGATGATCGCCAAGCTGGTCGCCTGGGGGCCGGACCGGCGCGCCGCGCTCGCCCGCCTCGGCCAGGCGCTGGAGGAAAGCCGGGTTGCCGGCATCACGACGAACCTCGCCTTCCTCCGCCGCCTGGCGGCGCATCCGGCGATGGTCGCCGCCGCGCTCGACACCGGCTTCGCCACCCGCCACCGGGACGCGCTGATCCCCCCCGCCCGGCCCGCGCCCCCGGCGGCACTCGCCGCCGCCGCGCTCGACCTGCTGCTGCCGGCCGATGACGCGCCGGCGCCCCGCACGCCCTGGGACCGGCGCGATGGCTGGCGCCTCCATGGCGCGGGGTCGGAGCTGGTGGTGCTGGCGGAGGGCACGGCACGCCATGCGCTCCGCCTCGCTCATGCCGGGCCGGCCTGGCATCTGCACCTCGACGGGCCGCAGGCGTCGCCGCGCGTGCTGGCGGGCCACCGCCTGCCCGGCGCGCTGCAACTGGCGCTCGACGGCATCGTCCAGCGCGCCCGGGTGCTGCGCGATGGCGATGCGCTGCACATCGCCCTCGGCGGCGAGGCGGGCGGCGAATGGACCCTCCGCCAGCTCGACCCCTACCTGCCTGAAGGGGGCGAGATCGCCGCCGCGGGCCGGCTGGTGGCACCCATCCCGGGGCGGGTCGTGCAGGTGCTGGTGGCCGAGGGCGACGCCGTGACCCGCGGCCAAGTGCTCGCGGTGCTGGAAGCGATGAAGACCGAGCTTCGCATCGCCGCGCCGGCCGATGGGGTCGTCGCCCATATCGGCTGCGCCGCCGGGGAGACGGTGGAGGAGGGCACGGAGATCATTACCCTCCGCGCGGACAGCGCCACCCCCGCCTAGCAGGCTGCGTTCGCAGGAAATCATCCGGGCGCAGGGCCTGCTCTCGAGACCATCGAAATCACGGCAGGCCATGCGCGATAGGGCGGCTGCGCCAGACCCTGCCCCGCTCCAGGCCCCATGGCCGGAGAGGCATCAGTCCGGTTCGCGATTTTTTCCGGGGCGACCATTTCTTAGGAATGCTCGCGGTATAGCAAGGGGGAAGCGGCCAGGCCCCCCGGCCTCAGCCCGCCGAGTGCATGAGGGAGGCCCATGCCGAACGCACCGCGTGCCCGTGCCGCCGCCGGATGAGGGGCGCATGACGACGGTCGCCTCCCTGGAGGGCGAGACCAGCGCGGCGACGCCGCCGGAACGGCGGGTCGATCCGACGATCGCGCATGCGCATTCCGCCATGGCCTCGATGCTGCGGCTTTCGCTGAAGCCCCTGCCACGCAACTACCAGATCTGGTTCGACTATCACGCGGGCGACAACACCCTGCTGCGACGGGTGATCGACACGCTCATCTCGAACGGGCAATGCCTGGACGAGGAGCAGATGAAGCTCCTGCACATGCGGTTCGGCGCCGCGCAGCCGGAAACCGACGCGTTGCGCGAGACGTCGGGCCGCTTGCAGGACATCCTCCGCCAGGTCGCCGGCCTGATCGGCGAAGCCGAGGAGGATGCGAGCCGCCGGGGCTCCTCGCTCCGCGCACTCTCGGGCGAGCTTGCCAGCGCCGGACCCGAGGCGCTGGCCGAGGCGATGATCCGCCTGATCGCCGAGGTCACCGAGATGTCGGAGTACAGCGCCGACATCGCGCGGCGCCTCGACGCCTCGGCCCAGCGCGTTGCCGCGCTCGAGCGTCGCCTGGAATCCGTGCTGCGCGAGGCGCATACCGACGCGCTCACCGGCCTGTCCAACCGCAGGGCCTTCGACGCGGCGCTGCAGGGGATGGCCGGCGCGGCGATGAACAGCGGCATGCCGCTGGCGATCCTGCTTCTCGACATCGATCGCTTCAAGGCGATCAACGACACCTGGGGCCATCCGGTCGGGGATGCCGTGTTGTGCCGCATCGCCATCACGATCCGCGACAATCTGGGCGAGGAAGGGCTGGCCGCCCGCTTCGGCGGCGAGGAATTCGCGGTGATCCTGGGCGGCACCCCGTTGCCGGAGGCGATGGCCGTGGCCGAGCGCCTTCGTGTTGCCGTCGCCGCCCAGAACTACTCCATCCGCACGACCGGCCATTCGCTCGGCCAGATCACCGTCTCGGCCGGCGCCGCCGTCTTCAAGGCCGGCGAAGCGCTCGCCTCGCTGCTCGCCCGGGCGGATGCCGCTCTCTATCGGGCGAAACAGGCCGGACGCAATCGCGTGGAGGCCTCCGATGACGGGGGGGCTATCGCCCCGGCCGAGGCACCGAACCTGGTCGTCGACCGCGCCAGCCTCCTCCTCGCCAGGTGACCGCCGCGATCCGGCGCGTGCCGGCGAACGGACCGGGACCCCGAGCGCCGATCCCGCGATCGCCCTGATCGCGCGGTGTCAGCGCCGCGCGATCAGGCCGACCATGGCCGCCGTCAGGGCGGCGCCGAACAAGCCCTTCCGCGCGGACTGGCTGCGCAGCAGGGGAAGCACCACCGCCGCCCGGCCCACGCGGTCGCCCACCTGACGCAATGCGTCATCGCGCAGCCGCGATGCCTCGACCGCCACCGGATCCTCCGACCGCCGGGCCGCGAGCCAAGCGAGCAGGCCGCCGAGCACCAGGTCGACCGCGGCCAGGATCAGCGCGGCACCGACGGCGCCCTGGTCGGGCTCGAGCCAAGCGAAGGCCGCCGCGTGCAGCATCAGCACCAGCATCAGCACGAAGAGGGCCGCGGCCGCGACCAGGCCGGCCTGGATCGCAAGGCCGCGCCCGGTCCGCCGCCAGCGTAGCCCCTCCGCCTGCGCTGCGATCCGCAGCAGGCTGAACAGGCGCAGCATCCGCGCGCCGCCCCGGGCTAGGCCACGCCCCGATCAGGCGATGTCGCCTGACCGGAGCGGAGCTTGCGCACGCCGGAGGAGAACCCCCTGTCGCCGCGGACGATCATGGGCCGCGCCTCCCGCTATCGGTGGTCGCGGTTGTAGATGTAGGTGGTGCCGCCCAGCAGCCGCCCGATCAGGAAGCCGCCCAGCGCGGCGACGCCGACGGCGACCAGCGGCCGGTCCCGCACCGTGCCCGACAGCGCATCGGCCTGGTCCTCGATCGTCTCACGGGCGGAGCGCGCATAGTCGGAGACCTGGTCGGCGGCCCCGGCGAGGGCGGGCGTCACCCGCTCCTCGACCAGGCGCTCGACCTGGGCGCGAAGCCGCGAAAGCTCCTCCCGCGTGTCATCCCGGGCGGTCGATCCGGTGGTGGATGACGCCGCGGGCATCGGGTCGCGCGGCATCCTGGGGTCGTTCGCATACTCGTTGGCGGCGCTGGCCATGGGCCGGTCCTTCCTTGCCTGGAGGAAATGTTGGCGCCCCAACGCGGGCAGGCCGGCCCGGGTTCCGTTCCGGCGATGCAGGGCGGCGCGGCGGGTCACCCACTGGTATCGCGCCGGCAAGGCACCATCAGGAGAGTGCCGACCACGGAGGATCCCGGTTCCATGACGCATGCCGACCACGCCCGTCGCGCGCTGCTGCGCGGTGGCGCCCTTGCCGCCGCCGCGACCTTCGCCATCCCGCGCCGCGCGCGGGCCCAGACCGCGACGCCGCCCTCCGGCCCCTTCGCCCTGCCGCCCCTGCCCTACGCGCTGGCCGCCAACGAGGCGGCGATCGATGCCCGGACCATGGAAATCCACCATGGGCTGCACCATCGCGCGTATGTGAATAACCTGAATGGTGCCATCTCCCAGGCGCCGCAGCTTGCCGCCCTGCCGCTCGAGCAATTGCTGGGCAGGCTCGGCGAGGCGCCGGAGGCGATCCGCACCAGCTTGCGCAACAATGGCGGCGGCCATGCCAACCACACGATGTTCTGGGAGATCATGGGCGGCAGCGGCGGCCAGCCGGGTGGCACGCTGATGGCAGCGATCCAGCGCGACCTCGGCGGCTGGGACGCCTTCCGCAGCAGCTTCGACCGCGCCGCCACGACGCAATTCGGCGCGGGCTGGGCCTTCGTGACCGTGACGCGCGACGGGACGCTCGGCATCGCGCAGCGGCCGAACCAGGACACGCCGCTGATGGAAGGCGGGCGGGTGCTGATGGGCAATGACGTCTGGGAGCACGCCTACTATCTGCGCTACCAGAACCGCCGCGCCGAATACGTCCGGAACTGGTGGAACGTGCTCGACTGGGGAAGGATCCAGGCGCGCTACGACGCCGCGAGGGCCGGCACCCTGACGGTCTGAGGCGCTTCTCGGCGAGCCGCCCCGTGTTCCGGACCGGGCGCCGCGCGGGCCCGGGCGCGCTTGACCGCCATCGGGCCCGCCCGCCGAGCGGGTGGTTCCGCCGCTCCGATCGGGGCTAAGCAGGCTTTCGCGGTTTGGCCCACCCATCGGGTAGGCCAAGCCGCTGAAATGAAAGCCCGCTTAGGAATTCGCTTGTGCGCAAACCTCCAGAGGTTTGCTTAGGCCCCGATGAAGGCCGTCGGCACGCCCGCCGCGCCGTCGCGCACCGTGAAGATGCGCGTGCCCGGCTTGCGCCCCGTCCGCAGCGTCGAGACCGGCACCCCCGCCGCGCCGAGCCGGGCATGGGTCGCCGTCACGTCCGGCACGCGCCAGGTCAGCCCCCAGAGGCTGTCCGGCCCCTCCGTGACGCCGGCATCCAGCGCATGGGTGACCTCGACCACCAGGTCGCCGCAGCGGAAGAACAGCAGCCTCGTGCCCCAGTCCGGATTGCTGCGGTCGAGCCGCAGCTCGAGGCCGAGCCGCCCGCCGAGGAGGGCAAGCGTGCGCTCTGGATCCCGGCTGCGGATCACCAGGTGGTCGAGCCGCGTGTCCGGGGCGGGATCGGTGCGGAGCCCCGGCGGGGTCAGCAGCAGGTGCAGGCCGCGCGCGGCCGCCGGCGCAAGCGGGAGGGCGGGCCGTCCCAGCCAGGGGATCGGCGCGGCGGCGGCGGGCAGCCCGCGGCGCTCCAGCAGGCGGGCCGTCCCCTCGGGATCGGCCGATGCGAAGGCCAGCGCTCCCAGCGCCGCCCGCTCCCCTTCCGGCCGGGCGGCGAGGTGCCTGGCCAGGACCCCCGGCACGCCCCGCGGCGCCACCAGCACCAGGGTCATGTTGGCCAGGGCGAAGCAGGCCCAGCCCAGCCCATCGGCCGCGCCGCGCTGCGCCGGGGCGAGCGCGAACAGCCGCTCATAGGCTGCCACCGCCGGGTCGAGATCCTCGACGACGACCGTGACGTGGTCCAGGCCCAGGATCGGGCGGGTCTCGCGGGATTCCATGGCCGGTGGTCCGATCGCTGTGCTGGGTGCCGGAGCGTCGGGTGAACGGTCCGCCGGATCAAGGCCGGGCGGTCCGGGACGGGCGGGACCCGTCCCGCGCCATCCGCGGCCGTGCCTCACCTCAGGCCGGCCAGGCCGAGCCCCCGCGCCAGCGCCGCGAAGCCCGCCTCGTCGGTGCGCTCGAAGCAGAGCGGCGTGACGGCGATGCGGCCGGCGGCGACCTGCGTGCTCTCCGCATCCGGCGGGTTGTCGCGCGGCCCGCGGCGGAAATGCAGCCAGTGGTAGTCGCCGCCGCGCAGGTCGGTGCGGCTGTCCACCTCGATCCCCTGGACCACCCCCACCCCCTGCCGCGTCAGGGTGAGCGGCCCGACGCCCTCCGGCGGCCTGTCGGGGAAGTTCACGTTCAGGCAGGCGGGCGCGCCGGCGATGAGCGGCCACAGCCGCCCGATGACCGGGCCGGCATGGGCGCGCGCGGTCTCCCATCGGACGGCGTCCCGGTCGCGGAACGCCTGGCTGAGGGCGATTGCCGGAAGCCCGAGCAGCATCGCCGTCATGGCGGCCCCCACCGTGCCGGAGAAGACCGTCTCGATCCCGAGATTGGCGCCGCGGTTGACGCCGGACAGCACGAGGTCTGGCGGCGTGTCGCGCATCAGGTGGCGCAACGCGAGGACGGCGCAGTCGCCAGGGGTGCCGACGACGGCGAAGCGCCGCTCGCCGAGCCGGGCGGCGCGCAGGGGCGCGTGCAGGCTGATGGAGTGCGAGGTGCCGCTCTGATCCTGGGCCGGGGCGACGACCCAGACCTCCCCGGCGAGTTCCGCCGCGACCTGCTCCAGCACGGCGAGGCCAGGGGCGTCGATGCCGTCATCATTGGTGAGGAGGATCCGGTCGAGGCGGCGCATGCGGGCGGTGCTCCTTGGGCTGTCCATCTGGCAGGGCGACCGGTCCGACGGCGCGCTCGGCGCCCCGGGCCGGCGGGGGTGGGGTGGGGTGGAGGATGCGCCATCCAGGGCGCACGCCCCAAGCCTTCGGCCCGGGGATTTCGCGACCTCGCCGCGCCCCGTCCGGTCGGGCGCGCAGCCCCGCCCTGCACGGAAGGCTTGGGGTCCGTACCCGGGCGGGTCTAGCCTGGGCGCCAGACCGGGCGACCAACGACCCGGCTCGGCAAACTGGGAGCGACGTCCATGCCAGCCACCCCCCTTGATCCCACCCGGCGCCACCTACTCGCGGCCGGCGCGGCCCTGCCCCTCGCGGCCGCCTTGGCGCCGCGGCGCGCGCGCGCGCAGGGCGCGCCGATCCGCATTGGCGTGCTCACCGACCTGTCCGGCCCCTATTCCGACAATACCGGCATGGGCTCGGTCGTGGCCGCGAAGCTCGCGGTCGAGGATTTCGTCAAGGCGAATCCGGGCTTCCGCGCCGAGGTCACCCATCTCGACTTCCAGAACCGCGCCGAGGTCGGGCTGAACGCCGCGCGCGGCTGGTACGACCGCGAGGACGTGGACGTCGTGCTCGACGTGCCGAACAGCGCCATCGCGCTCGCCATCGCCAACCTGGCGCGGGAGAAGAACAAGGTGGCGATCTTCACCGGCGCCGCCTCCTCCGACCTCACCGGCAAGGCCTGCGGGCCGAACCACCTGCACTGGGTCTACGACACCTACAGCCAGGCCTTCGCCACGGCCACCGCGCTGGTCGCCGAGGGCGGTGACAGCTGGTACTTCATCACCGCCGACTACGCCTTCGGCCATGCGGTCGAGCGCGACACCAGCACCTTCGTCAAGGCCGCGGGCGGGCGCGTGCTCGGTGCCGGGCGCTACCCCTTCCCGCAGACCACGGATTTCTCGGCGCAGATCGTGCAGGCGCGGGCCTCCGGGGCGAAGGTGCTGGCCCTGGCGAATGGCGGCAACGACATCGCCAATTGCGTGAAGCAGGCCGCCGAATTCGGCCTCGCCCGCGCCGGGATGCGCATCGCCGCGCCGCTGATCCTGATCCCCGACGTGCATTCGATCGGGCTGCAATCGGCCCAGGGGCTGGTCGCCGCCGACACCTTCTACTGGAACCAGGACGATGCGAGCCGGGCCTTCACCAGGCGCTTCCAGCCGCAATTCCGCAACATCCCGCCGAACCACATCCATGCCGGCGGCTACTCCGCGACCCTGCACTACCTGAAGGCGGCGCAGAGCCTCGGCGTCGCCAACGCCAAGGCCGATGGCGCGGCGGCGATCCGGCGGATGAAGGAGATGCCGACGGAGGATCCGCTGTTCGGCCGCGGTCTCGTCCGCGCCGATGGGCGGAAGATCCACCCCTCCTATCTCTACCAGGTGCGATCGCCCTCCGAGAACCCGGCGCCCTGGGACTATTACCGCCGCCTGCGCGCGATCCCCGCCGAGCAGGCCTTCCGGCCCATGGCCGAGGGAGGCTGTGCGCTGGCCCAGGGCTAGCGGGGCGGCAGCGCGGCGCGCATCCGCAGGCGGCGATGGGGGCGCGCCTGCGCGCGCCCTCAATCGCCGTCGAGCTCGGGCAGGCGGTAGCGATCCGCGGGGTCGTCCCAGCCCTTGAAGCGAGGCGGCCGCTTCTCGGCGAAGGCCGCGCGGCTCTCCAGCAGATCGCTCCTGGCGCCATGCTCGTGCAGCGCCGCCGCCAGCCTCGACTGGGCCGGGCTCGGGCGCGGGCGCATGCGGCGCATCATGTGCACGGTGTTGACGCGCGACGCGGGCGGGAGGGTGAGCAGGTGGCGCGCCATCTCCATGGCCGTGTCGACCTCCTCGCCCGGCTCCACGAGCCGGTTGAGGAAGCCGAGCTGGTGGAAGCGCTCGGCGGTGAAGCGGAAGCCGAGCGCCATCTCGAGCGCCACCGGGAAGGCGAGGTTGGCGAGGTGGCCATGGTTGTAGCCGCCGAGCAGCCAGCGCTTCGCCTCGGACACCTCGAAGATCGCGGTCCGCGCGGCGACGCGCAGATCGGTCCGCTCGACCATCATGAAGCCCCCGCCCATGGCGAAGCCGTTCACGGCCGCGATGACGGGCTTCTCCAGCGTGCCCGCGTTGAAGGGGTCCTCGATCCCGGCGCCCCGGCCGCCGGGTCGGCCCTCGGCAAGGGATTCCTTCATGTCCTCGCCGGCGCAGAAGCCGCGGCCGGCGCCCGTCAGGATCGCCACCTCGAGGTCGGGGTCGTGCCGGAACTCCGTCCAGATCCGGGCGAGTTCCTCGCGCATCTCGTGGTTGAGCGCGTTGAGGCGCTCCGGGCGGTTCATCCGCACCAGCAGCACCTGGCCGTGCCGCTCGGTCTCCACCACCGCCATGACGGTCCCTCCCCTTCCGGTCCCTCGGCACCGCGGTCGCACGGGGGCCGGCCTTTGGCAATCGGTCCGCTGGCCGGGTGCGGGGCGTACCGGCCGAGCCGGGCTGGATCATGACACTTCCATGAAGGCTGGCGGCGGCTTGCGGCACCGCAAGCCCTCGGGCCGTTGTCGGATGGCCCCATGGGCAGGATGCATCACCTCCGGGAGGCACGCATGCTCGATCTCAAGGCCCGCGGCGCCTCCGCGTCGCGCCTCGCCAGGGCGGTCGCCCGGCACAACGAGAAGGACCAGGGGAGGCCGGACACCGCCGCGCCCCCGAAGATCACGATCCGGGGACTCGATTTCTTCTACGGCCCGACGCGGGCGCTGAAGAACATCGACCTCGACATCGCCGACCGGAAGGTGACCGCGCTGATCGGCCCGTCCGGCTGCGGCAAGTCGACGCTGATCCGCATCGTCAATCGCCTCTACGACATCTATCCGGACCAGCGCGCCACGGGGCGGGTGCTGGTGGATGGGGAGGACATCCTGAGCCCCGAGATGGACCTGGCGCGGCTGCGCGCGCGGGTCGGCATGACGCACCAGAAGGCGACCGTGCTGCCGATGTCGATCTTCGAGAACATCGCCTTCGGCATCCGCCTGCATCACCACCATCTGCCGCGGACCGAGCTGGCGGACCGGGTGGAGGCGGCGCTGCGCGGCGCGGCGCTGTGGGAGGAGGTGAAGGACCTGCTGGCGAAGCGCGCCGAGGATCTCTCGGGCGGGCAGCAGCAGCGCCTCTGCATCGCGCGGGCCATCGCGCTTTCGCCCGAGATCCTGCTGTTCGACGAGCCCTGCGCGGCGCTCGACCCGATCTCGACGGCCAAGATCGAGGATCTGATCGACGAGCTGCGGCGGACATACTGCGTGGCGATCGTCACCCACAACATGGAGCAGGCGGCGCGGCTCTCCGATTTCGTCGCCTTCATGTATCTGGGCGAGATCCTGGAATTCGGCACGGCCGAGCAGATGTTCGTCCGCCCGCAGCACAAGCAGGCGCGCGCCTATCTGGAGGGGCGGTTCGGGTGAGGCAGGCAAGCCAGCCTCCCGCGCCAGCAGGGACAGGGGCAAGGATGCGATGATCGGGGTGCGGGGCGGAAAGGCGGGTCTGCTTCCTCCCGCCCCGAACTTCAGGTGATCGCCCGGAACAGCGCGGCGTAGCGCGCGGCCGAGCGCGTCCAGGACACATCCGTCGCCATCGCATTCGCCTGGATGCGCCGCCATGGCTTGCCGGCGCGGATCAGCCCGGCCGCGCGCAGGATCGCCGCCTCCAGCAGCGGCGCGCTGCCGGGCGCGCAGGCGATGCCGGTGCCGAAGCCGCCGGCCAGCGCCATCTCGTTCGCATCCACCACCGTGTCCGCCAGGCCGCCGACCCGCGCGACCACCGGCGGCGCGCCGTAGCGGAGCGCGCAGAGCTGGGCGAGGCCGCAGGGCTCGAAGCGGGAGGGCACCAGGACGGAATCCGCGCCGCCGTAGAGCAGCCGTGCCAGCCCCTCGTCGAAGCCGATCATCGCCCCGACCCGGCCCGGATGCGCCGCCGCCGCCGCGCGGCAGGCCGCTTCCAGCCCCGCCTCGCCGCTGCCGAGCAGGGCAAGCTGCCCGCCCGCCTCCAGCAGCCCGGGCAGCGCGCCGAGGATCAGGTCGACCCCCTTCTGCCAGGCCAGCCGCCCGACGAAGGCGAACAGCGGCGCCTCCGCCTCCGGCGCCAGGCCCAGCCGCGCCTGCAGCGCGGCCCGGTTCGCGCCGCGCGGCGAGACGTGGCCGGCATCGAAGCGCGCCACCAGGTGCCGGTCGGTCGCCGGATCCCATTCCGCCGTGTCGAGGCCGTTGAGGATGCCCGAGAGATCCGCCCCGCGACCGCGCAGCAGCCCGTCCAGCCCCATGCCCCCCTCGGGCGCGCGGATCTCGGCGGCGTAGGTGGGCGAGACGGTGGTGATCCGGTCGGCGTGGAAGATGCCGGCCTTGAGGAACCCGACACCGCCGAAATACTCGACCCCGTCGATCGAGAAGGCCGCGTCGGGCAGGCCGAGGCGGGGAAAGAGCGCGGCCGGGAACTGCCCCTGGAAGGCCAGGTTGTGGATGGTGAAGACGCTCGGGATGCGGCGCCCCGCCGGCCCGTGGCGCAGATAGGCCGGCGCCAGCCCGGCCTGCCAGTCATGCGCATGCAGCGCGTCGAAGCCGAGCTCCGCGGCCGCCTGCGCCGCGGCGGCGCCGAGGGACGCGAAGCGCAGGCCGTTATCCTCCCAATCGGTGCCGCCCGGCGCCGCATAGGGGGTCCCGGGCCGGTCGAAGAGGTGCGGCGCGTCCAGCACCAGCAGGTCGAGCCCCGCCGCGCGCGTCGCCAGCAGGCGCGCCGGGCCACCGAACAGCGCGGGCCAGTCCATCACGACCGCGCCGCCCGAGGCCTGGCGCAGCACGGCGGGGTAGCCCGGCAGAAGGCTGGTCACCGCGATCCCGTGCGCTGCCAGCGCCGCCGGCAGCGCCCCGGCCACATCGGCCAGGCCGCCGGTCTTGACCAGCGGAAAGACCTCCGAGGCGACGGCCAGGACGCGCAACGCCACCCTCACGCCCCCAGCCGGTCGAGCATCGGCTGGGTGATCAGGCAGATCCCCTTCTCCGTCCGGCGGAACCGCGCGGCGTCGGCGACCGGGTCCTCGCCCACCACGAGCCCGTCCGGGATGCGCACGCCGCGGTCGACGACGACGTTGGTCAGCCGGGCGCCGCGCCCGACATCGACATGCGGCAGCAGCACCGCGCCCTCGATGGAGGCGTAGGAATGCACGTGCACATGCGTGAACAGCAGCGAGCGACGCGCCAGCGCGCCGGAGACGATGCAGCCGCCCGAGACCATGGAGGCGATCGCCTCGCCGCGCCGCCCCTCCTCGTCATGCACGAACTTCGCCGGCGGGGTGTTCTCCACATTGGTCCAGATCGGCCAGTCGCGGTCGTAGAGGTCGAGATCGGGGATGACGGCCGTGAGGTCGATATTCGCCTGCCAGTAGGCGTCCACCGTGCCGACGTCGCGCCAGTAGGGCGCGGCCTCCGAGGCCGAGCGCACGCAGGACCGCTCGAAGCGATGCGCCACCGCCTTGCCGTGGCGGACGAGGTAGGGGATCAGGTCCTTGCCGAAATCGCGGCTGGAATGCGGGTCGGCGGCGTCGCGGCGCAGCTGCTCGACCAGGAAGCGCGTCTCGAAGACGTAGATGCCCATGGAGGCGAGCGCGAGGTCCGGCTGTCCCGGAATGGCGGGCGGATCGGCCGGCTTCTCGACGAAGTCGACGATGCGGTCGGCGGCATCGACATGCATCACGCCGAAGCCGGTCGCCTCCATGCGCGGGACGGTGACGCAGCTGACGGTGACGTCCGCGCCCTGCTCCACATGCTGGGCGAGCATCAGCTCGTAGTCCATCTTGTAGACATGGTCCCCGGCCAGCAGGACGATGTGCCGGGGCGCCAGGTCCTCGACGATGTCGATGTTCTGGAACACCGCATCCGCCGTGCCCTGGTACCAGGCGTGCTCCGAGACACGCTGGCTGGCGGGCAGGATGTCGAAGCTCTCGTTCCGTTCGGGGCGCAGGAAGGTCCAACCGCGCTGCAGGTGGCGGATCAGGCTGTGCGCCTTGTATTGCGTGGCGACGGCGATGCGGCGGATGCCGGAATTCAGCGCGTTGGACAGCGCGAAGTCGATGATGCGCGACTTGCCGGCGAAGAAGACGGCGGGCTTGGCGCGCCGGTCGGTCAGCTCCATCAGCCGGCTGCCGCGGCCACCGGCGAGGACGAAGGCCATGGCGCCGCGGGCCAGGGGCCCCTGGGCGCCGTCGCGTCGGCGGTCTTCGGGCATCCGGGTCGTGCCTCCCCTCGGTGCCGCGCCCGCGCCCGTTCCGGCGACGGGCCAAAGCGGCCACTGGCGGGCAGAGTAGCGTCCCGCCGGCCCGAGGCCCACACGAAGCCTCCGCGAGCGCACCGATGCGCCTCGCCCCCGGGTCGCCTGAAGGCCATGGCGTGGTATCGTCGCCCGATGGACTCTCCGAGGGCTCCGCGGTCCCCGAACCGCTACCTCTATCTTGGCCTGGGCTATGCGTGCCTCGGCCTCGCGGTCCTCGGCGCCATCCTGCCGCTGATGCCGACCACGGTCTTCCTGCTGATCGCCGCCTGGGCCTTCGGCAAGGCCAGCCCGCAACTGCGCGAGAGGCTGCGCAACAGCCCCCGCTTCGGCCATGCGCTGCGGGACTGGGAGGAGCACCGCGCGATCCGCCCGCAGGCCAAGCGCGCGGCGCTGCTCGGCATGGGGGCGAGCTGGCTGCTGGTGGCGGTGCTTTTCCAGGACCTGCTGGCCTCGGCCATTGCCGGGGCGATCCTGGTCGCGGTCGGCGCCTACATCCTGACCCGGCCTTCCCGGGCAGGCTGAAGCCGGGCCACGCTACTCCTCCGCGGTGGCGCCCTGGTCGAGCCCGTGCTTGGCCATCCGGTAGCGCATGGTGTCGCGGCTGATGCCGAGCTCCCGCGCGGCGCGGGAGACATTGCCCCCGGTCCGTTCCAGCGCGCGGACCAGGCTGTCGCGCTCCATGCGCGGCAGGGTCTGCGGCTCCGCCCCCGCGGGCTGCGGCGCCGCGGCGGGAAGGGCGGCCTGCAGCGGGGCCAGCGCAAGGTTGCCCGGTCGCACCACCCCGTCCGGCCCGGCCGAGAGCGCGGCCTGTTCCATGGCGTTGCGCAGCTCGCGCACATTGCCCGGCCAGGGATGGCGGCGGATCGCCGACCGCGCCGCCTCGTCGAGCGCAAGCCCGGGCTTCCCGTAGCGCCGGCCATGGGCGGCGAGGAAATGCCCGGCCAGCAGCACCGCATCCTCGGCGCGGGCGCGCAGCGGGGGCACCTCCAGCCGGATGACCGAGAGGCGGTAGTAGAGGTCGGCGCGGAACCGCCCCTCCCGCACCAGCTCCTCGAGCGGGCGATGCGTCGCGGCGACGAAGCGGACATCGACGCGCCGCTCGCGCACCGCGCCGAGCCGGCGCACCGTCCGGTCCTCCAGCACCTTCAGCAGCTTGACCTGCACCGCGGGCTCGAGATCGCCGATCTCGTCGAGAAAGAGCGTGCCGCCATGCGCCGCCTCGACCAGGCCGATGCGCTTCTCCCGCGCATCGGTGTAGGCGCCGCGCTCGGCGCCGAACAGCTCGCCCTCGACCAGCTGGGCGGGCAGCGCCGAGCAGTTCAGCTCGATGAAGGGCGCGGCGGCGCGGCGGCCATCGTAGTGCAGGGCGCGCGCCACCAGCTCCTTGCCCGATCCGGTCTCGCCACGGATCAGCACGGCCGGCGGCGGATCGCCCGGCGCCATGGCGCGCTCGGCCTCGATCAGCCGCGTGATCTGCGCCCGGAGCGAATCGATCGCGGGCGAGGCGCCGAGGATCGCGCCGAGGCCGCTCCCGCGGGCCTCTCGCCCGCGATAGTAGGACAGCGTCTCTTCCAGCCGCTCCTGCCCCATCGCCTTGTCGAGCAGCAATTTCAGCTCGCCGAGCGCGACCGGCTTGGACAGGTAGTCCCACGCGCCGGCCTTCATCGCGTCGACCGCGGTCTGCACGCTGCCGTGCCCGGTCAGGATGATGACCTTCGCCAGCGGGTCGCGCCCCCGGATGCGGCCCAGCAGGTCGAGCCCGTTGCCGTCGGGCAGGGCGAGGTCGAGCAGCACGACATCCGGCCCGAACCCCTCGAATTCGCGCCAGCCCTCCTTCAGCGTGCCGGCGGTGCGCACCTCGAACTCCTCGCGCTGGAGGAAGCGCTGGATGTTGCGCGCGAGTGTCGCCTCGTCCTCGACGATGAGCACGCCGGCGGTCATGCCGCCTGCCCCCCGACGGTCCCGATGGGCGGCGGCGCGACGGGCAGCCGGATCAGCGCCGTGGTGCCGCGCCCGCCGGACCCGACCTCGAACCGCAAGGTGCCGCCGAGCCGCTCCACAATGCGCCGCGTGAGGACCAGGCCGAGGCCGGTGCCGCGCGGCTTGGTCGAGAAGAACAGCCGCCCGCCGCCCTGCCGGAGGTGCGGCGGCAGGCCGGGGCCGGTGTCGCTGACCCGGATCTCCACCGCCCGGCCATCGCCGGTCGGCGCGGCGGAAAGGCCGAGCGTGCCGCCCTCGATCATCGCCTCGATGGCGTTGGCGACGAGGTTGTCGACCGCCTGGCCGAGCGCCCCCGCATCGGCGCGCACGGGCGGCAGGCTCGCCGGCGACGGGACCCGGCGGAGGGCGACCCCCTGGCGCTGGGCGAGCGCGTCGAAGCTGCGCGCGGTGTCGTCCAGCACCAGCGACACATCGACCGCGCCCGGCGCCACCGCCTCTCCGCGCGCCTGCAGCAATAGGTCGCGCACCCAGCGCTCCACCCGGTCGGCCTCGCGCTGGATGTCGGCCAGGCATTCGCGCACGCCCTCCGGCGTCTCCCCGGTGGCAAGCTCGGCCGAGGATCGGATCGAGGCGAGCGGATTGCGGATGCCATGCGCCACGGCCGAGGCGACGGCGCCGACCGCGGCCAGCGCCTCGGCTTCCGTCACCCGCTGCTGCTGGCGGGCCATGGCGCAGCGCGCCTGCAAGGCGATCCAGAGCAGGGCGGCGTAGAGCAGCGCCGCGCTGAGCCCCGCCGCGGTCCAGACCAGGCGGACGCCCTTGTCGATGGCCCGGAACAGCGCGTCCGGCAGGCGGTAGATCTCGACCACGCCGATGACGTTCCGGCGCCCCTCGTCCCAGAGCGGCAGGTAGGTCTCGGTCCAGCGCCGGCCGCCGGCCTCGCTGTCGAGGCCGACATGCTCGGCCTTGTCGACGACACCCGATTCCACGGCGATGCGGCCGCGCAGGAGCGCGCCTTCGAGATCGTGGTTGCCCTCGAAGCGACGCCCGATCAGCGCGGGGTTGCTCGACCAGATCACGGTCCCGTCGGGGGCGAAGACATTGGCGCGAACCACGCCGGGAAGCTGGGCGACGTGGTTGAAGAAGCTTTCCATGGCGTCGCGCGCCGCGGGCGAAGGCGGGCCGGCGAAGTAGGACCAGCTGCGCTCGGCACGGACGATGCTGCCGATATACTCCTTCGCCACCTCCGCGTCGCGCTGGAGCATATGCTCGGTCAGGAAGCGGCTGAGGAAGATCGCCGTGCCGGCCGCCGAGACCAGCACGCAGACGAGGCTCAGCGCG
Organism: uncultured Acetobacteraceae bacterium; assembly: GCA_964564645.1. Taxonomy (GTDB): domain Bacteria; phylum Pseudomonadota; class Alphaproteobacteria; order Acetobacterales; family Acetobacteraceae; genus CAZMCV01. The sequence goes on from CAZMCV010000037.1 coordinate 22,316, forward strand.
GCGAACCAGCGCAGCATGTCGAAGCCGCGTGCCGAGGGCACCGGCGCCGGGCCGGGGCGTGCTGCCATGGCCAGGGCGGGATCGCTGCGGCGGAACGGCATCGTGGCAGCCTCGATCTGCGGCGGAGGGGCAAGGAGGCGCCCAGGCCAGGCCTGGCCGGTCGTCCCGGGCAAGGGCCGGTTCCGCGAGGGTAGCAGGTTGCGTGCCAGCCCATGGCTGCAGTCGCCGCGAGGGCATGCCCCGCGCGACCAGGGCGCCTGACCCAGCCTTGGGGGTGTGGCTGGGGGATATGCCCCAATCGGTCCAGGCCTGCCACCGCCCTGCCCCAGGCGGCTTTCCGCGCCGGACGCCATGATCATGGGTGGGCCAAATCCCCCCGATGGGCGGGGCAGGAACCCCAGCGCCAAGGGAAACCATCATGCAAGTCGCTGATGCGATTGAGTTCTTGTTGCTGGCACGAGGCTCGCTGATCCCCTCCCGGCCGGCGGCACCGCCCGGCCGAGACCAGGAGATGACGACATGGCCAACATCCGCGGCAACGACAACGACAACGTCCTGGCGGGCACCGGCTCGGCCGACCGCATCCGGGGCGACAAGGGTGACGACACCCTTCGGGGCGGCGCCGGCAACGATCAGCTCGAGGGCGATGACGGCAACGACCAGCTGCTCGGCAGCACGGGCCGGGACACGGTGGATGGCGGCAAGGGCGACGACCTGCTGACGGGCGGTGTCGGCAACGACGTCTTCCGGTTCGGCAACAACGAGGGCTCGGACACCATCACGGACTTCGCCGACGGCTTCGATCGCATCAAGCTCAGCGCCCCGGGGATCGCCAATTTCGGCGACCTGACGATCACGGCGGATCTGGACGGCAACGCGGTGGTGTCGTTCTTCTCGGGCGGGCCGAGCGAGATCGTCCTCCTCGGCGTGTCGGTCGCCGATCTCTCGGCCTCGGACTTCATCTTCAGCCCGGGTTGAGAGCCTATGGAGGAATGCCCCTCGGCCTCGATCGGGGAGAAAAATCCCCCGATCATGCCAAGGGGCATTGCTTCGCGAGGTCGACGTCTTGGCTCGCCCTGAGGCGGCATTGGCGGGGCGGGTCGCCGGCCCGCCCTATTCCCCCTTCCCCTCGCGCCCGACCCCTGGCACCCTCCCCGGTCAGTCAGGCGACCGATCGACCGAGGGAAAGGGACACCGATGCACGACATCGTCATCCGGGGCGGCACCATCGTGGACGGAACCGGGGCGCCCCGGTTCGATGGCGATATCGCCATCGACGGCGACCGCATCGTCCAGGTCGGCGGCAAGGCCGGCCCGGCGAAGCGCGAGGTGAAGGCCGAGGGCCGCCTGGTCACCCCGGGCTGGGTCGACGTGCACACCCATTACGACGGCCAGGCGACCTGGGACCCGGTGCTGGCCCCGTCCTCCTGGCACGGCGCCACCACCATCATGTTCGGCAATTGCGGCGTCGGCTTCGCCCCCGTGAAGAAGCAGCACCACCAGGCGCTGATCGACCTGATGGAGGGGGTGGAGGACATCCCCGGCATCGCGCTGGCCGAGGGGCTGAAGTGGGACTGGGAGAGTTTCCCGGAATACCTCGACGCGCTGGCCCGCCTGCCGCGCACCATCGACGTCGCCGCCCAGGTCGCGCATCACCCGCTTCGGGTCTATGCGATGGGCGAGCGCGCCATCAACCGCGAGATGGCGACCGAGGACGACATCACGCTGATGGCGCGGCTGACCGAGGAGGCGCTGAAGGCCGGCGCCTTCGGCTTCACCACCAGCCGCACCGATCAGCACAAGACCCCGGCCGGCGACCTCGTCCCCGGCCGCTACGCCGAGCATGAGGAGCTGATCGCGATCGGCCGCGCCATGGGCCGCGCCGGCCGCGGCGCCTTCGGCATGCTCTCCGACTTCGAGGACGAGACCGCCGAGTTCGGCTGGCTGCGCCAGGTGGCCAAGGACAGCCACCGCCCGGTGTGGTTCCTGCTGACCGACCGTTCCTACGACCCGCAGCGCTGGCGGCGGCTGATGGACGGCGTGCGCGCGGCGCGGAAGGACGGGCTGCCCCTGTCCGCACAGGTGGCGGGACGGCCGGTGGGGCTGATCCTCGGCCTGACGACCTCGCTCAACCCGTTCGCCCTGAGGGAAGCCTTCGCGGAGCTGTCGAAGCTCTCGCCCGCCGAGCAGCTCGCCCGGCTGCGCGACCCGGCAGTGCGCGAGGCGATCCTGGCGCAGGAGGCCTCGCCGCGCCTGATGGAGGTGCTGCCCCCGCTGTCGCGGCAGATCGCGACCCGCTGGGACCGCATGTACGACCTCGGCGGCATCCCCGACTACGAGCCGCCGCCGGAGAAGAGCATCGCCGCCCTCGCCGCGAAGACCAACCAGAGCCCGGCCGAGTACTGCTACGACTTCCTCACCGGCGGCGACGGCACTCGCATGCTGTACTTCCCGGTCACCAACTACGTCCATGGCGACCTGGAAGTGGTCCGCGAGATGATCCAGGACCCGCACACGGTCCTCGGCCTGTCGGATGGCGGCGCGCATTGCGGCGTGATCTGCGACGCCTCGCTGAACACCACCATGCTCACGCACTGGGTGCGCGACCGCAGCCGCGGCCCGCGCCTCGGCCTGGAGTTCGTGGTGAAGCGCCAGACCAGCGAGACGGCGGATTTCTTCGGCTTCCATGACCGCGGCCGCCTCGCCGTGGGCAAGAAGGCCGATGTCAACGTCATCGACTTCGACGCGCTGACCGCCCACCACCCGGAGATGATCTACGACCTGCCGGCCGGCGGGCGCCGCCTGGTGCAGCGCGTCGATGGCTACGACATGACGATCTGCTCCGGCACGCCGATCTTCGAGAAGGGCGAGGAGACCGGCGCGCGTCCCGGCAAGCTGGTGCGCGCGCAGGGCTGAGGCCGCCCGCATGAACGCCACGCCGTGGCGGATCGGCACGCCGGTCCGCCGCGTCGAGGACCAGCGCTTCCTGCGCGGCGCGGGACGGTTCGTGGAGGACCTTCCCGCGCCCGGCGCCGCGCATCTCTTCGTGCTGCGCTCCCCGCACGCCCATGCGCGCATCCGCGGGATCGCGGGGGTGGAGGCGGCGCGCGCCATGCCGGGCGTGCGGCTGGTGCTGACCGCGGCCGACATCCCCGGGCTCGGCGTGCTGCGCTGCGTGACGCCACGCTTCCGCCGCGACGGCAGGCCGATCGCGCAGACGCCCTGGCGCATGCTGGCGGCCGAGACGGTGCGCTATGTCGGCGACCCGGTCGCGGCGGTGGTGGCCGACACGCCAGCCGCCGCGCAGGACGCGGCCGAGGCGCTTTCGGTGGACTACGAGCCCCTGCCGGCGGTCACCGATTGCGCCGAGGCGGTGCGGCCGGGCGCGCCGGTGGTCTGGCCCGACCTGGCCCCCGACAACGAGAGCTTCCTGTTCCGCCTCGGCGACTTCGCCGCGGTCGAGGCCGCGATGGCCCGCGCGGCGCATGTGGTGCGCTTCGACTTCCGCATCACCCGCGTCTCCGCCAACCCGATGGAGCCGCGCTGCCTGCTGGCGAGCCACGACCCGATCGAGGACCGCTACACGCTGCATGTCGGCACGCAGCTGCCGCATGTGATGCGCAACGAGATCGCGGAATACGCGCTCGGCATCCCGGCGAACCGGCTGCGCATCGTCTCGCCCGATGTTGGCGGCGGCTTCGGGATGAAGGAGAGCCCCTTCCCCGAACACGTCCTGGCGCTGCACGCCGCGAAGCTGCTCGGCCGGCCCGTGCGCTGGACGGCGACGCGGACGGAGAGCTTCCTGTCCGACAGCCATGCGCGGGACAATGTCTCGACGGCGGAGCTGGCGCTGTCGGAGACCGGCGAGTTCCTGGCCTTCCGGGTCGGCACGCTCTGCAACCTCGGCGCCTATCTCGCCTGGCAGGGGCCGGTGTCGTCCACGAACAATGTCGGCGGGCTGGCCGGCGTGTACCGGACGCCCGCGATCTGCACCGAGGTGCGCGGCATCCTCACCCACACCCAGCCCACCGCGCCCTATCGCGGCGCCGGGCGGCCGGAGGCGATCTACGCGATCGAGCGCGCGATCGACCTCGCCGCCGACAGGCTGGGGATGGACCGGATCGAGCTGCGCCGGCGGAACATGATCACGCCGGCGCAGATGCCGTTCCGCACCGGCCTGGACTTCACCTATGACAGCGGCGACTTCCCGCGCGGGATGGAGATGGCGCTGGAGGCCGCGGACTGGCCCGGCTTCGCGGCGCGGCGGGCGGAGAGCGAGGCGCGCGGCAGGCTGCGCGGCATCGGCATCGCCATGGCGATCGAGAGCGCCGGCGGCCCGCACCGCAATCCGATGGAGGAGGCGGCGGAGATCCGCTTCGACTCCGGCGGCACCGTGACCCTGCTGATGGGCAGCCACAACCACGGCCAGGGGCACGAGACGGTGTTTCGCCAGATCGCCGGATCGCGCCTTGGCATCGCGCCGGATCGCATCCGCGTGGTCTGCGGCGACACCGACCAGGTGGCTCATGGCCGAGGCACGATCGGATCCCGCTCCATGATGGCGGCCGGCGGCGCGCTGGTGCATGCCTCGGAGCGAATCATCGCGCGCGGCAGGAAGGTCGCCGCTCATCTTCTGGAAGCCGCCGAGGCCGACATCGAGTTCGAGGATGGCGTCTTCCGCGTCGCCGGCACCGATCGCGGGATGCGCCTCGAGGAGGTCGCGCGCCGCAGCTTCGTCCCCGGCGCGCTGCCTCCCGGCGAGGAGCTCGGCCTGCACGCGCTGCTGATCACGCGGCCGGGCGACGCCACCTTCCCCAATGGCTGCCACATCGCCGAGGTCGAGATCGACCCCGAGACCGGCGAGACCGCGCTGCTGCGCTACACCGTGGTCGACGATGTCGGGACGGTGATCAACCCGCTGCTGCTCAAGGGCCAGATCCATGGCGGCATCGCGCAGGGGCTCGGCCAGGCCTTCGGCGAGAACGTGGTCTACGAGCCCGAGACCGGCCAGATCCTGACCGCGAGCTTCCAGGACTACCCGATGCCGCGCGCCGCCGATTTCTGCGACATGACGGTGCTGTCGAATCCCGTGCCGACCGCGACCAACCCGCTCGGCGTCAAGGGCGCGGGCGAGGCCGGCACGGTCGGCGCGCTGCCGGCGCTGCAGGGCGCCGTGATCGACGCGCTGCGCCCGCTGGGTGTGACGCATCTCGACCTGCCCGCGACGCCGGAGCGTGTCTGGCACGCCATCGCCAACCGATCCTGAAGGAAGGAGCCCACCATGCCGCTGGAATCGATCAAGCCCGCCGACATGGCGATCGAGGAGGCGCGCTGGCAGGCGCGCGTGGACCTCGCCGCCGCGCATCGCCTCGCCGTCCGAGACGGATTCCACGAGGGCATCTTCAACCACTTCACCCTGCGCGTGCCGGGCACGACGGACCGCTACTACCAGATCCCCTTCGGCACCCATTGGAGCGAGGTCAACGCCTCCTGCTTCATGGAGGTCGGCTATGACGGCGAGCTCAAGGCCGGCGAAGGCCATGTCGAGCGCAGCGCCTTCTGCATCCACGCGCCGATGCACCGGCTGATCGCGGACGCCGCCGCCGTCTTCCACACCCACATGCCCTACACCAGCGCGCTCTCGCGCCTCGAGGATCCGCAGATCCTGCCGATCGGCCAGACCGAGGTCGGCACGATGATGCACACCGCCTATGACGACATCTACACCGGCCCGGCCTTCGACCCCGCCGAGGGCGAGCGGCTGTCGAAGGTGATCGGCCAGTCGACCGTGCTGATCATGGCCAACCACGGCGTCGCGACGGTCGGCAGGAACGTCGCCGAGGCCTATGACCGGCTCTACTACATGGAGCGCGTGGCGCAGGTGCAGCTCTACGCCATGTGGACCGGCAAGCCGCTGAAGCGCCTGCCGCAGGAGGTGGTGGACCACACGGTGCAGAGCTACCGCGCCCTTGCGCCGAAGTATGGCGGACGGTCCAACGCGGAGTGGCATTTCGACGCGCTGAAGCGGATCCTCGACCGCGAGGACCCGTCCTACAAGAACTGAGCCCCGGCGCAGGCGGCGCTTGACGGCGCCGCCCGTTTGGGCGTGCCATGGCGGCGGGAGGGCGACCATGGATATCCCGGTTCCAGCCGAGGACACGCTCGCCAGGGCGCGCGCCATCGGCCCGCGCATCGCCGAGGCGGCCGAGACGATCGAGCGGACGCGGCGCATCCCGCCGGAGCTCGCGGATGCGTTGCACGCGGCGCGGCTGTTCCGCCTGCTGCTGCCGCGCAGCGTCGGCGGCGAGGAGATCGCGCCCACCACCTATCTCGATGCCGTGGCGGAGATCGCGCGGCACGATGCCTCGGTCGCGTGGAACGTCTTCGTCGGCAACAGCGCCGCGCTGATCGCGCCCTTCCTGCCGATCGACAGCGCGCGCGCGATCTTCGCCGATCCGCGCTGCGTCGTCGCCTGGGGCCCGCCGAACGAGGTCGTCGCGCATGCGCTGCCGGGCGGCGGCTACCGGGTGGAATCCGGCCGCTGGGACTTCGCCAGCGGATGCCGGCTCGCCACCTGGATGGGCGTGCATTGCCGGGTGA
>CAZMCV010000038.1:0-28512 GCA_964564645.1 uncultured Acetobacteraceae bacterium
GCCGTGCCCGGCACCCAGAGGGCGAGCACCGCCAGCGCCTCCGCCGCCGCGCCGCGCTGGGCGATGGCGCAGCCGAGCAGGATCATCGCCTCCGCCGGGGTGACATGCGGGCAGAGCGGGCAGGCGGCGATGCCGATCCCCTCGGGCCGTGCCTCCGCGGCCAGGCCCAGCATCCGGTCGAGCGGGCCCGCGGCCGCGCCGGCGCCCTCGGCGATCAGCGGCAGGCGGAGCGCGGCGAGCGTCGGGGCGTCGGCGCGGCGGGCGGCGTGCCAGGCCCGCATCGTCTCCAGCAGCAGGCGTTCCGGGGCCGGCAATTCGTCCGGGCAGGTCCTGGCCCAGGGCCAGGTCGGCAATCCGCGGGTGGCCAAGCGCTCTCTCCCCCCATCCTGATCGGGTGGCGCGAGCGTAGTGCAATTGCGAGTCGTTCGCAAATACAACCTGCCCATCAGTGGAAATCCCGGCTGGGCGGCAGGCGCAGACGTGGCTCCGGGTCGCAGCAGACGGGCGGCGCCAGGGGCGGCGAATCCGGCCCGGCCGGATCGGCCCGGCGCCGCGCGCCGGCGCGGGGATCGCCCCGCAGATCCGGCCGCTCCACCTCGTCGGCGCGGGCCAGCGCCCGGCGCCAGGGTCCCCGGCCCGGCTCCTCGAGCGCCGCGAGATCGCGCAGCAGGTCGGAGCGGTCGGTCAGCTTCCGCACGATCAGGTGGATGATGGGCACCGCCGCCTCGACCCGCTCCACGCGCCCTTCCGCGACGACCAGGCGCGCGGCGACGACCGCGGCGCGGAACGCCCGGGCGAGGTCCGGATAGACGACGAGGTTGGCCACCCCCCATTCATCCTCCACCGTGAAGAACACCACGCCCTTGGCGCTGCCCGGGCGCTGGCGGACCAGCACCAGGCCGGCCAGGCGGATCCAGGCGCCGCGGCGGGCCGCATTCAGCGCGCGGGTGTCGGCCAGGCGCAGCGCGTCGAGCCTCGGGCGCAGCAGCCTCAGCGGGTGGTGGCGGAGCGAGAGGCCGGTGGCGGTGTAGTCCAGCACCGTCTCCTCCCCGGCCGTGGCGCCGGGCAGGGAGGCGGCTGCTTCCAGCAGGTCGGTCGGCATCGGCGCGGGGGCCTCGACGCCCGCCGCCTCCCACAGGGCGGCGCGGCGGTCGAGGCCGAGGCCGCGGAAGGCGTCCGCCTCGGCCAGGTGCTCGACGGCGCCGCGATCCAGCCTGGCGCGGCGGATCAGCCCGGGCAGGTCGCGCACCGGGCGGGACGCGCCGTCATCCCGCGCGGCCCGCGCGGAGCCGTCATCCCGCGCCGCGACCACACGCGCCGCGGCGTCCTGCGCCAGCCCCTGCACCAGCCGCATGCCGAGCCTGAGCGCGAGGCCGCCCGTGCTGCGCGCATCGGGCTCCAAGGTGCAGTCCCAGTCGCTGCGCAGGACGTCGATGGGGCGGATCGCCACGCCATGCTCGCGCGCGTCGCGCACGATCTGCGCCGGCGCGTAGAAGCCCATGGGCTGGCTGTTCAGCAGCGCCGCGGCGAAGGCCGCCGGATGGTGCCGCTTGATCCAGGCGGAGACATAGACGAGCTGCGCGAAGGCCGCGGCATGGCTTTCCGGGAAGCCATAGGTGCCGAAGCCCTCGATCTGGCGGAAGCAGCGCTCGGCGAAGGCGGCGTCGTAGCCATTCGCCACCATGCCCTCGAGGAATTCCTGCTGGAACTGCCAGATCGTGCCGACATGGCGGAAGGTCGCCATGGCGCGGCGCAGCTGGTCGGCGCGCGTGGGCGTGAATCCGGCGCCGACGATGGCGATCTGCATCGCCTGCTCCTGGAACAGCGGCACGCCGAGGGTCTTGCTCAGCACGCGCTCGAGCTCGGGCGAGGGGTAGGTGACCGGCTCCTCTCCGTTCTTCCGCCGGAGATAGGGATGGACCATGTCGCCCTGGATCGGGCCGGGGCGGACGATGGCGACCTCGATGACCAGGTCGTAGAATTTCTCGGGGCGGAGGCGCGGCAGCATGTTCATCTGCGCCCGGCTCTCCACCTGGAAGACGCCGAGGCTGTCGGCGCGCCGCAGCATCGCATAGGTCGCGGGGTCGTCCTGCGGCACGCTCTGCAGGGTCAGCGGTTCGCCGCCATGCGCCGCGATCAGGTCGAAGGCGCGGCGCACGCAGGTGAGCATGCCGAGGCCCAGCACATCCACCTTCAGGATGCGCAGCGCCTCGATGTCGTCCTTGTCCCATTCGATGGTGTGGCGGTCCTGCATCGCCGCCTTGGTGACGATGGCGAGCTCGGTCAGCGGGCCGCGGGTGATGACGAAGCCGCCGACATGCGTCGCAAGGTGGCGGGGGAAGTCCAGCAGCGCCTCCGCCAGGTCGCAGGCCATGCGCAGCCGCGGATCGCCCTCCGGGTCCAGCCCCTGGTCGCGCGCGACCTCGGCGAGCGGCGCCCCGCCCGCGCCCCAGACCGATTTCGCCAGCCGCCCCGTGACGTCCTCGCTGAGGCCCATGGCGCGGCCGACCTCGCGGATGGCGCTGCGCTCGCGGTAGCGGATCACCGTCGCGGCGATGGCGGCGCGGTGGCGGCCGTAGCGCTTGTAGATGTGCTGGATCACCTCCTCGCGCCGCTCGTGCTCGAAATCGACATCGATGTCGGGCGGCTCGTCGCGCGCGGCGGAGATGAAGCGCTCGAACAGCAGGTCGTGCTTGTCGGGGGCGACGGAGGTGATGCCGAGCGCGTAGCACACGGCCGAGTTCGCCGCCGAGCCGCGGCCCTGGCAGAGGATCCCCTGGCCGACCGCGAAGCGCACGATCTCGTGCACCGTCAGGAAGTAGGGCGCGTAGTCGAGCTGCGCGATCAGCCGCAGCTCATGCGCGATCTGCGCCGCGACCTTGGGCGGCGCCCCGTCGGGCCAGCGCGCGCGCACGGCCTCCGCCACGCGGCGTTCCAGCGTCTGCTGCGGCGTCAGGCCGGGGTCGAGGATCTCGTCCGGGTATTCGTAGGCGAGGTCGTCCATGGAGAAGGAACAGGCCGCCACCACGCGCAGCGTGTTCGCCACCGCCCCCTCGTGCCCGCGGAACAGCCGCAGCATCTCCGCGGGCGGCTTGAGGTGCGCCTCCGCGTTCGGCGCCGCTTCCAGGCCCAGCGCATCGACCGTCACGCCGAGCCGGATCGCCGCCAGCACATCCGCCAGCCGCCGGCGTTCGGCGGCGTGGAAGCGCGCCCCGCCGGCCGCCAGCAGCCCCGACCGCGCCGCGCCCGCCATCGCCGCCAGAAGGTCGAGCCGCTTGCGGTCGTCGCCGCCGAAGCGGTGCCGCGCCGCGCAGAACAGCGGCAGGGCGAGGCGCCCCCGCAGCGCCGCCGCGTCGCGCGCCAGGCGGTCGGCGAAGGCGGCATCCGGCGCCTCGGGCGGCACCCGCGCCAGCACCAGCCCCTCCGCATGGCCGATCAGCGCGTCGCGGTCGATGTGGCATTCGCCCTTCGGCGCCTGCATCCGCCCGGCCGAGAGCAGCCGCGCCAGCCGACCATAGGCGGCGCGGTCGGTCGGCCAGGCCAGGTATTCGCACCCGTCCAGCAGCCGCACCCGCGCGCCGGGGACGAAGCGCAGCCCCAGCTCCTTCGCCGCGACATGGCCGCGCACCAGCCCGGCGAAGCTGTTGCGGTCGGCGATGCCGATCGCCGCATGGCCGAGCGCCTTCGCCGCCGCCACCATCTCCCGCGGATGCGAGGCGCCTTCGAGAAAGGTGAAGTTCGACAGGGCGGCGAGTTCGGCGAAGCCTGGGGTCATGGCGGACATCTGGAACATATCAGGAACATCTGTGCCGTCAACCTGCGGTCCCTGCGACTTGCCGGGACACTCCCCGATCGCATGCCCGCAGAACCTCGCGCCGGTGCCCCGCGAAACGACCTGAGGCACGACGACGAAAAGCGACCGGGGAGGATCGGATGCGCAGACTCTGGATTGCGGCGGCCCTGGCCCTTGCCCTGGGCAGTGGCCCGGCCCTGGCAGGCCCGGCCGAGGAGGCGCGGCGGCTCTACGCGGCCTTCGCGGAGTCGCAGAACGCCCATGACCTCGCCCGCGTGCGCGCCCTGCTGCTGGACGGGCCGGATTTCCTCTGGGTCACCAATGGGCTCTCGGTGTGGGGGGCGGAGGCCGCGCTCGCGCGCATGGCCCGCTTCCAGGCCAACGAGGTCTGGCGGATCGAGCCCGACATGGCGCGCGCGCGGGCCGTGACCGTGACACCCGGGAGCGCGGTGCTGCATTTGCCGCTGCTGCTCGAGGTCGGGCGGGCCGCCGAGCCCGCCCGCTACGCCATCCTGGTCAGCGCGCTCTGCGTGGAGACACAATCGGGCTGGCGCATCGCGGCGCTGTTCACCACCGACGAGAACCGCACCGAGCCAGCGCCATGATGCGGATCGTCGCCGCGGCGCTGGTGCTGTGCGTGGCGGCCGCCGCCGCCGCCGCGGCGGAACCGAAGCCCGTGCTGCGCGTCGTCACCGGCTACGCCTCGCCCTTCGTGCAACTGCCGGGCTCGCCGGTCTCGGGCTACAGCATCGAGATCTGGCACGAGGTCGCACGGCGCCTCGGCGTCGACACGCAATGGCGGGTGCTGTCCGACCTCAGCGATGCCCAGCAGCTCGCCGCGCTGGCGCAGGGGCGGGCGGATGTCGCGATCTCGGCGCTTGCCGTGACGACGGAGCGCGACGCGGTGGTCGACTTCACCGTGCCCTACTACCAATCCGGCCTGCAGGTGCTGGTCGCGACCGACACCGAGGGCGAGGCCTGGTGGGCGTCGATCCTGGCGCTGGCGCCGGGGGAGCTGCTCGGGCTGCTCGGCACCGGCGGGGCGGTGGTGCTGGTGCTGGCGCATCTGCTCTGGCTGGTCGAGCGGCGGCACAACCCGGCCTTCCAGCGCGGCTACCTGCGCGGGATCGGCGAGGGCGTGTGGGGACTGGTGGAGGTCTTCGCCAATGGCTCGCATGGCAGCCCCGAGACGACGCGCCTGGTCAAGCGCTTCGTCATCGGCGCCATGTGGCTGTCCGGCGTCGTGCTGATCGCGCAGTTCACCGCCTCCATCACCTCCGCGCTGACGGTCGAGCAGCTGCGCAGCGGCATCGGCGGACCATCCGACCTGCCGGGCAAGACCATCGCCACCGCCCCCGGCACCATCGCCGCCGAGTGGCTGGAGGCGCGGGACCTGCCCTTCCAGCCGATGACCGACATCGAGGAGGCGCATGCGAAGCTGCTGCGCGGCGAGATCGACGCGGTGGTCTATGAGGCGCCGCAGCTGCGCCACTGGCTGGCATCCCGCGGCGGGCGCAGCCGGGTGGCGCTGGTCGGGCCCGTCTTCCGGCCGGAGCCCTACGCCATCGCCGTCCCGCTCGGCAGCGAATTGCGCAAGCGGATCAACCACGCGCTGCTCGAGATGCAGGCCGACGGCACGACGGAGGCGATCGAGCGGCGCTGGTTCGGCGCGGCGCGCTGAGCGGCGCGGCGCTTGCTTGCCCCACCACCGGGCAAGGACGGACGGGACCATGGGCACGACCGATGTCGCGGCGCCGAAGCCGCGGGAGATGATGGATCTCGGCGAACGCTCGGATGCGCGGGGCGCCACGCGGGCGGCGATCCACCTTGCCCTGATCCTGGGCAGCGGCGCCCTGATCGCGGCCGCGCCGGGGCTGCTCGTGCTGCCGGCGATGCTGGCCATGGGCATCGTGCAGGCCGCGCTCTTCGCGCCCTTTCACGAGACCTCGCACTACACCGCCTTCCGCTCCCGCACCGCCAATGCGGTGATCGGCTGGATCGTGGCGCTGCCGAGCCTGCACAACTGGCATTTCTACCAGCAATTCCACCACGCCCACCACAAGCACACCCAGGACCCGATGCTGGATCCGGAGGCCTCGCCCGGGCCGCCCCGCAGCCTCGCCGGCTATGTGCTGCGCGCCACCGCCGGCCTCTCCTGGCGCGCGCGGCTCGAGACCTGGGCGGCGGCCTGGCGCGGGGACATGTCGCGCTACCCCTTCCTGCACCCGGCGACGGCGCCGCGGGTGATCCGCTCCGTCCGCGCCTCCTCCGCGCTGACGGTCGCGCTGGCGCTGGCCGCCGGCCTCGGCCTGGGGTGGGAGGCCGTGTTCCTCTACTGGGTCGGGCCCCAGCTGCTCGGCCAGCCGGTGCTGCGGCTCTACCTGATGGCGGAGCACACCGGCTGCTCGGAGGACCGCAACGGCCTGACCAACACCCGCACCGTGCTGACCGGGAAGGCGGTGCGGCTGCTGATGTGGAACATGCCCTACCACGCCGAGCATCACCTCTACCCCTTCATCCCCTTCCACCGCCTGGCCGCGGCGCATGCGCGGCTGAAGGACCGGCTGGCGCATGTCGAGCCGGATGGCTACGCGGGCTTCCACCGGCGCCTGATCCGGGACCTGCGGACGAGGGAGGCATGACATGACCGGGGCCTGGCCGGTGGCCGAGGGCGAGTTCCGCCTCGGCGATCTCCCGCTGCACAAGGGCGGCACGCTGCCCGATGCGCGGCTCACCTGGCGCGCGCATGGCACGCTCTCGCACGCGCGCGACAATGTCGTGCTGTACCCGACCTCCTACTCCGCGCATGCGCGCGACCTGGAGTGGCTGATCGGGCCGGATCGCGTGCTGGACCCGACGCGCTGGTTCATCGTCATCCCCGACATGTTCGGCAACGGCCTCTCCGCCTCGCCGAGCAACAACCCGGGCTGGCCGGACCTCGTCACGGCCTGGGACAATGTCGGCGCGCAGCGGCGGCTGCTGGCGGAGACCTGGGGGATCGAGCGGCTGCACGCCGTCTATGGCTGGTCCATGGGCGCGCAGCAGGCCTATCACTGGGCCGCCGCCCATCCCGACCGCGTGGCGCGGGCGATCGTCAATTGCGGCTCGGCGCGCACCGCCGTGCACAATCGCGTCTTCCTGGAAGGCCTGATCGCGACCCTGGAGGCGGCGCCGGAATACGAGGGAAACGGCCGCTTCGCGGCGCGGCCCGCCAAGGCGCTGAACGCCTTCGGCCGGATCTATGCCGGCTGGGCGCTCAGCCAGGATTTCTACCGCGCGGGGCTGCACCTGACCGCCCTCGGCGCGCCCGACCTCGAGACCTTCCTGCGCACGGATTGGGTGGAGCGCTTCGGGCGCCGCCACGCCGCGGACCTGCTGGCGCAGCTTCGCACCTGGGCCGCGGGGGACATCGCCGACGATCCCCGCTACGGCGGCGACCTGGCGAAGGCGCTCGGCGCCATCGAGGCGCGGGTGCTGCTGCTGCCGGGCGAGACCGACCTGTATTTCCGGGTCGCCGACAATGCGGCGGAGCTGCCGCATCTGCGCCACGGCGCCCTGCGCCCGATCCCGAGCATCTGGGGCCACCGCGCCGGCAACCCGGTGTCGAACCCGGTGGACACGGCCTTCCTGCGCGAAGCGGTGCGGGCCTGGCTGGAAGGGTGAGGCGGGGGGGAAGGCGTTATTGCGGTTCGATCCCCGCCGCCTTCACCACCGTCGCCCAGCGATCGACCTCCGACCGCACCAGCGCGCGCAGCGGCTCCGGCCCCATCCGGTCCGCGGCGGGCGGGACGGCGCCGGTCTCCTCGATGCGCTTGCGCACGGCGGGATCGGTCAGCGCGGCCCGCAGCGCGCCGGAAAGCTTCGCCACCACCGCCTCCGGCGTGCCGCGCGGCGCGAAGACCGCGTTCCAGCCCTGGAAGACGAAGGCCTCGATGCCGGCCTCGCGCGAGGTGGGCACCTCGGGCGTCGAGGGGCGCCGCGCCGGCTCGGCGACCAGCAGCGGGCGGATCGTGCCGGCCTGGATCTGCGGCACGGCGGCGGGCGCGAGCAGGCAGGCGCTGTCCACCTGCCCGGCGACCAGGTCGTTCAGCGCCGGCCCCTCCCCGCGATAGGGGATGGCGTTCATCTCGAGCCCCGTCAGGTGGGCGAACAGCGCGCAGGCCAGGTGGTTGGTCGAGCCGATGCCGGCATGGGCATTGGAAAGCCGGCCCGGATTGGCCCGCACCTGCGCGGCGAAGCCGGCGAAATCCTTCACCGCCAGCGTGTTGCGCACGGCGAAATACAGCGGCGTGCCGGCGATCAGCCCGATCGGCTGCAGCTCCCGCGGATCATAGGCGATGGCGCGGTAGATGGAGGGCGCGGCGGAATGGCTGCCGAGGCTGCCGACCGTCAAGGTGTAGCCGTCCGGCGCTGCCTGCGCGCCGCGCGCGCCGCCGATGGTCCCGCCGGCGCCGGAGAGGTTCTCGACCAGCACGCGCTGGCTCAGCGTGCGCGACATGTGATCGGCGACGATGCGCGCCAGCACGTCCGTCGCGCCGCCGGGCGCGAAGACGATAATCATGGTGATCGGGCGCGCGGGGAATTCCTGCTGCGCCCGCGCGGCGGTCGGCGCCAGCAGCAGCGCGGCGGCGAGGGCAAGGATCAGGCGTCGCATGGCGTCGTGCCTCCCGGTCGATGGCCCGCGCTTGGCCGCACGGGTCCGTTGCCAGCATGGACCAGCCGGCCCGGGCGCGTCACGGGCCCTGCCAGCGCTCCGGCCCGCGGAAGGGGCGCATGTCGGGGTAGCCGCTGACCGCCCAGGCGCCATCGACCAGCAGGCTGGCCCCGTTGACGTAGCTGGCATCCGCGCTGGCGAGGAAGAGCGAGGGCCCCGCGATCTCCTCCGGCTGGGCCGGGCGGCCCATGGGCGTGCGTGCGTTGAAGGCGGCGAGCGCGTCGGGGTTGTCGAAATGCCGGCGGGTGAGCGGCGTCTGCACCAGGCCGGGCAGGATCGCGTTCACGCGGAGGCCGCGGTCGGCCCATTCCAGCGCGCCGTTCTTCGTCAGCATCTCGACGCCGGCCTTGGCCGTGGCGTAGGCCGCGCCGGCATGCATCGGCACATGCGCGTTGAGGGAGGCGATGTTGACGATGGCGCCGCCCTTGCCGTGGGCGATCATCCGCCGCGCCTCGTGCTTCATCGCCAGGAACACGCCCTTGAGGCAGAGATCGACGGTGAAATCCCAATCCTCCTCGCTGAGATCGACGAGGTAGGAGGGGCGCGAGGCGCCGGCGGCGTTGAAGGCGGCGCCGAGCGGGCCGAGGCGCGTGACGGCGGCGTCCATGAGTGCCTCCACCTCCGCCTCCTTCGTCACATCGGCCTGGACGAAGATGGCGCGGGTGCCGGCGTCGAGGTCCTTCTCGGCGGCCTGCAGGCGTTCCGCGCTGATGTCGGCGCAGGCAACGGACGCGCCCTCCGCCAGCAGGCGCCGCGTGATGGCGAGGCCGATGCCGGAGGCGCCGCCGGTCACCACGGCGGTGGTGCCGCTGAAACGCTGGGTCATTCTTGTTTCCTCCCGGGTTGCGCGTCAGCCGCGCGGATCGATGGGGGCGACCGGCCCGCCCTCCTGCGCCTCGATCGCCTCGGCGGCATCGAGGCAGAGATCCTCGCGGAACAGCGCGGCCATCACCTGCACGCCGGTGCGCAGTCGGCCCGCGCTGCCCACGGGCACGGAAAGCCCGGGAAGGCCCAGCGCCGGCGCCGGCAGGCAGGCGCGGATCGAATCGAGCGCGCGCGCCTGGCCGTCCTTCGTCAGATCCAGATCCTGCGCGGGCGGCAGATGCGCGAGCGTCGGCAGGACCAGCACGGGGTAGGTCTCGAAGAAGGCGAGCCACTGGCGCAACAGAATCTCGCGCTCCGCATAGGCGGCGACCAGGCCGGGCAGGTCGGTCGGGGCGAACAGGGCGCGCCAATGTGCCCAGGAGAGGCGCGCCGCCTCGCCGCCCAGCTCCTCGATCTTCGGACGCAGCGTGTATTCCAGCTCGGTCAGTACGATGCGATGCCAGACGGAGACGACGGCCTCATAGGCCGGCGGCACCGCTTCCTCCACCGCGTAGCCGGCGGCGGCAAGGTGGCGACCGGCGATGCGCACCGCCTCGGCCTGGGCGGGATCGGTGTGACCGCCCGGCACCTCGGGCAGAATTGCCGCACGGATCGGGCGCGGCGGCGGGGGACCGTGCAGCGGCACATCCACCCAGCGCGGATCGCGCCAGCCGGCCGAGGCGCCCATCGCCGCGAGCCCCAGCCGCAGGTCGCGCACGGAGCGCGCAAGCGGCCCCTGCACCGCCATGATCTGGGACGCCATGGGCCGCGGCGTGCCGGCCGCGCTCGGGCTGAAGGCGGGGATGCGCCCGACCGTCGGCCGCAGTCCCACGACGCCGCAGCAATAGGCCGGGATGCGGATCGAGCCGCCGATGTCGTTGCCATGCGCGACGGCGCCGATCCCGGCCGCGATCGCGGCCCCCGCCCCGCCGCTCGACCCGCCCGGGGAGATGGCGGGGTCGAGCGGGTTGAGCGTGCGCCCATGCAGATCGTTGTTGCTGAACATGCGCATCGAGAAGGCCGGCGTGTTGGTGCGGCCGATGATGACGGCGCCCGCGCGCTTCATGTTGGCGACGACGGCGCTGTCCTCGGTGGCGATGGCGTCGCGGAAGGCGGGCACGCCGTTGTCGGTCGGGCAGCCGACCTGGTCGACATTCGCCTTGGTGGTGACCGGCACGCCATGCAACGGCCCGAGCGCCTCGCCCCGCTTCACGGCGGCGTCCGCGGCATCGGCGGCGACGAGCGCCTCCGCCTCGAGCATCCGGTTCACGGCGCCGAGGGCGGGGTTCACCGCCTGCATGCGCGCGATCGCGCTCTGCGTCGCCTCGCGCGAGGAGACCTTGCCGTGGCGGATCAGCCGCGCGAGATCCGCCGCCTCGAATTGCCAGAGTTCCGCCACGCCCGCCTCCCTGTGCCGAGGGAGGCGAGCGTGCGTCGGTTCCGGCCCGGACGCAATCAGGCCTTGAGCGTCTTCCAGTCCACGCCCTGCTCGAAGGCCGCCGCGGCGCGGTAGATCGTGCCCTCGTCGTAGAATTTGCCGACGAACATCAGGCCCGCCGGCAGCCCGTCCACCAGGCCGCAGGGCACGGTCATGGCGGGGTGGTGCGTGCAGTCGAAGCCGGCGGTGTTCGGCAGCACCTCGAAGGCGCGCTGGATGATCTCGGCGGTCGGCGCGTCCGGCGCGGGGATGGGCGTGGCGACCATCGGCAGGGTCGGCATCGCCAGCAGGTCGTATTGCGCCAGCACCGAATCATAGGCCGCGCGCAGGCGGCGCACCAGGTTCTGCGCCTTGGCGTAGTAGTGGCCGCGATGCCGCGTGACCATGTAGTGGCCGAGCAGCATGGTGTTCTTCAGCGTGTCGGACAGCTCGTCGGCGCGGCCGCGCCAGCCGCTATGGGCCGTCATCAGCGAGGTGACGTAGAGCCCCTGCCAATTGAAGCCGTAGCCATTGCCGTGCATCATCTGCACGGTGGCACCCTCGGCCGCCACGGGCAGCCAGATCGCCGGCGCCTGGCGGTGCATCGGGATCGAGACCTTCTCGACGATCGCGCCGAGGCCCTTCAGCCGCTCGCAGGCCTCGCGCACCACCGCATCGCTCTTCTCGAGCGAGGTCGGGTGGCCGAAGCCTTCCTCCACCACGCCGATCCGCATGCCCTTGATGCCGCCGCGCATCAGGTCGCGATAGGACGGCACGGGCGCGGTGTTGTACTGGCGCGGGTCGAGCCCGTCGGGGCCGGCCAGCACCTCGAGCAGCAGCGCGTTGTCCTCGACCGTCGCGGTCATCGGGCCGGTGTGGTCGAGGGTCAGCTCGATCGGCATGATGCCGGTGTAGGGCACGAGGCCATGCGTCGGCTTCATGCCGTAGATGCCGCAATAGGCCGCCGGCATGCGGATCGACCCGCCCTGGTCGCCGCCGAGCGCCATCGGCACCTCGCCCGCCGCGACGACGGCGCCGGAGCCGGAGGAGGAGCCGCCCGCGGAATAGCCCATGCGGTGCGGGTTGTGCACCGGCAAGGGCGCGCTGGTGTGGCTGCCGCCCGAGAAACAGAAATACTCGCAGACCGTCTTGCCGACGATAGTGCCGCCGGCATCGAGGATGCGCGTGACGACCGTCGCGTCTACGTCCGGCACGTAGCCCTCGAGCGTCGAGGCCCCGTTCATCATCGGCACGCCGGCGACGAGGACATTGTCCTTGATCGCGACCTTCTTGCCCTTGAGCTTCCCGCTCGGCGCGCCCTCGATCGTCGTCTTGTGGTACCAGGCGTTGTAGGGGTTCTCGGCGCCCGTGGGGCGATGGCCGGGTGTGCGCGGGTACTGCACCGCCGGGATTTCATCGGCCATCTGATCGACGAGGTTGTAGGCCGCGAAGCCGCCTTCGAGGCATTGGCGGTGCACCGCCAGCTCCTCATCGGTCATGGTCATGCCGAGCTCGCCGGCGACCTTGCGGAGCTCGTCGATGCTGGGAAGCTTCAGGGTTCCGAGCGGCATGGTGGGTTCCTCCTCCTCTCAGGCGGTTGCGGTGCCGGTGAACTCCTGCACCAGCGCGGGATCGGCCAGCGCCTCGCGCGGCAGCTCGCGCGTGATGCGGCCGCGATGGATCAGCAGCACGCGGTCGGCGAGGCCCTGGATGAAGTCGAGATTCTGCTCGACCAGCAGCACCGCGAGCCCGCGCGAGCGCGACAGCGCACGGATGCGCTCGATCATGGCGGCGACGATGGAAGGCTGGATGCCCTCGGTCGGCTCGTCCAGCAGCAGCAGGCGTGGCCGGCCGCAGAGCGTGCGCGCCAGGGCGAGCAGCTGCTGCTCCCCGCCCGACAGCGCGCCGCCGGGCCGGTCGAGCAGGCGGACGAGCTCGGGGAATTCCTCCAGCACCTCGCCCAGGATCGCGGCCTCGTCGCCGCGCTTGGCGAGGATGCCGAAGCGGAGATTGTCGCGCACCGTCAGCGCGGGGAAGATCTGCCGCCCCTGCGGGACATAGCCGAGGCCGGCGCGCGCGCGCGCATGCGGCGCCAGGCGCTGGATCTCCGCGCCATCCAGCAACACGCGCCCGCGCTCCGTCGGCAGCAGGCCCATGATGGTGCGCAGCAGTGTCGTCTTGCCCATGCCGTTGTGGCCGAGGATGCCGACGCAGCTTCCGGCCTCCACCGACAGTGACACGCCGCGCAGCACGCCGATGCGCCCGTAGCCGGCGACAAGGTCCTCGACCATCATCATGCGTGCGCCACCGGCCGGCCGAGATAGACGTCGTGCACGCGCGGGTCCGACAGCACGCGCCCGGCCGTGTCCTCCATCAGCACGCGACCCTGGTGGAAGACCGTGACCGTGCGCGCGATGGAGCGGATGAACTGCATGTCGTGCTCGACGACGACGATGGCGTGGTCGCGGCTCATCTCCCGGATCAGCGCGGCGGTGCCGGCGGTCTCCTCGGCGCTCATGCCCGCTGTCGGTTCGTCCAGGATGATCAGGTCCGGATCGGGGGCGACCACCATCGCCAGCTCCACGAGCTGCCGTTGGCCATGCGCCAGCAGGCCGACCTGCCGCTCCGCCAGCGCGCCGATGCCCAGGCGCTCCAGCGCGGCCGCGGCACGCCTGCGGCTCTCCCGCTCGCCATGCCTGCGGCGGACGGCAAGCGTCACGCCCTCCATCGCGGTCAGCCCGTCGAACAGCGAGGGCACCTGCGTCTTGATCCCGACGCCGAGCCGCGCGATCGCATGGCTGTCGAGGCCCGTGATGTCCCGCCCGCGCCACAGGATGCGCCCGGAGGTCGGGCGGTACTGGCCGGTCAGGCAGCGGAAGAAGGTGCTCTTCCCCGCGCCGTTCGGCCCGATCAGGCAGCGCAGCTCGCGCTCGGCGATCGAGAGCGTGACGTCGTCCACCGCGACGATGCCGCCGAAGCGCATGGTCAGGCCCTCGGTCGAGAGCAGCGCGGTCATGCCTCGCGCTCCTCCTCGCGGGCCAGCGGCACGGGGGCCGGCGCGCGGCGCCGCAGCAGGTCGGTCACCGTCGGCTGCAGCCCGCGCGGGATCAGCAGCACCGCGACCAGGAGGATGACGCCCAGGATCAGGTTCGGGTTCACCTGCGGCAGGGTGCCGGCCCAGGTCGTCAGCATCTGGATCAGCACCGCGCCCACCACGGGCCCGACCAGGGTGCCGACGCCGCCCACCATCACCCAGATGATGATCTGTCCCGAATAGGCCAGCGAGAACATGGTCGGGCTGACGAAGACGCAATTGGCGAACAGCATCCCCGCCAGCCCCGCCATCGCGCCGCCGAGCGTGAAGATGCCGAGCTTGTACCAGCGCACGTCGTAGCCGAGCAGCGAGGCGCGGAGCTCGTTCTCCTTGATCGCCACGACGACGCGCCCGAAATGGCTGCGCAGCACCAGCTTCGCCAGCACGTAGCAGCCCGCGAGGCAGAAGATGGCGACCGCCAGGATCTGCTCCGGCGTCAGCGGCGTGCCGGGATCACCTGGCATGTTGAGCGGCGGCGTCGCCGGGATGCCGTTGAACCCACCCAAGGGCGCCGCGCCGATCGTCCATTCGTCGCCGGCGGTGGAGTTGACGAAATTGAACAGGATCAGCGTGACCGTCAGGGTGATGACGCCGATATAGACGTCGCTGATCCGCCCCCAGAACATCACGTAGCCGAGCAGCGCCGCGACCAGGGTCGGGACGGCCAGCGCGATCGGGATGGCGTAGGTCGTGTCCGGCAGGTTCAGTGCCGCCACAGCATAGGCGTAGCCGCCGAGCCCGAAGAAGGCCGCCTGCCCGAAGCAGAGGATGCCGCCGAAGCCCCAGACCAGCCCGAGCGAGAGCGCCAGCACCGCCATCGCGATGTAGACCGTCGCGTTGATCACCGCGAAGAGCTCGAGCACCTGCGGCAGCCACCACGCCGCGAAGACCGCCGCCAGCAGCGCCAGCACGATGTGGAAGGCGGTGCGCCGCCCGGTTGCGGTCACAGGGCCCGCCGGAAGAAGCGGCCGGTGATGCCCTGCGGCAGCAGCCGCAGCAGCAGGATGGCGACGGCGAGCATCAGCACCTCACCCAGCACCGGCGTGGTCAGGAAGGTGCCGAGCGTGTTCACCGCGCCGAGCAGCCCGGACGCCACGGTGGTGCCGGCCAGCATCGCCGCTCCCCCGGTGATGACGGTGATGAAGCTCTTGGCGATGTAGGCCGTGCCCATGGTCGGCACCACGCCCGAGAAGGGCGCGATCAGCGCGCCGGCGAGGCCCGAGACGGCGGCGCCGGCGGCGAAGCTCAGCGCATAGACGCGCTCCGTCGGCACGCCGAGCGCGGCCGCCATCGACGCGTTCTGCATCGTCCCCCGCGCGATCAGGCCGGCGGGGGTGAAGCGTAGCACCGCCCAGGTCGCCGCCATCAGCGCCGCGGCTGCCGCGATCAGGAACAGCGCGTAGCCGGAGGTGCTGTACGCGCCGATCTGCACGCTGCCGAGCGGCGCCGAGAAGCCGGCGACCGTGTTGCCGAAGATCATCGTCACCGCACCGATGATCGCCAGCGACAGGCCCCAGGTCGCCAGCATGGTGTCGACCATCCGCCCGTAGAGCCGGCGGATGATCAGCCGCTCCACCACCACGCCGAACAGCCCGACGACGACCGGGGCCACGACCAGCATGGCGATCCAGAGGTTGATCCCGGCGCCGACGGCCAGGATCGCGCTGTAGGCGCCGAGCATCAGGAACTCGCCATGCGCCAGGTTGATCACCCGCATCATGCCGAAGATGATGGCGAGCCCGAGGCTGATCAGCAGCAGGGTGGCGATGCCGGTCAGCGCCTGCAGCGCGGTCGCGATGGCGAAGTCCATGACGGATCAGATCTTCACGTCGACCACGACCTGGCGGTTGCTATTCGGGTCCTTCTGCAGGTCGCAGACCGACTGCGTGTCGGAGGGCGGCGAGTTCGGGAAGTGCTGCAGGATCTGGAAGCCGCGGTTCTTCACCTCGGCGACGTAGACATCCAGCGTGACGTGGTTGGTCTTCGGGTCGAGCACGGTGTTGCCCGGCGGGCCGGCGAAGGACACGCCTGTGCCGAGCGCCTCGATCACCTTCACCCGGTCGATGGTCTTGGCACGGCGCACGCCCTCGGCCCAGAGATGCAGGCCGACATAGGTGCGCATCGCCAGCTCGCCGCCGAGATAGGGCGTGTTGGCGCCGAGCTTGGCGCGGAACTTGTCGAGGAAGGCCTTGTTCGCGGGGTTGTCCACCTCCTGGAAGTAGGAGAAGGCGCAGGTGATGCCGTCCCCTTCCTCCGGGCTCAGCAGCAGGCTCTCATTGCCGCCGCCGAAGGTGGTCGAGGCCATGGGGATGCGGCTCTTCATGCCCGCCGCCGCCCATTGCCGGTAGAAGGAGACATGCGCGCCGCCGACGAGGACCGACATCACGATGTCCGGCCGCGCCGCCTGGATCTTCTGGATGGCCGGGCCGAAATTCGTGACGTCGAGCGGGAAGAAGTCGACCGCCGCGGCGTCGCCGCCGCCCTCGCGGAAGAACTTCACCACCCACTTGCTGGTGATCTGCCCGTAATTGTAGTCGGCGGCCAGGATGTAGACCTTCTTGCCCCATTTGTTCATCACATAGGGCACCAGGCGGCTGACGTTCTGCGCCGGCGTCGAGCCCGTGCAGAAGCAGTTGCGGTCGCAGACCCCGCCCTCGTACTGCGTGTTGTAGAAATAGAGCGTGTTGAAGCGCCGCAGCACGGGGCGGATCGCCTCGCGCGAGGCACTGGTGATGCCGCCATGCACCACCGCCGCCTTGTCGCGGGTCGCGGCCTGGGTCGCGAACTGGGTATAGAGCTGGATGTTCGACTGCGGGTCGTAGTTGATCAGCTTGATCGGCCGCCCCAGCAGCCCGCCCGCGGCGTTCACCTCGTCCACCGCGTATTCCAGCGTCGCGACCATCGGCTTGCCGTAGATGTCGAGGCCGCCGGAGGCGTCGTGGATGCCGACCACCGTGATCGGGTCGGCGCCGAGCGCCGCGTGGCGGAACACCAGCGGGGCCGCCAGGCCGCCGCCGATCGCGGTCAGGACATGTCTGCGGTTCATCGGATCTCCCCCATCACAGCTGGACGCCGCGCGTCAGCGCGCCGTCGACGACCAAATTGGTGCCGGTGACGAAGCTCGCCGCGGGGCTGGCCAGGAAGGCGACGGCGCGCGCCACCTCCTCGGGCTTGCCCATGCGCCCCGTCGGGTTCAGCGCGAGCGCCTTGGCGAAGAGCTCCGGCATGTCGCGCTCGATGCGCGGCCAGACGCCGCCCTCGAAATAGGTGTTGCCGGGCGAGACGGCGTTGGCGCGGATGCCCTTCCCGGCAAGCTGGTAGGCCAGCCCCTGGGTGTAGTGCACCAGCGCCGCCTTGAAGGCGCCATAGGGCCCGGCGGCGAAGTCGATCTCGCGGCCCGAGACGGAGGAGATCGCAACGATCGAGCCTGCGTCGGACTTCTCGAGGAACGGCATGGCGGCGTCGACCAGCACGACGGTGCCCATCATGTCGGTGGCGAAGCCGGCGCGCCAGGATTCCTCGTCGGCACCGATCGCCAGCGCGCTGACATTCGCCACGACGATGTCGATGCCGCCCAGCGCGGCGCCCGCCTCGGCGACCCAGGCGCGCAGCGCCTTCCCGTCGGAGACGTCCACCGCCTTGCCGGTCGCCCTGACCCCCTTGGCGGCCAGCGCGGCGACGACCGCCTCTATTTCGGCCGCGTTGCGCGCGCAGATCCCGACATCGCAGCCCTCATCCGCCAGCACCTCGGCGATCGAGCGCCCGATCCCCTTGCTGCCGCCGGTCACCAGCGCGCGCCGGCCCTTCAGGCCCAGGTCCATGACCCTTCTCCCCCCGCTGGCGTCAAAGATACGACTTTGCGAGCATCATATGCACGCCCTTGTTGCCGTCCACCGTCTGCGTCACGCGCAGGTCGCCGATCAGGGAGCAGAGCATGTAGGCCTGGTTGCGCGACAGGTTGGTTCGCACGCAGATCTCGCGCACCATCTCCCGCACCGCCTGCTTCGCCGCGTCATCCAGGTCCTCGTCGAGCCCGATCGAGATCAGGTGCGTCGCCGTCTCGGCGAAGGGCATCTTCAGGGAGATGTCCTTGCGCAGGGTCAGCCGGAAGGTGCCCTTCAGCCCGGTCTCGAGCGCGGTGATGCAGACCTCGCCATCGCCCTGCACGCCATGGCCGTCGCCGGCATAGAACAGCGCGCCCTCGTTGAAGACCGGCAGGTAGAGCGTGGTGCCCGGCTTCAGCTCCTTGTTGTCCATGTTGCCGCCGAAGGCGCGCGGGACATTGGTGGTGCAGGCGCCCCAGGCGGCGGGCGGCGCGGTGCCGATGACGCCGAAGAAGGGGTCGAGCGGCAGCTCCGTCCCCCAGGGCAGCAGGCACACCTTCCGCGCGCGGTCGATCCTGGGGTGGATCGTCTCGTACTCGGTGAACTCCTCGGGCAGCGTCCCCAGCAGCGGCATGACGGAGACGAAGCCCCAGTCCATCGTCGGCTCGGCCGCGAGGATCTCCACCTGCAGCGTGTCGCCGGGTGCGGCGCCGCGCACGAAGACGGGGCGGTTCACGAAATGCGCGCCGGGGCCCTGCGACAACTTCTCGATGCCCGCCAGCACCTCGGCCGGCACCAGGCTGCGGTCGGCGGGCAGGCTCGGCAGGCCGCCGGCGGGGATGGAGGTGATCGTGACCGTGTCGCCCGAATCGACGGTGATGGCGGGCGGCGTCTTCGCGGACAGCGTGCCCCAGACCATCAGCTCGGGCGTGGCGGGAAGCTCGTGATGCGTGGGCATGGCGTCGGTCGTTCTCCGGCAGGGGTTGGTGGAAGCGGCGGCCAGCGGGCGTCAGCCGCCGCCCGGGTCGCGCGGATCGGTGCGGGGCGGTTCGGTGGTGCCGGCGGCGGGCATCGCCGCCGCGATCAGCCGCGCCGACAGCGCCGGATGCGCGGTGTCGAGGACCGCGCGCAGCAGATGCGCCAGCGCCTCGCCGGCCGCGTCGGAGGGCCCGGTCGGCGGCCGGGGCCGTGGGCGGATCGGACGGCGCGCCATCAGGGCGAACCGGCCGCGTGAGCGACGGTGCAGCGCAAGCGTGCCTCCCCGGTCGTGGCCTGCCGGTGGCTCGCGTCCCTTCCCGCCCCGACTATCCGTCCAGGGCCGGCATGGGCGCAAGATGGGCAGGATCGTTCCGGAGGCGCGAGGGTCCGGCGGAAAGATTCGCGTTTTGTTCTGATACGCGGCATGCTCGCGCCCGCCATGCCGGACCATCCCTCCCCCACCGCCCCCGAGGATCCGCTGCTCGACCGCCTGGTCGGCGCCCTGTCCGCCGAGGCAGCGGCCGCGGGCCATGATGCGGGCTGGGCGGAGGCCGAGGGGGTCTCGCGCCTGCTGGTGCTGCGCCCCGCCCTGCCGGCGGCGGAGGCGCGCTGGCTGGTGCGGGAGGCCCTCGCCGCCGCGCGCCGGCGCAGCCCGCCCCGGCACCTGCTGCTGGCCCTCGCGCGGCCGGCCATGCCCCGCCGCGCGCCGCCCTCGGGCGAGGCGTGACACGCCCTAGCCCCGGTCCAGCCCGACCTCCCGCACCACGGCGCCGAGGCGCACCCAATCCTCGGCGATCGCCCTGGCGAAGGCGTCGCGGGGGCCGCCCACGGGCTCGGCGCCGAAGCTGCGCAGGCGCTCGATCACCTCGGGCTCGCGCAGGATCGCGTCCACCTCGGCGTTGATACGGTCGAGCACGGCGGGCGGCGCGGCGCGGGGGGCGAGGAAGCCGGACCAGAACACCACCTCGTAGCCCGGCAGGGTCTCGGCGAAGGTCGGCACCTCGGGCAGCACCGCCATGCGCTTCGGCCCGCTGAAGGCGACCGGGCGGATCAGCCCCTGCTCGATGAAGGGCCGCGTGGCGAAGAAGCTGTCGGTCGCCAGGTCGACATCGCCGCGGATCAGCGCGTTCAGCGAGGGCTGGTTGCCGTTGAAGGGCACCATGGTGAAGGTCACGCCGACGCGCCGCGCGAACATCTCGACGGAGAGGTGGTTGATGCCGCCGGCGCCGGGGTTGGAGATCGTCATCTGCCCCGGCGGCTTCGACTTCGCCAGCGCGATGATCCCGGGCAGGGTCGGGGCGGGGAAGTCGCGCCGCGCCACCAGCAGCAGGGGCGAGGCCTGCGCCATCGCGACCGCCGCGAAGTCGCGCACCGGGTCGAGGCTGGAGCTGCGGTTGATCAGCGGCGTCACGATGGTGGAGGAGGAGGCGTACATCAGCGTGTAGCCGTCGGGCGCGGCGCGCGCGACCGCCTCGGCCGCGAGCAGCGTGCCGGCGCCGGGCCGGTTCTCGATGATGAACGGCGCGCCGCCCAGGCGCTCCGACAGGCGCTGGCAGAGCAGGCGCGCCATGATGTCGGTGGCCCCACCGGCGGCGAAGCCGATCAGCACGCGGACGGGCCGCGTCGGGTAGGGCTCCGTCTGCGCCCTTGCCGTGCCGGCACCGGCGAGCACGCCGGCCAGCGCGGCGCGGCGGGTGAGCCGCGGTGCCATCGCATCCTCCCACATCGTCTTGGGACGCAGCATGCACCCGTGGCGTCGGCCGGCAAGCCCCGCCGTTGCGCGTCCCGGGCCGCGCGCCTAGCGTCGCCACGGGGGAAGGAACGGAGGGAAGGTCATGCGCTTCCAGGACCGCGCCGTGCTCGTCACCGGCGGCGCCAGCGGAATCGGGCAGCAGGTCTGCTACCAGGCGGCGGCGGAAGGTGCGCGCATCGCCGTCGGCGACCTCGACCTCGCGCGCGCCGAGCAGACGGCCGCCGAGCTGCGCAAGCGCGGCGCGGAGGCGGTGGCGATCCAGGTGGACGTCGCCGACCCGGCCTCCGCGCGCGGCTTCGTCGAGGGGGCGGAGAAGGCGCTCGGGCGGCTCGACGTGCTGGTGAACTCGGCCGGCATCCGCGAGATCGTCAGCGTGCTCGACCTGCCCTTCGAGGAATGGCAGCGCGTGGTGGCGGTGAACCTGACCGGCACCTTCCTGCCCAGCCAGGCCTTCGCGAAGCGGCTGGTGACGCAGGGGAAGACCGGGCAGATCGTGAACCTGGCCTCCACGCTCGGGCTGATGGCGGCGCCGAACCGCGCGGCCTACACGGCGTCGAAGCACGGCGTGGTCGGGCTGACGCGGGAGATGGCGCTCGAGCTCGGCGACAAGGGTATCCGGGTGAATGCGGTCGCCCCCGGCGTGGTGCGCACGCCGCTGAC
Organism: uncultured Acetobacteraceae bacterium; assembly: GCA_964564645.1. Classification (GTDB taxonomy): domain Bacteria; phylum Pseudomonadota; class Alphaproteobacteria; order Acetobacterales; family Acetobacteraceae; genus CAZMCV01. The sequence continues at coordinate 21,098 of CAZMCV010000038.1, forward strand.
CGAGCGCTACTTCCAGGACCCGGCGATGGCGGAGACGATCCGCGGGCTGCATGCCGTCGGGCGATGGGCCGAGCCGGAGGAGGTGGCGCGCGCGATCCTGTTCCTGGCGGCGGAGGAGAACGGGTTCGTCACGGGCACCGTCATGCCGATCGACGGGGGATGGACGGCGGGGAAGCGGATGTGAGGAACGGGGAAGGGCGCCGCCCTTCCCCGCCCCGCCGGCCGCGGGCTCAGAAGAAGAAGTCGCCCACGCCCAGCGCGTGCTGGCCATCGATGTGGATGACCAGGTCCGCGGCCTTGTCCCCGTTCACGTCGCCATAGACCGAGGTGACGTTGCCGCTCACGGAGTAGCGGAGCTGGCCGGCGGCGCCGGTGAAGCCGGCCGTGCCGAGGAAGGCGAAGGCCTGGTTGCCGGCCAGGGTGGTCGCCGCGTCGATGCCGTCCAGCGCGATCACGTCATTGCCGTAGCCGAAATCGCGGATGCGGTCGGCCGTCGCGCCGGTGCTGTCGGAGATCGCGTCGAACCGGAAGACGTCGTTGTCGAGGCCGCCATAGAGCACGTCCGCCCCGGCGCCGCCGACCAGCAGATCGGCCCCGCCGCCGCCGCTCATCCAGTCGCTGCCATCCTCGCCGTACAGGCGATCGCCGTCCTCGCCGCCGTAGAGGGTGTCGTCGTTCTTGCCGCCGAACAGCTCGTCCAGCCCGGCATTGCCGTTCAGCCAGTCATTGCCGTCCAGCCCATGCAGGTGGTCGACGCCGCTGTTGCCGGTCATGACATTGGCCAGCGTGTTGCCCGTGCCGCTGTGGAAGCCCCCGGTGACGAATTCCAGGTTCTCGAGGTTGCTGAGCAGAGTCCAGGCCTTGGTCTTGGCCTGCACGGTGTCGGTGCCGGCATTCGCCCATTCGAAGGGCAGGTCATGCTCGTTGTCGACCACGTAGACGTCGTTCCCCGCGCCCCCGTACAGGATGTCCTCGCCCTCGCCGCCGTCGAGCGTGTCCTTGCCGTCGAGGCCCTGCAGGATGTCGTCGCCGGCGAGCCCGAACAGCTTGTCCTGGTCCTTGTTCCCGGTGATGGTGTTCTCGAGCTCGTTGCCGGTGCCGGTGAAGGCGAAGCCGGTGTCGGCCGTCAGGTTCTCGACATTCTTGCCCAGCGTGAAGCTGAGCAGGGTCGTGTAGACCGTGTCGATCCCGTTGCCCGTCGCCTCGACGACGACGTCGGAGAGGCTGTCGACCTTGTAGCTGTCGTTGCCCGCCTGGCCCTTCATCGTGTCGGCACCGGTGCCGCCGACCAGGAGGTCGTTGCCGGCTCCGCCGAGCAGCTGGTCGTTGCCCGCGCCGCCATTCAGCAGGTCATCCCCCGCCGCGCCGCTCAGCGTGTCGTCGGCGGCGGCGCCGATGATGGTGTTGGCGAGGCTGTTGCCGGTGCCCTCGAAGCCGAAGACCAGGCCGAGCGGCTGCCCGACATAGGTCAGCGTCTCGACATTGGCGCCCAGCGTGTAGCTGTCGAGCGTGGTCCAGACCGCATCCTTGCCGAAGCCGGCGCCCTCGACGATCACGTCGCCCTGGTCGCTCACCCAGTAGACATCGTCGCCGGCGCCGCCGGTCAGGGTGTCCTCGCCGCCATCGCCATCGAGCACGTCGTTGCCGCCGCCCCCGATCAGCTTGTCGGCGAAGTCGCTGCCGAACAGGTCGTTGTCCAGCAGGTTGCCGATGAAGAGGACGCCGCCCTCCACGCTGCCATCGGCCACCAGCGCCTCGATCTCGTTGCCGAGGGCGAAGGTGCGGAGGTTCGTGATGACCTTGTCGTAGCCCTCGTTGGCCAGCTCGAAGATCGTGTCCTTGCTGCCGTAGATCAGGCCGAACTCGGTGCTCGGGTCGTAGCCGACGATGTCGAGGTCGGTGATGACGTAGGTGTCGTCGCCCGCGCCGCCGATCAGCGCGTCCTGCGCGCTGCCGCCGTTCAGGACGTCGTTGCCGATGCCGCCGCGCAGCTCGTCGCGGCCGTCGCCGCCGCCCAGCAGGTCATCGCCCGCATCGCCGCTGAGGATGTCGTCGCCGCCCATGCCGAAGATCGAATCGTCGCCGCCGCCCCCCTCGATCATCTCGGCGTCGTCCGTCCCGGTCGCCCATTCGTCCCCGTCGCCGAGCTTGTGCAGCCAGCGCATGGCCAGCACGGGCGTGGCCTCGCTCGGCACGGCCAGGGTGATCACGGATTCGTTGTAGGCGAGGACATGGACCTTGTCCTCGACGGCGATGAGGTGGGTCGGCATCGAAGCCTCCGTTCCGCTGCTCGGGCCGCCCGGGATGGACGGCGGGGTGCGCGGAGGATCGTCGGATGCGCGGCCTGCGGTGAGTTGCAGCGGCGTGCACGGGGTTGCAGCGGCGTGCAGGGGCGGCTCCCCGGGCCGCCCCGCCCCCGCGGTCAGGAGCTCTGCCGGATCACCCTCTCCCCGAAGCGTGCCAGCCCCTCCTCCAGATCCGGCAGGAAGGCGGTCACCGGCAGCACCACCCGCCCGATGCCGCGCTTCCGCCGCTCCTCCACCGCCGCCAGCGGGTCCTTGCCCGAGCCCGGCAGCGCATCCGGGCAGCCGGTGATCATCTCGATCGCGGCGGGGTCGCGGCCGGCCGCCTCCGCCGCGCGGCGCACCACCTCCAGCAGCGGCATGGTGTCGACTTGCGACCCGATCGAGGGGAAGAAGCCGTCGCCCGCGCGCCCGGCGCGGCGCGCCGCGGCCTCGGAATGGCCGCCGACGATGATCGGCACCGATCCCGCGGGCTTCGGGTTGCAGCTGACGCGGGCGAACTTCACGAACTGCCCGTCGAAGCTCGCGCCATCCGAGTGCCAAAGCGCCTTCATCGCGGCCAGGTACTCGTCGGCGCGGCGGCCGCGCTCGTGGAAGGGCACGCCGAGCGCGGCGAACTCCTCCTTCAGCCAGCCGACGCCGATGCCGAGCTCGATCCGCCCGCCGCTCATCGCATCCAAAGTCGCGACCTGCTTGGCCAGCACCAGCGGCTCGCGCTGCGGCAGGATGATGACGCCGGTCATCAGCCGCAGCCGCGTCGTCACCGCGGCGACCATCGCCATCCAGATCAGCGGGTCGGGGAAGGGCATGGCGCGGCCGCCGGGCAGCTTGCCGGTCGGGCTGTAGGGGTAGGTGCTGCCGTAATCGTCGGGGATGACGACGTGGTCGACGGCGATGACCGTGTCGAACCCCGCCGCCTCCGCCAGCCGCCCGAGCCGAGCGGCGCCGGCGGCGTCCGGGAAGGTGATGTTGCCGAAATGCAGCGCGAATTTCATGGCCGTTCCCCCTTGGTCCTCGCCGCATCCTGGCACGCCGGACCGGGCGGGTGGAGCCATCCCCGGCCGCCGGCTATGCTGCCCCCCCAACGAGAACATCCAGGGAGAGATGCGCCCCGTGACTGCCCCGACCCGCCGCCGCGACCTGATCGCCGCTCTGCCGCTTGCCGGCCTGGCCCTGCCGCGCCTGGCCGCGGCCCAGGGCGACTGGCCGAACCGCCCGATCACCATGGTGGTGCCCTACCCGCCGGGCGGGACCACCGACCTTTCGGCCCGGCCGCTGGTGCCGAAGCTGTCGCAGCTGCTGGGCCAGACCATCGTCATCGAGAACCGCGCCGGCGCGGGCGGCAGCATCGGCGCGGCCGTGGTCGCCCAGGCGAAGCCGGATGGCCACACGCTGCTCGCCTATCCGACGGCGGTGATGACGATCAGCCCGCATGTGATGAGCCTGCCCTACGACCCGGCCACGGCCTTCACGCAGATCTGCATGACGGCGCTGGCGCATGGCATCGCGGCGTCGCACCCCTCGCTGCCCTTCAAGGACGCGGCGGGGCTGATCGCCTACGCCAAGGCGCGTCCGGGGGAATTGCGCTTCGGCTCGGCCGGCAACGGCACGATCACGCAGCTGACGGGCGAGATGTTCGCCGATGCCGCGGGGATCAAGATCGAGCACGTGCCCTATCGCGGCTCCGCCCCCGCCATGACCGACTTCCTGGCCGGGCGGGTGCAGCTGCTGTTCGACCCAGTGGCGGTGCCGGCGATCCGTGAGGGCCGGATCAACGCCATCGCCACGGTCGGGGAGACGCGCAACCCGCAGCTGCCCGAGGTGCCGACGGTGGTGGAGCTCGGCCTGCCCAAGGCGCTGGCGATCCCTTGGTTCGGCCTGGCCGGCCCCGCGGGGCTGCCCGCCCAGATCGTCGCGAAGCTGACCGAGGCGATGCGCCAGGCGCTGGCGGGGCCGGAGGTGGCCACCGCCATGACCGCCATGGCCATGGTCCCGACCTTCGAGGCCGGCGAGGTGTTCGACGCCCGCGTGAAGCGCGAGCGGGCGGTCTATGGCGAGGTCGTGAAGCGGGTCGGGGCGAAGATGGGGTAGCGGCCGGGCGCCGGGAGGATTTGGACGGGCGACCGACCCGAGAAGGGTTGCGCGCCGGCGGGCCACGACCGAAACTCCCGTGATGAGAGGGACGCGGAGGGCCTGTGACCCGCCGCGCCCAGGCGCAGCCCGGGCCCCGCCGCCCGGGCCTGCCGCTTCCGATCACTCGACAGAGCCGGAGACGCCCCCGCATGCCCGACACCATCACCGCCCCCAACCCCGCGCTGCGCGGGGAGACGCTCGACGCCCTGATCATCGGCGCCGGCTTCGCCGGCATGTACGCGCTGCATTCGCTGCGCGACCGGCTGGGGCTGAAGGCGACGGTGCTCGAGGCCGGCGGCGGCGTGGGCGGCACCTGGTACTGGAACCGCTACCCGGGCGCCCGCTGCGACAGCGAGAGCCATTCCTACTGCTACGCCTTCTCCGAGGAGATCTGGCGCGACTGGACCTGGTCGCAGCGCTACCCGGACCATGCCGAGATCCGGCAGTACATGAACTACGTGGCCGACCGGCTGGCGCTGAAGAAGGACATCCGCTTCCACACCCGCGTGACGGGGTGCCGCTACGACGAGGCGGCGAATCTCTGGCGCGTGACGACGGAGAAGGGCGAGAGCTTCGCGGCGCGGTACCTGATCACCGGGGTGGGATGCCTGTCGACCGCGAACATCCCGAAGATCCCGGGCCTCGAGGAGTTCCAGGGCGACTGGTACCACACCGGCACCTGGCCGCATGAGGGCGTGGACTTCGCCGGCAAGCGGGTCGGGCAGATCGGCACCGGCTCCACCGGCATCCAGGCGGTGCCGGTGATCGCGGCGGAGGCCAGGCACCTGACGGTGTTCCAGCGCACCGCCAATTACAGCGTGCCGGCGCAGAACAAGCCGCTGACCGACGAGTTCAAGGCCTGGGCCCGGGAGAACTGGGCCGAGATCCGCAAGGTCATGCACTCCACGCTGAACGGCCATCCCTTCACCATCGACGATCGGTCCGTCCACGACGTCACCGACCAGGAGCTGAAGGAGCTGCTGGAGAAGGCCTGGGAGAGGGGCGGCCTGCAGTTCCGCGCCAATTTCCGCGACGTGCTGCTGGACGAGACCGCCAATGTGAAGCTGGCGAATTTCGTCAAGGACAAGATCCGCTCGATCGTGAAGGACCCGGAGACGGCGGAGAAGCTGGCGGACATCGACCACCCCTACGCCGCCAAGCGCCCGCCGATCGACAGCGGGTATTTCGAGACCTTCAACCGCGACAACGTCGCGCTGGTCGATGTCCGCGCCGACCCGATCGAGCGCATCACGCCGAAGGGCATCCGGCTGGCCTCGGGCAAGGAGATCGAGCTCGACATCATCGTCTTCGCGACCGGGTTCGACGCGATGACCGGCCCGCTGCTGAAGCTGAACATCGAGGGCGCGGGGGGGCGGACGCTGGCGAAGGAGTGGGAGGCGGGGCCGAAGACCTATCTCGGCCTGCAGGTCGCGGGCTTTCCCAACCTCTTCACCATCACCGGCCCCGGCAGCCCGAGCGTACTCTGCAACATGCCGGTCTGCATCGAGCAGCATGTGGAGTGGATCACCGACTGCCTGGCGCATATGCGCGCGAACGGCGTGGCGAAGATCGACACGACGGATGCGGCGATGGCGGAGTGGGGCAAGGAGGTGCAGCGCGCGGCGAACGTCACGCTGCTGCCGAAGGTGAAGCACAGCTGGTACCTGGGCGCGAACGTGCCGGGCAAGCCGCGGGTGTTCATGCCCTATGCGGGCGGCATGGCGCGCTACCGGCAGCACTGCGCGGAGGTGGCGGCGAAGGGGTATGAGGGGTTCGTGATGGAGCGCGGCGCGCAGGCTGTGGCGGCGGAGTGAAGGCCGCGGGGGAGAGGGAGAGAACTCCCTCTCCCCTGCACCCCCTCGCCCTCCTTTTTCTGGCACTTCTCCCGGACCACCGAGGACAAGAGCCAAAAGGCGGTGATGGGGGGTGTGGGGGGAAGAGGTGTTCCTCTTCCCCCCACCCAATTCACCGATACACGAACTCCGCCCCCTCCAGGTCGATCGCCGGGAACCAATCCTTCTCCGACCAGTAATCCTGCGTGTGCTGCCATTCCGGCTTGTCGCCGCGCTTCGGCAGCAGGTGCATCCCGCGCATCAGGTAGCCCGGGTTGAAGTTCTCCGGGTCGATCCAGGGCAGGATCGGCATGTTGTGGTCCTCCGGCCGCAGCGCGACCTCGACCCGCTTCGCGCCCTTCGCGTCCATGTGCTTCAGCAGCCGGCACACGAAATCCGCCACCAGATCCGCCCGCAGGGTCCAGCTTGCGCGGAAATAGCCGAACACCCAGGCCATGTTCGGGATGCCGGTGAACATCGTGCCGCGGTAGGTCACCGTCTCGTGGAAGGCCATCGGCGCGCCGTCGATCTCGAAGGCGATGTCGCCGAGCACGTTCAGGTGGAAGCCGGTGGCCGCCACGATGATGTCGGCCTCGAGGTGCCGTCCCGATTTCAGCCGGATGCCGGTCTCGTCGAAGGTCTCGATCTCGTCCGTCACCACCGACGCGTCGCCGCGCTTCACCGCCTCGAACAGGTCGGCATCGGGCACGAAGGCGATGCGCTGCCGCCAGGGGCGGTAGTCGGGCGTGAAATGCGTGTCGATGTCGTAGTCCGGGCCGAGGATGTTGCGCAGGTTCTGCAGCATCTCGGACTTGACCTTGTCCGGCTCGCGGAAGCAGCGCTCGGTGAAGAGCGCCTGCTCGCGCAGGATCTTCCGCCGCGTGATCTCGTGGATCCACTCCTCCTCGATGCCGAGGGCGCGCAGCTCCTCCGCGATCTCGATCGCGTTGCGCCCGGTGCGGAAGTAGGTGGGCGTGCGCTGCAGCATCGTCACATGCGCCGCCTTGCCCGCCATGGCGGGCACCACCGTCGCGGCGGTGGCGCCGGACCCGATCACCAGCACGCGCTTGCCGGCGTAGTCGAGGTCCTCCGGCCACTCCTCCGAGTGCACGATCGGTCCGCGGAAGCGGTCCATGCCGGGCCATTC
>CAZMCV010000039.1:0-28080 GCA_964564645.1 uncultured Acetobacteraceae bacterium
CCCCCGGGCGGCGGCGGCGCGCCGCCGCGGTGACCGGCGCGGCCGGGCCGCTGGCGGAGGCGCGGGCCGGGGATGCCGCGCCCCTCGCGGCGATCCATGCCGCCTGCTTCCCGCCCGCCTCCGCCTGGGGCGCGGATGCGATCGGGCTGATGCTGTCGATGCCCGGCGGCTTCGGCCTGTGGCGGCCGGGGGAGGGGTTCGTCCTGGCCCGGGCCGCGGCGGGGGAGGCGGAGATCCTGACCCTGGCCGTCCTCCCCCCGGCGCGCCGGCGGGGGCTCGGCCAGGCGCTGGTGTCGGGCGCGATGGCGCTCGCCATCGTCCGCGCCCAGGCGGAGGCGATGTTCCTGGAGGTGGCCGAGGGCAATGCCGGCGCGCTCGCCCTCTATCGTGGCCTGGGCTTCGCCGAGGTGGGGCGCCGCAAGCGCTACTACCCGGACGGCGCGGACGCGCTCGTGCTGCGGCGCGACCTCCGCTGACCTCCGACGCGACTGCCGGCCGGGGAGGGGGAGGCGGCGATCCTGCCCCCGGCCGGCGGGGGCCCTTGCCGACCGGCCCCGCCGTGACGCGCCTGGCGGACCCGGCCGCGGCCGGCCGCGCCGCGCCGGATCAGGCGCCCGCGCCGCCCTTGCGCAGCAGGATCATGGCCGTGCCGTCGGGCAGGTCCCGCTCGGCGAGCACCGCATGCCCCTGCTCGCGCGCCGTCCGCGGCACGTTGCGCCGCGGCTCCTCGCCGGCGAGGCGGACCAGCAGCGTCTCCCCGTCCCGCATGCGATCGAGCGCGAGCCGCGTCCGCACGAAGGTCATCGGGCAAGTCTCGCGGCTGATGTCGAGGTTGTGGTCGCCGGAAATATCTGCCTGGGTCACCTGCATCGCCCAACTCTCTTCTGGCCGTGAAGGCAATGCCGCGGTGCAGCAGCACAAATCGGCGCGGCGGCATTGCCAGCAACCGCGCCCGCGCAATATAGTTTGCCAGGACGAATCGAGAAAGGCGGCGGCATGTCAGAAGACACTTCCCCCAGCAACCTCCTGGGACTGACGGCGGAGATCGTGTCTGCGCATGTGTCCAACAATCCGGTGTCTCTGGCGGATCTGCCGAACCTGATCCAGGACGTGTACCGTACGCTGTCGAACGTTGGCTCGCCGGCGACCAGGGCGGAGCCGGAGCGGCCGCAACCCGCCGTGCCGGTCAAGAAGTCGATCACACCCGAGTACCTGATCTGCCTGGAGGACGGCAAGAAGCTGAAGATGCTGAAGCGGCATCTTCAGACCTCCTACAACCTGACGCCCGACCAGTACCGTGAGCGTTGGGGGCTCTCGGCGGATTACCCGATGGTGGCGCCGAACTACGCCAAGCACCGCTCCTCGCTCGCCAAGAAGATCGGCCTCGGCACCAAGCCGCGCACCCGCACGGGACGCGGCGGCGGCACGCGGCGGGAAACCTCCGGCGCTTCCGCGAGCGCGGCGACCGACTGACCCGGCATCCCACCGCAGCCGGCCGGGGGGCGCCACCCGGGCGGCCCCGGCACGCCCGTAATCGTCGCGCCAATCGGCGTGTGGCCCCGGACGGGCAGGGCGGCTAAGGTGGTGGACCGATGTGCCGCCGGTCCGCCCACGCCCCGCCCTTCCTGATCCCCCTCGGCGACCGGCCCGGGGTCCCCGGCCCGCATGCGCGCCAGCCGGTTTGAGCCGGCCGAGGCCTGATCGATGCAGCCCTTCCCCGACACCACGCGTGAGCGCGAAAACGGCTCCGCCCCCGAATCCCGCATCGAGAGGCTGTGCATCGAGCGCGGCCTGAAGATGACCGGGCAGCGCCGCCTGATCGCGCGCGTCCTGTCCGAGAGCGCCGACCACCCGGATGTCGAGGAGCTCTACCGCCGCGCCGTCGCCCTCGACGAGCGGATCTCCATCGCCACCGTCTACCGGACCGTCCGCCTGCTCGAGGAGAAGGGCATCCTGGAGCGGCGGGATTTCGGCGGCGGGCGGGCGCGCTACGATCCGGCGGATCGCGGCAACCACTACCACCTGATCGATGTCGACACCGGCCGGGTCATCGAGTTCTCCGACCCGCGGCACGAGGCCCTGGCGCGCGAGGTGGCGGCGGGGCTCGGCTTCGATCTGGTGGATCTGCGGCTCGAGATCTTCGGGCGGCGCTTCCCCGAACCGGCGGCGACGCCGCCCGCCCCCGGCACGGCGCGCCGGGGGCGCCGGGCCCAGGGCGCGGGCCCTGGTCAGGATGATGGATGAACGAGAGCACGATCGCCTTCAGGCTGGATCCGGAGGCCGATTTCGGCGAGATCCGCGCGGGCCCTCTCGGCGTCCGCCTCGCCCGCTCCCAGGCCGAGCTCGATGCCGCCCAGGATCTGCGCTACCGCGTCTTCTACGAGGAGATGGGCGCCCATCCCGACCCGGTGACCACCGCCGCGCGCCGCGACCGCGATGCCTTCGATGCCGTCGCGGACCATGTCCTGGTCATCGACCATGACCGCGGCGACGGGCCGGAGGGGGTGGTGGGCACCTCGCGCCTCATCCGCCGCCACGCCGCCGCCCGGATCGGCCGCTTCTACACCGAGGGCGAGTACGACATCGCGCCGCTGCTGGCCTTCGAGGGCAACGTGCTCGAGCTCGGGCGGTTCTGCATCGCCAGCGCCTGGCGCAGCGGCGGGACGATCCAGCTGCTCTGGCGCGGCATGGGCGCCTACATCTTCAAGAACCGCGTGGATCTGCTGTTCGGCTGCGCCAGCCTGCCGGGGACCGATCTCGACGCGCTCGCGCCCCAGCTCACCTATCTGCGCCACCACCACCTGGCGCCCGAGCCGCTGCGCGCGCGCGCCCTGCCACCGCTCTACGTCCCGATGGACCGGATGGACCCGCAGGCGCTCGACACCCGCCGGGTCGCCGGCGAGCTGCCGCCGCTGCTGAAGAGCTATCTCCGCCTCGGCGGCTTTGTCGGCGACGGCGCGGTGCGCGACCACGCCTTCAACACGACCGATGTCTGCGTGGTCGTGCCGACCCACAGCGCCAATGCGAAATACTATGACCGCTTCTACACCAAGGCGGCGCGCGATGCGGGGATCGAGGCCAAGTAGCGTCCAGCCGCCGGCCGGAGCCCCCGCTCCGCCGCTCCTCAGTGCACCCCGCCGGCCTGCAGCGGGCTGTCCAGGCTGAAGCTCGGGATTTCCGCATCGAAGGGCTCGCCCGTCGCGCTCACCACCATGTGGTAGGCGCCGCGCATGAAGCCGGACGGGGTCGCGAGCGGGGTGCCGGAGGTGTATTCGAAGCTCTCCCCGGGCTCGAGCACCGGCTGCTCCCCCACCACCCCATCGCCATGGACGCGCTGCGTGCGGCCCTGCCCGTCGGTGATCAGCCAGGTACGCTTGAGCAGCTGGACCGTCTCCTTCCCCTCATTGGCGACGGTCACCCGGTAGGCCCAGACATAGTGGCCGCGCTCCGGCTTCGACTGGTCGGCCAGGTACTGGCTGCGCACGGTCACGCGCACGCCGCGGGTGAGGGCGGTGTAGGGTCCGCTGCCGGCGGAGTGGGACATGGCTCGCCTCTCCCCGGTTCAGGCGCGGCGCGGGCTGGGGCCCGCGGCGGCCGGCAGGGCGGTGGCGTCGGCGAGGGCGGGGGGCATGAAGGCGATGCAGGTCGCGAGGCTCATCCGCGGCGCACTCCCGGAGGGGACCGGGAGCGTGCCATGCGCCGCCCGCGCGCGCTACTCCGCCGCGTGGCGGGCGCCGGGCGCGCCGGCGGCGGACAGCGCCTCCGCCAGATCCTCCCGCAGATCCTCGACATCCTCGAGCCCGACGGAGAGGCGGATCGTGCCGTCGGCGATGCCGAGCCGCGCGCGCTCCTCCGCCCCGATGCGCATATGCGTCGTCGTCGCCGGATGCGTCACCAGGGATTTCGAATCGCCGAGGTTGTTCGAGATGTCGATCAGCCGCAGCGCGTCGCAGAAGCGGAACGCCGCCTCCTTCCCGCCGGCGAGGTCGAAGGTGACGACGGTGCCGCCCGCCGCGGGCATCTGCGCCCGCGCCAGCGCCGCCTGCGGATGGTCGGCGCGGTGCGGGTAGAGCACGCGCGCGACCTCCGGCCGCGCCGCCAGGAAGTCGGCGAGTGCCGCGGCGCCGCGGCACATGGCGTCGACCCGCAGCGCCAGCGTCTCCAGCCCCTTCAGGATGACCCAGGCGTTGAACGGGCTGAGCGAGGGGCCCGTGTTGCGGAGGAAGGGCTGCAGCGTGTCCTCCACCCACTTCGCGCGGCCGAGCACCGCGCCGCCGAGCACGCGGCCCTGCCCGTCCATGTGCTTGGTGCAGGAATAGACCACGACATCGGCGCCCATCGACAGCGGCTTCTGCAGCAGCGGCGTCGCGAAGACGTTGTCCACCACGACGATCGCCCCCGCCGCATGCGCCAGCCGCGCGACCGCCGGCAGGTCGACGATCTCGAGCATCGGGTTGGACGGTGTCTCGAGCAGCACCAGCGCGGTCGGCCTCGCCAGCGCCGCCGCCCATTGCGCCAGGTCGCCGCCATCGACGAAGACGCTCTCGATGCCGTAGCGCGGCAGCAGGGTCGAGACGATCCAGTGGCAGGAGCCGAAGAGCGCGCGCGACGCGACCACCCGGTCCCCGGCCTTGAGGTGCGAGAGCATCGCCGCATGCACCGCGGCCATGCCCGTGGCGGTCACCCGGCAGGCCTCGGCCCCCTCGAGCGCGGCCAGCCGCCCCTCCAGCATCGCCACCGTCGGGTTGCCGAAGCGCGAATACTGGTAGTGTCGCTCGGTCCCGGCGAAGGTCGCCTCGGCCTGCGCGGCGCTGTCATAGACGAAGCCGGAGGTGAGGAAGAGCGCCTCCGCCGTCTCGTCATGGTTGGAGCGCGTGGTGCCGCCGCGGACCAGCAGCGTGGCGGGGCGGAGGTTGGGGCGGGGCGGGGTGGTGCGGGCCATGGCGCGGGACTTTCGGAACGGATCGACGCGTCCGGCCCCCCGCACGGGACCCGTGGGCGCGGCAGCGCGAGCCGCGCCCGACGACCGTTTAGCGCGCTTGTTTTCCCCAAGGAGTTCCTGGGGCCCGGGCCGGGACCTCGCCGCAAGCTGGCCGGACAAATCGCGAGGGGGCGGTGACGCCCGATCCTTCGCTAGGCGCGCCGGCGGCTTCGGTCAAGCCTCGGCGGCATGCCGCGGCCCATCGCCCGCCGGCCGGGCCGCGCTGCCCGGGGCCCTCAGAGTTTGTGAACCAATCGAACCTGCGAAAGAATGCCCTCTGAAATCATTGTGGAATTCCCACGAAATCCGGGCTGACGGGCATCCTTTCACAAACTCTCAGGCGAGGACCGTGATCTCCGTCCCGGACCAGCTCAGCGCGCTGGCGATGTTCGCCAGCAGCACCGCCGCGCCGGCGCCGGTGCCATCGGCATCCCAGGACAGCAGGCCGGTGTCGGTCTCCAGCACGAACTGCCCGACCCCATTGGCCGAGGTCGCGGTGCCGGTCGCGTTCTGGGCGTAGCGGCCGCTGGCGACGATGTTCATACCGGCGACGAGCCCGCCGCCGAAGCCCGTGGCCGAGACCTCGATCGTGTCCTCGTTCGCCCGGTAGGAGACGATCGTGTCTCCGCCCTCGGCGGCCGAGGAGTAGCGGAAGGTGTCCGCGCCGGTCGACCCGGCCAGGCGGTCCGCGCCCAGCCCGCCGACCAGCGTATCGTTCCCCGCCGCGCCGTTCAGCGTGTCGTTGCCCTCGAACGCGATGAGCAGGTTCGCCCCGGTGTTGCCGGTCATGTTGTTGGCCGCGGCGTTGCCGGTGCCGTTGATCGAATCGCTGCCCGACAGCCGGAGGTTCTCGAGCCCCGTGGCGAGCACGTAGGAGAAGCCCGCCTCGACGCCGTCGATCCCGGCCGTGTCCTGGATCGTGTCGAGCGAATCCACCTGGTAGCCGTCATTGCCGGCCCCGCCCTGCAGCAGGTCGGCGCCGGCCCCGCCGACGAGGGTATCCTTGCCCGCATCGCCAACCAGGGTGTCGTTGCCCCCGCCGCCCGCCAGGCTGTCATTGCCCGCATCGCCGGTCAGCAGGTTCGCCCCGCCATTGCCGGTGATGCTGTTGGCGAGCGCGTTGCCGGTGCCGGCCAGCGCGGCGGCGCCGGTCAGCGTCAGATCCTCGAACTCGGCCGCGAGCGTCCAGGCGAGCGCGGCGCGGACCTCGTCCCGGCCGCCGCCCGGCGCCTCGACGAGGATGTCGCCGGCGACGTCGACCACGTAGAGATCGTCGCCGAGGCCGCCGAGCAGCGAATCCGCGCCCGACCCGCCATCGAGGGTGTCCGCGCCATCGCCGCCCGCGATCGTGTCCGCGCCGCCGAGGCCCGTGAGCGCATTGGCCGCCGCATTGCCGTCGATGCGGTTCGCGAGGCCGTTGCCGGTGCCGCCGATCGCCGCCGCGCCGGTCAGCTCCAGAAAGTCGAGCCCGGCGCCGAGCGTCCAGGCGACGGAGGCGCGCACCGTGTCGAGCCCGCCCCCGGTCTCGAGGACCTGGTCGAGCGCGTCGTCGACGACGAGGAGGTCGTCGCCCGCGCCGCCGTTCAGGGTATCGGCGCCCGCGCCGCCATCGACGGTGTCGTTGCCGTTGTCGCCCGCGAGGCTGTCGGCGCCCGCCCCGCCCAGGACCTGGTCCGCATCCTGGCCGGCGGCGATCTGGTCGTCGCCCGCGCCCCCGATCAGCAGGTCCAGGCCGATCTCGCCCCGGATGGTGTCGTTGCCGGCGCCGCCATCGACGCTCTCGCTCGAGGTCGAGACGACATCGGTGCCACCGAGGAGGAGGTCGTCGCCGTCGCCGCCGATCAGCGTATCGGCGCCGTAGCTGCCGATCAGCGTGTCGTGCCCGTCGCTGCCCTCCAGGCTGTCATCCGAGGAATTGCCGACCAGGCTGTCGTCGCCCGCGCCGCCGAGGATGGTCGCGGACCGGTTGAAGGCGAGCACGGTGTCGTTGCCGCCGGCGGCGTCGATCCAGAGGGTCGTCTCGTCGCCATCGCCGAGCGATTCGCGGTCGATGCGGTTGGCGAGGTCGTTGGCGTGGATGGTCCAGGCGGGCGCGTCCTCGACGCCGGCGCCGTAGCGCGCGAGGAACAGGTCCTCGACATGGCCGGGCATGGTGTAGCTCGACCAGGCGCCGCCGATGACGATCTTGTCGTGACCGCCCCCCGCCGATTCCTGCACGACCTGCGTGGCCAGGCGCAGCAGGTAGGTGTCGTCGCCCGCCCCGCCCACCAGCGTGTCGTTGCCGAAGCCCGCGACCATCATGTTCTGCCCGGCGCCGCCGGTCAGCAGCGTCGGCGTCGCCGTGGTATTGCCGCGGTAGCCGTTGCTGGCGAGGTAGGTGTCGAGCGCGCCCGAGAGTCCGGCGCGCACCGCCTGCAGGCCGGGATCCGTGGCGAGGTTGTCGTACTGCTCGGGATCGGCGAGGACGTCGTAGAGCTCCTCGCTGCCATCCTCGTAGCGGATGTAGCGGTACTGCTCGGTCGAGAGGGCGAAATTGCCCTGGATCACGCTGACCACGGCGTCCGGCAGGCCGGTCTCGTCGCCGGTCCGCACCAGCCCGGTCAGCGAGTTCCCGTCATTCCAGGCCGGCACCGCGATGCCGGCATAGTCGAGCGAGGTGGCGTAGAGGTCGGTCAGCGAGACGACCTGCGTCTCCGCGGTGCCCCACAGCCCCTGCGCGCTCGGGTCGGAGATGATCAGCGGCGCCTTGATCGACGGGTCCCACAGGGTGAGCTTCTTGCGGATCGTCTCCTTCTCGCCGAGCTGGTAGCCGTTGTCGCTCCACCACATGATGACGGTGTCGTCGGCGATGGCCGAGCTCTCGATGGCGTCGAGGATCCGGCCCAGCATCGCGTCCATGTAGCTGATGCTGGCGAGGTAGGACTGGACGAAGTCCGCCCAGTCGCCGGTCTGCTGCATCGTCTCGAGCAGCCCCGGATTGGTGAACTGCTCCGCGAAGGCCGGGATGTCGTCGAAATCGCCCGGCGGGTTCTCCGGCAGGACGAGGCTGCCGAGCGGGTAGAGGTCGAAGAATTCCTCGGGCGCGATCAGCGGCGTGTGCGGGCTGGTCAGCCCGATGGTCATGAACAGGCCGCCGCCCTCGGCCGGCGGGGTGTACCCGGCCAGGTACTGCTCGACGCTCGCCGCGGTCTTGGAATCGCTGAGCAGCTCCGGGTCGCCGGTGTAGACTCCGGTCCGGTAGGGCGTGTTGAAGGTGATGTTGGCGGTGCCGTTCTCCGCGCCGAGCTCGGTCCCGGTCGAGAGCAGCACGTCGACATCGGCGTACTGCGCGATGGTGTTCGCCTCGCTGGTCGTGTGGTAGACCTTGCCGGCGCTGACGGTGGTGTAGCCGGCGGCGGCGAATTGCGCGTGCAGCAGCTGCTCGGGCGTGGCGGTGTAGACGACGTCCTGGACGTTGCTGACGACGCCGTTGTTGAGCAGGTTCACCCCGGTCAGCACGCTGGCGCGCGAGGGGTTGCACACCGGCGCCGGGTTGAAGCCGTTGGTGAAGGAGACGCCGCGGTCCATCAGCCGGTTGAGGTTCGGCGTGTACACCGTGCCGGCGTAATTGCCGAAGCCGGGCAGCCAGTCGTTCAGATCGTCGACCATGATCGCGATGACGTTCATCGGACCGCCCGCGGCAAGCGGCGCGGCCCCGGCGATCGCGGCCTCGACGAGGCGGGCTTCCGCCGGCGCGGCGGTGGCCGGGGCGGCCTCCCCCAGCGCGTGGCCGGCGAGCAGGGCGTCCTGCCCGGATGCGGGCAGCGGCTCGGGCGGAGACCCTTCGGGCAGCTGGATGGCGGGCGCGCCGGGGGCGGTGATCCCTGCCTCGAGCAGCGTCGTGGCCATGCCGGCGACGGCCTTCGCCAGGATGGGGGTGAGCAGGCCCGGCTCGGCCGGCAACTCGGCGAAGGCCGGCGCGAGGGCGCCCGGCAGGGGCGGGGGCGCGGGCGGGGGTGGCGCGGCGGACCCGTCGGCGATCGCCGGCACGGAAGGCGCGGCGGCGGCCTGGGCGGCGGGCGGGGCCTCCTCGGCCGCTTCGCTCATCGGCGCGTCCGGCGCGGCGGGGTCGGTGGTGGCGGCGGCCGCGGCATGCGCCTCGGGCAGGGAGGGCGCGGCGCCGGCAGGCTTCGCCGCCGGTGCCATGCCGGGCGGGGCGTCCGGGGCCGTGGCGGCTTCCGCCGGGCCGGGGCTGGCGGCGCCCGCCTCCGCGGCCAGGGTCACGCCCGGAAGCGTGGCGCCCCAGCCGAGGAGAGCGGACCAGCCGCGCCGCTCCGTCGCCGGATCGGCTGCGGTCACGGCGGGGCCAGTGTCCGGGCCGGTCCCGTCAGTCGAAGGCGCCGCATCGATCGCCATGGCGAACAATTCCCGATCTTCTGGTTGCGATGTCACCGCGCCCGCGGGCGCCGGCGCGGTACCGCCCGTTGCGCAGGGGGGCTTTGCCGGCCAGGGTCACCGCCCGGGCGGCCTTGGGTCCGGTCATGGGTCGCGACCGGTCCCGCGAGGGGCGCGCGGGCGGCCATCCTGGGGGGGGCGGCCTTCGGTCGGCAGGGCTTCGTTCCCGCGGCGATGGACACTGCCGGGCCGGGCTCACGCCCCGGCGCCACCGCTGAAATCCACTCCGCGCCGCGGCTGCTCAAATGGGCCTCGCCCGCTGGTTGCTTCCCGCCGCCCCCTTAGCGGATTGCGGGTCGTTAATAAATGGCGAACACGCGCAAAAAAGGGAACGCGACCTTTTCGCACAATGCGCCGGAAGCGCGCGACCGGGCCCCGCGCGCGGAACCGCGCCATCACCCCGGGCGGCGCGGGCGATCCCCGCCGCGCACGCCCCGGGGAAAGCCCGCCGCCATCCCGCCCCGCCCCGCCCGCCTTCCCCCCCGCCTTCCCCCCCGCCTTCCCCCCCCATCCCCCCGCCGCTAGAACCGCGCGGTGCCGTCGCCGTCCGCGCCCATCCGAATCGCGCCCTCCCTGCTGGCTGCCGACTTCGCCCGCCTCGGCGAGGAGGTGCGCGCGGTCGAGGCCGCCGGCGCCGACTGGCTGCATCTCGACATCATGGATGGCCATTTCGTGCCGAACATCAGCTTCGGCCCGGGGCTACTCCGCGCGCTCCGGCCGCATTGCCGGCTGCCCTTCGACGTGCACCTGATGATCGCCCCGGCCGACCCCTACCTCGCCGCCTTCGCCGAGGCGGGGGCGGACCTGATCAGCCTGCACCCCGAGGCCGGGCCGCACCTGCACCGCAGCCTCCAGACCATCCGCGCGCTCGGCAAGCGGGCCGGCGTCGTGCTCAACCCGGCGACGCCGGTCGCCGCGGTCGAGCATGTGCTCGAGCTGTGCGATCTCGTGCTTGTGATGACGGTCAATCCGGGCTTCGGCGGCCAGTCCTTCCTGGCCGGCCAGCTGGCCAAGATCGCCACCCTCCGGCGCATGATCGATGCCTCCGGCCGGGCGATCGCGCTCGAGGTCGATGGCGGCGTGACCGCGGCGACCGCGCCGCGCTGCCTTGAGGCCGGGGCGGATGTGCTGGTCGCCGGCACCGCGGTCTTCGGCGCGCCGGACTACGCCGCCGCCATCGCCGCGCTGCGTCCCGGGACGGCACGGGCGATGCAGGGGGCGGCGGCCTGATGCGCGAACTGTTCCGCTCCACCCGCCGGCTGTTCTCCGGCCTCAAGCCGGTGAAGGTGCCGGATGCGCCGGCGCGCGCCTTCCGCGACCTCTGGCCCGGCGACGTCACCCGCGGCATGCGCGTCCTCGGCGGCGAGTTCGAGGTCGCCGGCACCGTCCGCCGGCTCGATCCGGGCAGCGAGGGCGGTCGTGGCCATGGCTGGGAGCCGGGCGCGGGGCCGGTCGTCTGGCGCGCCGCGGCGCATGGCTTCGCCTGGCTGCGCGACCTCCGCGCCCTCGGCACCGACCCCGCCCGGCTGCGCGCGCGCGACCTGGCGGAGGATTGGCTGACCCATGGCTCGGCCGAGGAGCTGGCCCAGGCGCCGGAGATCGCGGCGGCCCGCGTCTCCGCCTGGCTCGGCCATTGGGACTTCCTCGCCGCGACCGCGGAGGACGCCTTCCGCAAGCGCCTGCTGGTCCGCCTGGCCCAGGATGCGCGCGCCGTCGTCGCCTCCCTTCCCGCCGAGGCGCTGCACCGCGGCGCCCTGGTCACCATCAAGGGCGCCATCGCTGCCGCCGTGGCGCTGGAGGAGGAGCCCTGGCTCACCCGGGCGCTGCGCTTCCTGCCCGGCGAGATCGAGCGGCAATTCCACCCCGATGGCGGGCATGTGGAACGCTCCCCGGCGCAGCACCTGCATGCGCTGCAGGACCTGATCGAGATCCGCAACCTGCTGCACGGCGCCGGGGTGAACGCCCCGCCGCAGCTCGCCACCGCGCTCGAGCGCGCCGGGCCGGCGCTGCGGCTGTTCCGCCATGGCGACAACGGCCTCGCCCTCTTCAACGGCGCGCGCGAGGAGGGCAACGCGCTGGTGGAGCTGGTGCTGACCCAGGGCCAGGCGCGCGGCCGGGCGCCGATGATGCTGGAGGATACCGGCTTCCACCGGATGCTGGCCGGCCGGACCCTGGTGATCGTCGATGCCGGCGCCCCGCCCCCGGGCCGGGCGCGGGATGCCGGGTCCGGCCTGCCGCGCGGGGCGGACCGCTTCGCCCATGCGGGAACGCTGTCCTTCGAGATGTCGGTCGGTCGGGACCGGCTGATCGTCAATTGCGGCGCCGCCCCGGCCGCCGAGCCCGAATGGCGCGACGCGCTGCGCGCCACCGCCGCGCATTCCACCCTGGTGCTGTCCGACACCAACAGCGCGGAGCTGAAGGAGGGCGGCCTCGGCCGCCGGCCGGAGCGCGTGGAGGCCGAGCGCCACGAGGCCGGCGGGGCGCAATGGCTCGAGGCCAGCCATGATGGCTGGCGCAAGGGCTTCGGCGCCATCCACAAGCGGCGCCTCTACCTGGCCGAGAGCGGCGACGACCTGCGCGGCGAGGACCATGTCGAGCTGATCGACCAGGAGGGCGCCCGCGCGCCCGGCTTCGCGCTGCGCTTCCACCTGCACCCGAACGTCACCGCCAACCCGCTGCAGGAGGGCGACGGGGTCCTGCTCCGGCTCGGCTCCGGCCAGGGCTGGCGGCTGCGCGCCAAGGGGGCGCGGGTCTCGGTCGAGGAAAGCGTCTATCTCGGCGCCGAGCCGCCGCGCCGGACCAGCCAGATCGTGCTGGCCGCCGAGGCGGGGGACGAGCCGGTGCAGTGGGCGATCACCCGCGTGCAGGCCCCGCCCCCCGGCGGCCTGGCCGCGGCGGAGACGCCGCAGAAGCTGCCCGCCGCGACGGCGCCCGAGGCGGCGGAGGAGCCGGCGCCACCCGAGGAAGCGCCCCCGCCCGCGGCACCGAACGCGGGCTAAGGTTCCGATGGCCGCCGCCATCCCGGCCGGTCGCGCCCCGCCCCGGCGGCGCCTTCCCGCGCGGTGAAGATCGCCGAGGTCACCAATGTCGATTTCTCGCTGCGGCACTTCCTGCTGCCGCTGATGCGCGGCGCGCGCGACCGCGGCCATGAGGTGGTGGGGCTGTGTGCCGAGGGCCCGTTGCTCGACCTGCCGCGGGCGGAGGGGTTCCGGGTGATCCCGGTGCCGATGGCCCGCAGCCTCGATCCCCGCGCCCAGGCCCGCGCCTTCCACGCGCTGCGCGACATCTTCCGTGCCGAGCGCTTCGGCCTGGTGCATGCCCACATGCCGATCAGCGGGCTGCTGGCGCGGGCGGCGGCGCGGGCGTCCGGGGTGCCGCGCATCGCCTACACGGGACATGGCTTCCTGTTCAACCAGCCGGGACCCTGGTGGCGGCGGGGCCTCTCGCTCGGGCTGGAATGGCTGGGCGGGCGGATGACGCGGACCTTCCTGACGGTCAGCGAGGAGGAGGCGGCGGATGCGCGCCGCCTCGGCATCCATCGCCAGGCGGTGGCGGTGGGGAATGGCCGCGACCCGGCGCGCTTCCGCCCCGATCCGGTCGCGCGCGCCGCGCTGCGGGCGGCGCTCGGCGCGGGGGCGGGGGATTGCGTGGTGGTCGGCGTCGCCCGCCTGGTGCGCCACAAGGGCTGGCCGGAGCTGCTGGCGGCGATGGAAGCCGTGCCCGGCGCCACGCTCTGGGTGGTGGGGGAGCGCCTGCCCTCCGACCATGGCGAGGACCTGGAGCCCGCCTTCGCCCGCGCCGCGGCCGCGCTCGGGCCGCGGCTGAAGCGGCTCGGCTACCGCGACGACGTGGCGGGGCTGCTGGCGGCGGCCGACATCTTCTGCCTGCCCTCGCATTTCGAGGGCCTGCCGATGAGCGTGATCGAGGCGATGCTGACCGGCCTGCCGGTGGTCGCGACCGACATCAGCGGCCCGCGCGAGCAGATCGTGCCGGGCGAGACCGGGCTCCTCGTGCCGCCGCGGGAGGCCGCGCCGCTGGCCGATGCGCTGGCGCGCCTGGCCGCCGATCCGGCGCTGCGGGCGCGGATGGGCGCGGCCGGCCGGGCACGGGCGCTGGACCGCTTCGACGAGGCGAAGGTGGTCGCGCGCACGCTCGACCTGCTCGGCCTGTAGCGGCGGGCGGAGCAACCCCATCTTCACCGCGAATGGAGGGTCGCCATGCGCTTCAACGCCGATTTCTCCCGCCGGGTCGTGCTGCGCCCGGCGGATCTCGAATGGGTCCCCTCGCCCATGCCGGGGGTGGAGCGGCGGATGCTGGACCGGATCGGCGGCGAGGTGGCGCGCGCGACCAGCCTGGTCCGCTACGCGCCCGGCAGCCGCTTCTCCGCCCACAGCCATGGCGGGGGCGAGGAGTTCCTGGTGCTGGAGGGCGTCTTCTCCGACGAGAGCGGCGACTACCCGGCGGGGCATTACGTGCGCAACCCGATCGGCACTTCGCACGCGCCGCACACCGACGGCGGCTGCACGATCTTCGTCAAGCTGCACCAGTTCGACCCGGCCGACACCACCCCCGTCGCGCGGGACACGCGCGCCGCCGGCTTCCTGCCGGGCCCGGCGCCGGGCGCATCGGTGCTGGCGCTGCATGAATTCGGGACCGAGCGCGTGGCGATGCTGCGGCTCGCACCCGGCGCGCGCCTGCCCGCCACCCGGCCGCCGGGCGGGGAGGAGGTGCTGGTCCTCGAGGGCGGCTTCGAGGATGCGCTCGGCGCCTACCCCGCCGGCACCTGGATCCGCAGCCCGGACGGCGCGGAGGCGCCGGCGCGCGTCTCGCCGGGCGGCTGCCTGCTGTTCGTGAAGTCCGGGCATCTGGTGGACGCGGCGATCGCGCGCTTCGCGGCCTGACCTGTCTGTGGATCGCCGCCCGGTCCTGTGGCACACCGGTGCGGGATGAAGGCGTGCGAGGGAGATGGGGCGGATGGTGGAGAGCGTGTTCCGCGCGAGCGTCTGCCCGCATGACTGTCCCTCGACCTGCTCGCTGGAGGTCGAGGTGCGGCCCGAGGGGCGCATCGGCGCCGTGCGCGGGGCGGAGGACCACAGCTACACCGCCGGCGTGATCTGCGCGAAGGTCGCCCGCTACGCCGAGCGCGCCAACCATCCCGACCGGCTGCTGCGCCCGCTTGCGAGGATCGGCCCCAAGGGCTCCGGCCAGTTCCGCGAGATCGGCTGGGAGGAGGCGCTGGACCGCGTGGCCGGCGCCTTCGCCGAGGCCGCGGCGAAGCACGGGTCCGAGACGGTCTGGCCCTACTACTACGCCGGCACCATGGGCCTGGTGCAGCGCGACGGCATCAACCGGCTGCGCCACGTCATGCGCTATTCGGGGATGCGCAAGACCATCTGCACCGCCCTCTGCGAGAGCGGGTGGGAGGCCGGGGTGGGCACCTTCCATGGCCCCGACCCGCGGGAGATGGCGGCATCCGACCTGATCGTGGCCTGGGGCGGCAACCCGGTCGCCACCCAGGTCAATGTGATGACGCATGTGACCCGGGCGCGGAAGGCGCGCGGGGCGAAGCTGGTCGTCGTCGATCCCTATCGCACGGGCACGGCCGCGGTCGCCGACATGCACCTGGCGCTGCGGCCGGGCACGGATGCGGCGCTGGCCTGCGCGGTGATGCACATCGCCTTCCGCGACGGCCAGGCCGACCGCGGCTACATCGCGCGCATGTCGGACGCGCCGGCGGATCTCGAGGCGCATCTGGCCGCGCGCGGGCCGGGCTGGGCGAGCGCCATCACCGGCCTGACGGTCGCCGAGATCGAGGCCTTCGCGCGTCTCTACAACACGACCGACCGCGCCTACATCCGGCTCGGCTACGGCTTCTCGCGCAGCCGCAACGGCGCGGCGGCGCTGCATGCGGTGACCTGCCTGCCGACGGTGACGGGCAAGTGGCGGCATGAGGGGGGCGGCGCGCTCTGGAGCAACCGCACGATCTACCATTGGGACAAGACGCTGATCGAGGGGCTCGACGCGCGCGACCCGAAGGTGCGGGAGCTCGACATGAGCCGCATCGGCGCGGTGCTGACCGGCGACCGGCGCGATCTCGGCGAGGGCCCGCCGGTGACGGCGATGCTGATGCAGAGCACCAACCCGGCGGTGGTGGCGCCGGCCTCCGGCAAGGTGCGGCGGGGGCTGTCGCGCGAGGATCTCTTCCTCTGCGTGCACGAGCAATTCCTGACGGACACCGCGAAATACGCCGATGTCGTGCTGCCGGCGACGATGTTCACCGAGCATGACGACCTCTACCAGGCCGGCGGGCACAGCCATATCCAGCTCGGCCCGAAGCTGGTCGAGCCGCCGGGGGAGTGCCGGTCCAACCACCTGGTGATCCGCGGCCTGGCCGCGCGGCTGGGTGCGCAGCATCCGGGCTTCGGCATGACCGAGATGGCGATCATCGACGCGACGCTCCGCGCCTCCGGCTGGCCCTCGGCCGAGGAGCTGGCGGCGCAGCGCTGGGTCGACGCCATGCCGCCCTTCGAGGTCGCGCATTTCGAGAAGGGCTTCGGCCACAAGGATGGCCGTTTCCGCTTCGCGCCCGACTGGGCGGCGATCGGCCCCGACCATGCGCGCATGCCGCGCCTGCCGGACCACATGCCCGCGCATGACGCGGCGGATGACGACCGGCCCTTCCGCATGGTCACCGCGCCGGCGCGGCAATTCCTCAACACCACCTTCACCGAGACGCCCGGTTCGCGGAAGCGCGAGCAGCGGCCGACGGCGCTGCTGCATCCGGCGGATGCCGCGCGGCTGGGTGTCGAGGAGGGCGGGCGCGTGCGGCTCGGCAATGCGCAGGGCGAGATCCTGGTGACGGCGAAGCTCGCCGAGGGTCAGCAGGAAGGGGTCGTGATCGTCGAGAGCGTCTGGCCGAACGGCGATTTCGAGGGCGGCATCGGCATCAACCTGCTGACCAGCGACGATCCCGGCCCGCCCAAGGGCGGGGCCGTGTTCCACGACACCGCGGTCTGGGTGCGTCCGGCGGAGGCGATGCGCCTGGCGGCGGAGTAGGGAGGGCTCCTTCCCACCCCCGCTCCACCTCCCCTTTCCGGCACGCAACCTCCACCACGCAGGACAAGGGCCAGAAGACGATGATGGGGGGTTTGGGGGGAAGACGTGTCTTCTTCCCCCCACCCGCCCGGGCCGTTGATCGGAAGCGCCCCGCCCCTTCCGCCACCCGGGGCCGGATGCTCTACTTCGCCGGAGGCCGGCGCACCGAGGAATGACCGGCCGTGCAGGAGGAGGACGCCATGCGCGCCGCCGGCCCGTTGCCGACCACCCCCGTCACCGACCGCAGCGCCTGGATGCGTGAGGAGCTCGAGGCCGATCCGGCCTGGCTGGTGTCGCTCGATCCCGTGCATCTCGAGGAGATCGACGCGGCGATCCAGGGCCTGCGCCGCCAAGGCCGCACCCTCGAGACCGTCACCCGCGAGGATTTCGACCTGCCGACCCTGGCCGTCGATCTCAACCGCCTGATGTGGCGCGAGGTCGGGATGGGCCGCGGCGTCGCCGTCCTGCGCGGCCTCGACCCCACCCGCTACACGGATGCCGAGATGGGCATGCTGTTCTGGGGGCTCGGCCTGCATCTCGGCCAGGGCGTGTCGCAGAACGCGGCCGGGGACAGGCTGGGCCATGTCTTCGACCAGGGCCTCGACTACCATGCGCGCAACGTGCGCGGCTACCAGACCAGCCACCAGCTCAACTTCCACGTGGACAGCGGCGATGTGGTCGGGCTGCTCTGCCTGCGGCAGGCGCGGTCGGGCGGGCTGTCGCTGGTCGCCAGCGCGACGACGCTGTTCAACATCCTGCTCGCCGAACGGCCCGACCTGCTGGCGGTGCTGGCGCGCGGCTTCGAGTTCGACCGCCGCGGCGAGGCCAGCCCCTTCCAGGGCGAGGTCAGCGGGCGGTTGCCGATCTTCGCCTGCGTCGAGGGCGACCTCTCGATCCGCTATGTCGGCCAGGCGATCCGCACCGCGCGCCGCAAGACCGGCATCCCCTTCACCGCCGAGGAGACCGAGGCGCTGGAGTTCCTCGACGAAGCGGCGCGCCGGCCGGAGGTGCACTACGCGATGATGCTCCAGCCGGGCGACATGCAGTTCTGCAACAACTACCTGGTGCTGCATTCGCGGACCGCCTTCGAGGATTGGGAGGAGCCGGGGCGGCGGCGGCACATGCTGCGGCTCTGGCTGAAGATCCACGGCTTCCGCAAGCTCGACCCGGTGCAGTGCGACCATGACGCGCAGGCGGGGTGGAGCCGGCGGGACGGCATCCTGCCGCGCGGGACCACCATGCAGGCGGGGCGGCTGCTGCCGGCGGCCGAGTAGCGGGACGCGGACGCAAGGACGGGGGGCGCATGGACGGGGCGGGGGCGCGGGTCTATCCCGCCGCCGCCCCCCGACGCCGGAAGCCCCCGCGATGACCGATCCCGTTCCCGTCCGCCGCGCCCTGATCTCGGTCTCCGACAAGACCGGCCTCGTGGAGTTCGGCCGGTTCCTGGCGGCGCGCGGCGTCGAGATCCTCTCGACCGGCGGCACCGCCAAGGCGCTGCGCGAGGCCGGGGTGCCGGTGAAGGATGTCTCCGAGCATACCGGCTTCCCCGAGATCCTGGACGGGCGGGTGAAGACGCTGGTGCCGCAGGTGCATGGCGGGCTGCTCGGCCGGCGGGACCTGGCCGAGCACCGGGCGCAGATGGAGCAGCACGGCCTCGCGCCGATCGACCTGGTGGCGGTGAACCTCTACCCCTTCGAGGCGACGGTCGCCAAGGGCGCCGGCTTCGAGGATTGCATCGAGAACATCGACATCGGCGGCCCGGCGATGATCCGCAGCGCGGCCAAGAACCACGCCCATGTCGCCGTGCTGACCGAGCCCGCCCACCTGGCGCAGGTGCAGGCCGAGATCGCGGAGAGCGGCGGCACCAGCCTGGCGACGCGAAGGCGGCTGGCGGCCGCGGCCTATGCGCGCACGGCGGCCTATGACGCGGCGATCAGCGGATGGTTCGCGCGCCAGCAGGGCGAGGATTTCCCGCCGCGCCTCGCGGTCGCCGGCGTGCTGCGCCAGACCCTCCGCTACGGCGAGAACCCGCACCAGCAGGCGGGCTTCTACGGCGATGGCAGCGCCCGCCCGGGGGTCGCGACCGCGGTGCAGGCGCAGGGCAAGGACCTGTCCTACAACAACCTCAACGACACGGACGCCGCCTTCGAATGCGTGGCGGAGTTCGACCGGCCGGCCATCGTCATCGTCAAGCACGCCAACCCCTGCGGCGTCGCCGTCGCCGACGACCTCGCCGCGGCCTGGGATGCGGCGCTGCGCTGCGACCCGGTCAGCGCCTTCGGCGGCATCGTCGCGGCGAACCGGCCGCTCGACGCGGCCGCCGCCGAACGCATCGCCGCGATCTTCACCGAGGTCGTCGTCGCCCCGGGCGCGGATGAGGGCGCCAGGGCGGTGTTCGCGCGGAAGAAGAACCTGCGGCTGCTGCTGACCGGCGGCCTGCCCGACCCCGCCGCGCCGGGGATGGTGTTCCGCAGCGTCGCCGGCGGGTTCCTGGCGCAATCGCGTGATGGCGGCCGGGTGGCGGAGGCCGATCTCAAGGTCGTGACGCGGCGCGCCCCGACGCCGGCCGAGTTGGCCGACCTGCTCTTCGCCTTCCGCGTCTGCAAGCACGTCAAGTCGAACGCCATCGTCTATGCCAAGGGGCTTGCGACCGTCGGCATCGGGGCGGGGCAGATGAACCGGGTCGAGAGCAGCCGCATCGCCGCCTGGAAGAGCGAGGCGGCCGCCAAGGCCGCCGGCCTCGAGAGGCCGCTCGCCGAGGGCAGCGTCGTCGCCTCCGACGCCTTCTTCCCCTTCGCCGACGGGCTGGAGACGGCCGCGGCCGCCGGCGCCACGGCGGTGATCCAGCCCGGCGGGTCGATCCGCGACGCCGAGGTGATCGCGGCGGCGGACCGGGCGGGCCTCGCCATGGTGTTCACGGGCATGCGCCACTTCCGGCACTGACCCGTGCCGGCCCGGCCTTCCCAGGGCCGGGATTTGCCCCGAGATAGGAGGGGAGGGAAGAAGGACGCCGCCATGGCCGAACAGGCCGCACCGCGCGCCGGCTGGACGCCGGGCGAGGTCCGTACGCTCGGGCTCGTCTCGACGGCGCACCTCGTCAGCCATGTGCACCACCTGGTGCTGCCGCCGCTTTTCCCGCTGCTGCGCGACACGATGGGGGTGGGCTTCGTCGAACTCGCCCTGGCGCTGACGGTCTTCAACGTGGTCTCCGGCCTGACCCAGGCGCCGATGGGCTTCGTCGTGGACCGGCACGGGCCGCGGCGGATGCTGGTGGCGGCGCTGGCGCTCGCCGGCGCCGCGCTGGTCGTGCTGGGGCTGTTCCCGAGCTACGCGATGCTGCTGGCGGTCGCGGTGGTGATGGGCCTGGCGAACGCGGTCTACCACCCGGCGGACTACTCGCTGCTGTCCTCAGGCATCGGCGAGACGCGCATCGGCCGCGCCTTCTCCATCCACACCTTCGCCGGCTATCTCGGCGGGGCGCTGGCGCCGCCGCTGATGCTGGGGGTTGCCTGGCTGGGCGGTCTCTCCGCCGCGCTGATCGCCGCGGGGGTGCTGGCGATCGTGGTCGCGGTGCCGCTGGCGATGGCGCGCGACGCGCCGCGCGCGGCGCCTGCCGCGGCGAAGGCGGCGGAGGCGGCGAGGATGCCGGTCCGCGCCGTGCTGACCGGCACGGTCATGACCATGGTGCTGTTCTTCGTCCTGCTCTCGCTCTCCTCGGGCGGGATCCAGGCCTTCTCGGTGGTCGCGCTGGTGGAGGGGCATGGCACGGCCTTCGCCGCGGCGACCCTCGCCCTCTCGGCTTTCCTGCTGCTGAGCGCCTTCGGCGTGCTGGCGGGCGGGATCGTCGCCGACCGCACGCGCCGGCACGGCCATGTCGCGGCGGCGGCCTTCGTCGTGCAGGCCGGGCTGGTGGCGCTGGTCGGGCTGGTGCCGCTGCCGGGGGCGCTGCTGGTGGCGGTGATGGGCGCGGCGGGCTTCCTCTCCGGCCTGATCGCGCCGTCGCGGGACATGCTGGTGCGCGCCTCCGCCCCGCCCGGCGCGGTGGGCCGGGTGTTCGGCATCGTCAGCGTCGGCTTCAACATCGGCGGCACGGCGGGGCCCATGCTCTATGGCTGGCTGATGGATCGTGGCCTGCCGCTGGCGGTGTTCGGCGTCTCGGTCGGCTTCATGCTGCTGACCGTCGGGCTGGCGATGACCGAGGATTGGCGGCGCGCGCGGCGCCAGGCGCGCCTCGCGCCGCAACCCGGGGAGTAGCGATGCGGGTGGTGGCGGTGGCGCGGCACGGATCGCATACCTTCTCGAAGCCGACGGCGCCCGAGATCCGGCTGCTGGCGGGCCTCGGCGTCGAGGGCGATGCGCATTGCGGCGCGACGGTGAAGCACCGCAGCCGGGTCGCGCAGGACCTGACCCAGCCGAATCTCCGCCAGGTGCACCTGGTGCATGCGGAGCTGTTCGAGGAGCTGGCGGCGAAGGGTTTCGCCGTCGCGCCCGGCGATATCGGCGAGAACCTGACGACCCGGGGGATCGACCTGCTCGGCCTGCCGGTCGGGGCGGTGCTGCGGCTGGGGGCGGAGGCGGTGGTGGAGATCACCGGCCTGCGCAACCCCTGCGTGCAGCTCGACCGCTTCGCGCGGGGGCTGCTGGAAGCGGTGCTGGACCGCGACGCCAGGGGCCGCCTGGTGCGCAAGGCCGGGATCATGGGCGTGGTGCGCGCGGGCGGGGTGGTGCGCCCGGGCGATGCGATCGCCGTGACGCTGCCGCCCCCGCCGCACCGGCGGCTGGAGCGCGTGTAGCGCTACGAGCCTTCGTGCCCCCCGGGGGGCAGCAACGAGACATGCGCGGCGACGATGCGCCACCCCTCCGGCGTGCGCATCCAGGTGTGGCTCTGCCGGCCCGACTGGGTCGCGCCGTCGCGGCGGAAGGTCGTGTTGGCCGTGCCGAAATCCCGCCCATAGGTGGTGATGACGGTCTTCAGCAGGGTCCGCCCGAAGACGCCGGTGCGCGCGGCGCGGAAGGAGGCGATCTGGTCGTGGCCGTAAAGGTTCTCGGTGACGCCGTAGCGCAGCGTGTGCGGGCTCTCCCAGAACAGTTCGTTCAGCACGGCGACGTCGTTGCCGGTCAGCGCCTTCTCGTAGCGCAGGAAGGCCGCGGTGACCTCGGCGACGATCTCGGGGATGTTGATCTCCATGGCGTTCCTCAATTCGCGGGCTTGGGTGCGGCGCAGACCCCGGCGGCCTCGAGCGCGGCGGCCACCCGGAACAACGTCGCCTCCGCCCACGGGGCGCCGATGAGCTGCACGCCGATCGGCAGCCCGCCCGGCGTGCCGAGCGCGGCCGGGTCGGCGATGGGCGCGGCGATGACCGGCAGGCCGATGCAGGAGATGGGCTGGGTGAAGACGCCGAGATTGGGGCGGACGGGGATGGTCTCGCCATCGACCTCGATCATGTCCTGGCCGATCCGCGGCGCGACATAGGGCGTGGCGGGGGCGAGGATGACGTCCACATCCTCGAAGACCGCCAGCGCCCTGGCGCGATACGCGGCCCGCACGCGCTGCGCCTGCAGCAGCCAGTGCGCCGGCAGCAGCGCGCCGGCGAGGAAGCGGTCGCGCGTGGCGAAGTCGAAATCGCCAGGCCGGGTGCGGAGATCCGGCATGTGCAGGTTGGCGCCCTCCGCCATGGTGATGAGGAAGGCGGCGGCGCGGCCGATCGGCGCGTCGGGGATCGTGACGGTGCGCGTGACGCCGAGCGCCTTCGCCACCGCGGCGACGGCGGCGAAGGCCTCCGCATGGCCGTTCCGCGCGAAATGCCCGTCGGCGACGGCGATGCGCAGGCCCCCGATGCCCGCGCCGAGGCCGGGGATCACGGGCTCGTCCGGGCGCCATTGCTGCGCCGGATCCTCCGCATCCGCCCCCTGCATCGCGTCATAGGCCAGCGCCAGGTCGCCCGCCGTGCGCGCGAAGGGGCCGAGATGGTCGAAGGACGCCGCGAAGAGATAGCCGCCCGTGCGCGACAGCCGCCCATAGGTCGGCTTCAGCCCCCAGATGCCGCAGAGCGAGGCGGGCACGCGGATCGATCCGTTGGTGTCCGACCCCAGCGTGATCGGCACCAGCCCATCGGCGACCGCCGCCGCCGAGCCGCCGGAGGAGCCGCCGGCGATCCGCGCCCGGTCATGCGGGTTGCGGCATGGTCCCTCATGCGCGTTCTCGGTGGTGAAGCCGTAGGCGTATTCGTCCATGTTCAGCGCGCCGACCACCACCGCGCCTGCGGCCGTGAGCTTGCGCACCAGGAAGGCGTCGCGCGCGGCGGGCGGCCGGCCGCGCTCGATCTTCGAGCCCGCCAGGGTCGTCACGCCTTCCAGGTCGTAGAGATTCTTGACGGCGACGGGCACGCCGGCGAGCGGGCCGGGATCGCGCCCGGCGGCGACGGCGGCGTCCACGGCGGTGGCCTCGGCGCGGGCGCGCGCGGCGGTGATCTCGGTGAAGCTGTTGCTCGCCGCGTTGCGCGCCGCGATGTCGGCGAGCGTCGCCTCGAGGATCTCGCTGGCCTTGCGCTGGCCCCCGCGGACCGCGGCGGCGATCTCGGCGGCGTTCATGGCACGTCGCGCCCGGCGACGAAGACGGGGGCGGCCTCGTCGGCCGGGGTCAGCGCTATGCCCTCGACGAGGGCGGCCATGCGCGCGGCGAGGCGCAAATTCATCACGATCCCCGGCAGGTGCTCGGGATGGAGCGGCAGGCCGATGGTGGCGGCGACGGCCCGCGCATGGGCCTCGGCGTCGAATTCGGGGGCGGGGGTGCTCATGCGGCGACGGCCTCGGGCAGCGGGAAGTGGCAGGCGAGCTTGCGCCCGCCGGGCAGGACATGCACGGGCGGCGCCTGGCGCGCGCAGAGATCCTGCCCGATCGGACAGCGGCCATGGAAGCGGCAGGCATTCGGGTCGGGGTCGATCGGGCTGCGCGGCTCGCCGGTCAGCGGCGTGCGCGCGGCCTCGCGCTTGCGGCCCGGCACGCTGACGGCGCCGACGAGGGCGGCGGTGTAGGGATGCGCGGGCGCGGCGAAGACCGCATCGGCCGGGCCCTCCTCCATCACCTTGCCCAGATACATCACCAGCACGCGGTCGCAGAGCAGCCGCACCACGTTGAGGTCGTGGCTGACGAAGAGATAGGCCGCGCCCATCCGCGCCTGCAGCGACTTCAGCAGATCCAGGATCACCACCTGGACGGAGACGTCGAGCGCGCTGGTCGGCTCGTCCAGCACCAGCAGCGCCGGCTCCGTCGCGATGGCGCGCGCGATGCCGACCCGCGCCTTCTGCCCGCCCGAGAGCTGGTGCGGGAAGCGGCCAAGCAGCTCGAGCGGCAGGCCGCAGAGCGTCGCCGATTCCGCCACCCTGGCCGAGAGCGCCGTGCCGGAGAGGCCCTTGAGGCGCCGGAGCGGCCGCGCGATCGCCTCGGCCGCCGTGTGGCGCGGATTGATCGAGCCCTCGGCGTCCTGGAAGACCATCTGCACCGCGCCGCGCCGCCCGGCATCGCGGCCGAAGCGGTCGGCGGGAATGCTGCCGATCTCCTCGCCGCGCAGGCGGATGCTGCCCGCGGTCGGGTCGATCAGCCGCGCCAGCACGCGCGCCAGCGTCGACTTCCCGCAGCCGGATTCGCCGACCAACCCGACCGTCTCCCCCGCCGCGACGGACAGCGACACGCCATCGACCGCGTGCAGGAAGGAGGGCGCGCTGCGCCAGCGCCCGATGCCGCTGCGCGGCAGGGCGAAGCGGCGCTCGAGCGCCGTCGCTTCCAGCAGCGGCGCGGTCACAGCGGATGCCGGCAGGCGACCATGCGCCCGTCCTCCAGGATCCGCGGCAGCGGCGCGACCGCGCAATCGGGGGCGGCCCGGTCGCAGCGCCCGAGGAAGCGACAGGCGGGGATCGCCGCGCCGCGCAGATCCGGCAGGCCGCCGGGGATGGAGGCGAGGCCGGCGAGATCCGTCCCCGGCCGCGGCGTCGCCGCGATCAGCCGCGCCGTGTAGGGGTGGCGGGGGTTGGCGAAGATCGCGGCCGTCGGCGCATCCTCGACCACATGGCCGGCATGCATCACCGCGATCCGGTCGCAGTATTCCGTGGCGAGGCCAAGGTCGTGCGTGATCAGCACCGTCGCCATCCCGCGCTCCCGCGCCAGGCCGGTGACGAGATCCATGATCACCGCCTGCGTCGTCACGTCGAGGCCGGTGGTCGGCTCATCGGCGATCAGCAGCGCCGGGCGGCAGGCGAGGGCGAGGGCGATGCCGACCCGCTGGCACATGCCCCCCGACAGC
This sequence comes from uncultured Acetobacteraceae bacterium, assembly GCA_964564645.1. GTDB lineage: Bacteria > Pseudomonadota > Alphaproteobacteria > Acetobacterales > Acetobacteraceae > CAZMCV01. The sequence goes on from CAZMCV010000039.1 coordinate 24,810, forward strand.
TCGAAGGGATAGGCGCCGGCGCGGCGCGCGGGATCGGGGATGCCGACCTCGGCGAGCAGCGCGACGGCGCGCCTCGGCGCCTCGGCGCGGGTGACGTTGCCATGGCGCAGCAGCACGTCCGCGAGCTGCTGGCCGACGGGGCGGATCGGGTTCAGCGCCGCGCGCGGGTTCTGGAAGATCATCGACAGCTCGCGCCCGCGCAGCTCCGCCATCTCCCGCGCCGAGGCGGTGCGCAGATCCATCCCGCCGAAGCGGATATCGCCCTTCGTCACGCGTCCCGCGGCATCCAGCAGCCGCATCACCGCATAGGCGGTGACCGACTTGCCCGACCCGCTCTCCCCCACCACGCCGAGGCATTCGCCGCGATGGACCTTGAGCGAGACGTCCTCGAGCGCGCGCACGATGCCGGAGCGCGTGCGGAACTCCACCGAGAGATCCGCGACCGACAGCACCGGCACGCGCGCATGCGCCGCCGCCCCGGCCTCGACGGGTGGTGCGGCCAGGGTCGCGCTCATGTCCGCTTCCTCGGGTCGACCAGGTCGCGCAGCCCGTCGCCCAGCAGGTTGAAGGTGAAGACCGCGAGCATCAGCGCCAGGCCCGGGAACAGCGCGATCCACCACTCGCCGGAGACGATGTAGGAGGCGCCTTCCGCGACCATGATCCCCCATTCCGGCGTCGGCGGGCGGATGCCGAGGCCGATGAAGGACAGGCCCGCGCAGTTCAGGATGGCGTAGCCCATGGTCAGCGAGACCTGCACCATCATGATCGGCAGCAGGTTCGGCGCCACCTCCTCCAGCAGGATGCGCCAGGGGCCGTAGCCCGAGAGGCGCGCGGCCTCGACGAAGCCGGCGTCGCGGCGGATGTTCGCCTCGGCGCGCGCGATGCGGGCATAGATCGGGAAGTTCACGATCGCGGTGGCGATGACGATGTTCTGCACGTTGTTGCCGAGGGCGGCGACGATGCCCATGGCCAGCACGAAGAGCGGGAAGGCCATGACGGTGTCGGCGATGCGCCCGACGATCCGGTCCGCCCAGCCGCCGAAGAAGCCCGCGGCCGTGCCGGCGAGCGTGCCGACCAGGAAGACGATGGCGACCGCCGCGAAGGCCATGCCGAGGTCGAGCCGCGTCGCAGAGACGACGCGCGAGAACACGTCGCGCCCCAGCGCATCCGTGCCGAACCAGTGCGCCGTGGAGGGCGGCTTCAGCGCCGGCCCCGCCGCGGTGACCGGGTCGTAGGGCACCAGCATCGGCCCGAGGAGCGCCGCCAGCACCAGCAGCAGGAACAGGGCGAAGGCGAAGGCGGTGACGGCGTTGCCGGCCAGCACGTAGCGCGCATGCCGCCAGATCGTCGTCCGCGGCGGCCCGGCGGTGGTCGCGCTCATGCCTCGAACCTCACCCGCGGATCGATCACCTGGTAGAGCATGTCGATGCCGAGGTTCAGAGCAACGTAGAGCACCCCCATGGTCATCACGAAGCCCTGGACCGGGGCGTAGTCCGACGCGATCAGTGCCTCCACCGCGTAGGAGCCGATGCCAGGCCAGGCGAAGACCTTCTCCACCAGCACGTTCGCGCCGAGCAGGAAGGAGAACACCATGCCGAGCGTCGTGATCACCGGCAGCAGCGCGTTGCGCAGCGCGTAGCGCAGCACGACCGTGGGCCCCGAGAGCCCGTGCGCGCGGGCCGCGCGGATGAAGTCGCTGCCCATCGCCGCCAGCATCGAGCCTCGCGTGATGCGCGCGATGGGGGCGACCGCGAAGATGCCGAGGGTGATCGCCGGCAGCACGAGCTGCGCCGCGGCCGACCAGAAGGTCTCCGCATCGCCCGCCAGCAGGCTGTCGATCAGGTAGAAGCCCGTCACCTGCGGCGGCGGCGAGGCGAAGGCGTCGATCCGCCCGAGCGGCGCCGGCGCCCAGCCCAGCAGGTAGTAGAAGACGTAGATCAGCAGCAGCCCGGTGAAGAAGGTCGGCAGCGACACGCCCATGGTCGCCACCACGCGGCAGAGATGGTCGAGCCACGAATTCGGCTTGAGCGCCGCCAGCACGCCGAGCGTGATGCCGACCGTGCCCGCGAACAGCAGCCCGAGCAGGGTCAGCTCCGCCGAGGCCGGCAGGCGCGTGACCAGCTCGCTCAGCACCGGCTGGCCCGTGGTGACGGACAGGCCGAGATCGCCGCGCAGCAGATCCCCCAGGTAGTCGAGGAACTGCACCGGCAGCGGCTGGTCGAGGCCGAGCCTGGCCCGGATCTCCTCGACCGCCTGCTGCGTCGCCGCCGGGCCGGCGAAATAGGCCGCCGGGTCGCCCGGCAGCGCGCGGGTCAGCAGGAAGGTGACGATCACGACGCCGACCAGCGTCGGCAGCGCCGAGAGCAGCCGCCTGGCCGTCGCCTCCAGCATCTCAGGCGGTCTTCGACAGGGTGCGGTAGTCGAGCTGGCGGTGGAACCAGTAGCGGTAGCCGGCGATCGAGGGCTGCATGGCGACGCTGAGATAGGGCTGGAACAGCGGCACGCGCGGCACGTCGGCCCAGGCCAGCGCCACGAACCCCTTCACCGCCGCCTCGTACTCCGCCGGGTCGGCGGTGAAGCGCGCCTTCTCGATCAGCGCGTCCATCGCCGGGTTCTTGTAGGACATCGTGTTGAACACGGCGTTCTGGCCGTGATAGGCCCAGAAGAAGAAGTAGTCCGGGTAGTTCAGCCAGCCGCCGAAGGTGTTGGTGATCAGCGGCAGCTCCTTCTTCAGCAGCTCGTTCCGCCAGTTGGCGCCGGGCACCTTGTTGATGGTGACGCGGATGCCGATGGCGGCGAGGTTCTCGGCCAGCGCCAGCGCGATCGGCTCGTTCGTCGTGGCCAGGCCGAGATCGAAGGAGAGGGTGGTGTCGAGCCCGTTCGGGTAGCCGGCCTCGGCCATCAGCGCGCGGGCCTTGGCGAGGTCGGTCGTGAAGGGCGCGGGCTGCGGCCAGGAGGCGTCCGGCGGGCTTGCCGGGCCGCCGAACATCGGCACGGCCTGGCCGAACATCGCCTGGTCCATGATGCGCTGGTAGGGCACGGCATAGGCGACGGCCTGGCGCAGCTTGAGGTTGGTGAAGGGCCCCTTCTCCGTGTTCATGCCGATGTATTGCAGCGCGTTCTCCACGGGCGTGGAGATCACCTTCAGCTTCTTCGCCGCCTGCAGCTCCTGGAAATCCTTGGGCGGCAGGTCGAAGCTGATGTCGGCGTCCCCGCGCTCGAGCAGCGCGCGGCGGTTGCCGGCCTGCGGCACGATGCGCCAGATCACGCG
>CAZMCV010000040.1:0-27443 GCA_964564645.1 uncultured Acetobacteraceae bacterium
CACGGCCGCGGCATGCACCAGGTGGTCGGGCGCGCGCAGCGCCCCGGCGATGCTGGTTTCGATCGCGGTCGCCATCCGGTCCCGGCTGGCGGGGCTCAACCGCACATGCCCATGCTGCCCCGACCGCGGCAGGCCCGGGCGCCAGGCTTCCGCCAGCCTGGCCAGGCCGTCGGCTTCGAAGCCGACGCCGCTCCAGCGGACCGGCTGGAGGAACCGGCACTCGATGGGGACACCCGCGCCGACCACGCTCACATCCCCCATCCCGACGCTGTGCCCCATATGCACGATGGCGCCGGCGGGCGCAGGGGAGGTCATCAGGATGTCGCAGGGCGGGACGGCCCCCTGCCGGATCTGCGGCGGGGCGTCGACGGTGTAGAGATGCAGGCTTCCGGATTCGAGGACGGAGAGCGAGGCGCGCCAGGGCACGCCCGCCATCGGCAGGACGCTGCCGCCCGAGCCGCTCTGGGCCATGACGAAGGCGTCGACATCGCCGAAGATCTCATGATGAACGAACGCCATGACGGTCCGGCGCCTCTTGCGGGACCGGCCGCCTCGGCGCCCGCATCGCACCGGATTGCAGGACGCCATGCCGGCCCCGGAGAGGATACCGGAGCACGGGGAAAGCTCAAACCGCGCCGGGCCGCCGCCCGGGAGGATGCCGACCGGCCCGTGGCGCGCAGGAACGGGGGCGGCTGCCACCCCCGGCGGCCGGGCGGGGGAGCCCACCCCCGCGGGCCCGGCCGCTTCGGTCAGAGTTCTGGGACAAAGCGAAGTTGCGAAAGAACGCCCTCCGAAATCGGGGCTGACGGGCCTTCTTTCACAAGCTCTCAGGCCTGCTTCGACACCGGCGGGATGGTCCAGCTGCCATCCAGGATCGAAGGATCGTGCTCGTTCGGCCAGTAGAGCCGCAGCATCAGGATGAACTTGCCGGCCGGCGCCGGCAGCCAGTTCGCCTCGCGCCCGGCACCCGGCGAGGCGTGCTGGATCAGGATGTCCACCGACCCGTCCGGGTTGCGCTTCAGATCCTGCCGCGCGCTGATCGAGTAGCGGTTCAGCGGGTTGGCGACGAAGAAGTAGTCGGCATCGTACATGGTGATGGACCAGAAGCCGGTGGCCGGCGGCAGCTGGCCTGGCGCGAAGCGCATCACGTAGCGGTTGGCGCCGTTGTAGTCCTCGCCGTCGGCGGCCTTCAGCGAGGTCGGATAGACCGCGTCCTGCGGACGGTTGGCGCCGAGGCCGATCGCGGTGACCAGGGCGCGCATCAGGTAGTCCGTGCCGTAGATGCCGGTGCGCGTGGTGAAGCCCCAGCCATTGATGTCCTTCACCGCCGGGTTGATGCGGAACTGCAGCATGATGCGGTCGAAGCTGACCGACGGGATGCGGCTGGCGAAATCGGCGCGCAGCTTGCTCGCATCGAATTCCTGCCCGGGCACGAGGCCGATGCGGGCGAAGCGCGCGATGTGCGGCGCGTCCGCCGGCGCCGGCGGGTTGCGCTTCATCAGCTCGGCCAGCAGGGTGAAGTACTGCACCGCGCTCAGCGCATTGACCTGGTCGCGCACCGCGGTGCGCATGTCGATGGACGGGTCCACCACGCCCGGCGGCGGCGCATAGGGCCGGCCATAGGCGCTGAGCGGGACGAGCCCGACCTGGTCCTGCAGCGCATGCACGGCGGCGTAGTCCTCCGGCGTGCCGGTGCAGTAGATGCGGCCGAGGAACCAGACGATGTTGGTGCGCGACTTGTACTCGGTCATCCCCGGCGGCAGCGTGCCGCTCCAGCCCGGACCGGTGATGGCGTAGGTCTGCGCGCCCGTCCCCGTGGTGCGCTTGCCCGGGACCTGGAACACCGTGGTCCAGCCATCCAGCAGGGGGAACAGCGCGTAGCGCCCCTTCATGTCGGGCAGGCTGAGCACCATCGGCTCCCGGCCCAGATCCATCCAGGCCGTGGTGTAGAGCGTGTCCGCATTGGGCGCGGTGACGTCGCGGAAGGCCGCGGTCGGGTATTCGCGCAGCTTGAGGACATGGCCCATCGGGGCGCGCGTGCCGGACGCGGCCGTGACATTGGTCATCACCCGCCGGGTCATTTCCATGGTCACCAGCGGGTAGCCGAACACATAGGCCTCGCTCGCCAGCCAGAAATCCTCGATCCCGGCGAAGAGCTGCAGGCCCTGCGCCAGGGCGGTGCCGCGGGGCAGGGCGGCGCCTGCCATCAACCCCATGCCGGCGAGGGCGGCGGAACGACGGGAGATCGTCATCGTTGCATCCTCCTTGGTCGCGCGGCCGCATCCGGTGCGGCCGGTGTCGAGAGAGCTCGGATCGCATGCGGGGGCGGTGGCGGCATCGGCGGGCGCCACCCGCCCGGGTCAGCCGGTCTTGACGATCCCCGGGGGCTTCCATCGCCCCGCCCCCGGGCCCTGCCCGATCGGCAGCAGGGCCGGCTGCTCCGTCTTCGGCCAGTAGAGGCGCATCACCAGGTAGATCGGACCGTCCGGCGCCGGCAGCCAGTTCGGCCGCTTCTCGGCGCCGGGATCGTCCTTCTGGATGTGGATCGTCACCCCGCCATCCGCATCGCGCTTCATCTGCGACAGCATCGGCGTGTTGATCAGGTAGCGGTCGATCGGGTTCCGCACGAGCAGCTGGTTGCCGCCATGGTACATCGTGACCGACCAGAAGGCGTTGACCGGGGGGAATGCGTTGCCGGCGAAGGTCAGGGCGTAGCGGTTCCGGGACCCGTCCAGCGCCGCCCCCGTCGCGTCGGTGCGCGTGAAGGGATAGGTCGCTTCCTCCGTGGTGTTGCCGTAGATGCCGGCCTTGGCGGCGACGGCGCGCAGCAGCCAATCGCCGTTGTAGGCCTCCGGCGCGCCGGGGATGGGCGTGACGCGCCAGCCATTCATCTCGACGCCGGCGGTGGCGACGGCGGCCTCCACCTTGCGCTCGCCCTCGAAGGCGGCGGCCAGCAGCTCGAGCCGGTCGATGAAGGAGCTCGGCATCGGCGTGCCGCGGCCGTCGATGCCGATCCTGGCCAGCCGCGCGCGGATCGCCGCCTCGTTCGGCTGCGGCGCGTTGAATTGCAGCGCGAAGGCGAGGTAGTCGAAGAAGTGATGCTTCGCGAGATCCGCGGTGATCCGCGGCCAGCGGATCTCGGGCGCCGCCGGCGGGGCGGGCTGGCGCAGGAAGGCCGAGAGCGGCTCCGCCCGGTAGCCCTTCTGCACGGCGATGACGTTCGGCATGTCCCCGGCGCCGAAGAGCTGGGTCCGGAAGATCGTCAGCGCGAACCAGGTGGTGGACCGGATGACGCCCTTCACCCCGGGCGGCGCGGCCCCCTGCCAGCCCGGGCCGGCGACCAGCCAGGACCCCGCGCCCTGGCCGGTGCTGCGGCTGCCGATATAGCCGACATTGTAGGTATTGCCGTCGCAGACCTGGACCGAGAAGTAGCGGCCCGCCGGCACGTCGGGGACGGAGATCACCACCGGCTCGGCGCGCAGGTCGAGCCAGCTCATCGAATAGGGCGTGTCGCTGTTCGGCGTGGGCACGGCGGTGTCCCGCCAGGTGAAGACCTGCTCGTCGTTCCAGATCGTGTTGAAGGGCGCCTTGAACTGGCCGCTGGTCCGGTCGATGGCGAATTCATACATGACCGCGTAGTTCATCACGATCGGCAGGCCGAAGACGAAGGCCGCCTCGGCATCCTCGAAGGCGCCGACGATGCCGGGGCGGCCGGGCTGCGCCTGCCCGAGGCGCGGAGCAAGCGCGGCCAGGGTGGTCGCGCTGAGCAGGCCGCGTCGCAGCATGGTCGGGATCCTCCGCTGACGGCGCGCATCCTGGCCCTCGGCCGGAGGGTCTGGAAGTCCCTCAGCCGCCCTTGCCAATTTCGGATAGCGTTCGGCCCGCCCGCGCGATGGCCGCCTGCCTGACCCGGGGGCGCGCCCGCCGCTTGGCGCATCCCCCGTCTTCCGGCCAGTCGCCGGCGCCGCTCATGCGAGCGCGGCGATCACCGCGTCGGTCGTGGTCACCAGGGCGACGTTGCGCATCGCATAGTCGATCGAGGCGCGGTGCCAGTCGGCGTTCATGGTCGAGCAGCCATCCTCCGGGATCACCATGACATAGCCCTTGTCGGCGCCGGTGCGGGCCGTGTGCTCGATGCTCATGTTGGTCCAGGCGCCGGTCTCGATGAGGATCGTGCGGCCTTCCGCCTTCAGGATGCGCTCCAGCCCCGTGCCCTCCCAGGCGCTCATGCGCGCCTTGCGGACGACGTGGTCCCCCTCCTGCGCCTCGAGGCCCGGCACGGGCTCCGCGCCCCAGGTGCCTTCGATCATCGCGTTCGCGTCGACGCAGCCCTCGAACAGCGGCGCGTTCAGGGTCATGTCGCGGCCATCGGCGCGGCGGAGGAACCACACATGGATCACCGGCACGCCGAGCGCCCGGCACCGCGCCGCGAGCCGCGCGATGTTGGCGATCGCGTTCTGCTGCCGGCAGTGCTCCGGGCTGCCCGAGGAGGCGAAGGCGCCCCCTTCCATCACCACGTCGTTCTGCATGTCCTGGATGATCAGCGCGCAGCGCGAGGCGTCGAGGCGGAGCGGCTCCCCCTCCGCGGCGGCGGCGTTGCCCTGAGCGCCGGGCCTGGCGCGCATGAAGGGCTCGCCGCGCGGGCCGACCTTGACGGGAACGGCGTAGACGGAGGTCGTCGCGCAGACATAGAGCGTGCGCCAGTCGGCGCCGCCCCAGCAGAGATTGGCCGGCGGCTCCGGGATCGACACCTTGCCGAGCAGCCGCCCGTCCGGCGCGAAGACCCAGATCCCGCCCGGCCCGGTGCACCAGACATTGCCCTCCGCATCGCACTTCATGCCGTCCGGCAGGCCCGGCAGCAGCGCATCGCGCAGGCCGGAGGCGAAGAGGCGGCCATTCCTCAGCGATCCGTCCGGCGCCACCTCGTAGACGCGGATGTTCGCCTGCTCCGTGTCGTTGACGTAGACCAGCCGCTCGTCGGGGGAGAAGCAGATCCCGTTCGGCTGGCTGTGCGTGTAGCGATCGACGACGAGCTGCGGCTCTTCCCCCGGCCGGGCGTTCGGGCGGATGCGGAAGACGCCCTGCCAGCCGAGCTGGCGCGGCCGCTCCACGCCGTAGTGGGGCATGCGGCCGTACCAGGGATCGGTGAAGTAGATCGCGCCGTCCGAGGCGACGCAGAGATCGTTCGGCGAGTTCAGCTCGCGCCCCTGGAAGTGCGAGGCCAGCACCTCGCGGGTCCCGTCCGGGCGGATGCGCACGAGCGACGAGGTCGCGTGCTCGCAGGCGAGCAGGTTCAGCGCGGAATCGTAGGTAAGGCCATTGGCCTTGTTGGACGGGCGCGCGACCTCGCGCACGCCCGCGCGGTCGAGCCGGCGGCGCACATCCGCCGGCATGTCGGAGAAGAGCAGGAAGTGCTCGCTCGGATGCCAGACCGGGCCCTCGGTGAAGGTGAAGCCGCTGCCCGCCATCTGCACGGGGGCATGCTCCTCGATCAGGCGCCGGAAGCTGGGGTCGAGGGCGACATGGGCCATCCTGCGTGCCCTCCCTCAGGCCGGGAACCAGTCGCGGCGCGGCACCGACTGGGTGACCGGCCCCGGCACCTGCATCTCGAGCCGCCCGACCACCTGCCCGCCCTCGATCTTCGCCGGCCGGTCATGGATCGGCAGCAGGAAGCGGGAGCCGGCGAGCAGCTTCTTGATCGCCGCCTTCTCGCCGCGCTTGGAGCCCGCGTGATTGCCGGTGACCTGCGGCTCGGCGAAGTTCACCTGGAACAGCGGCTCGATGATCTGGTCGTTGAAGTCGTAGATCACGTCGCCGCAGATCGTGGCGCGGCCCTCGGCGGTCTCGACATGGATGTTCATCGAGCCCTCGGTGTGGGCGTTCGCCGCCTCCAGCACGATGCCGGGCATCAGCTCGATCGGGCCGGTCAGCTCGAGGTCCTCGAAGCGCAGCGCGTGGCGCGTGTGCAGCCGCTCGACCAGGTGCTGGATATCGGGCTTCGGATATTGCGGGTGCATCAGGCCGGAGACCGAGTGCTCCATCTCGCGGCGGTTGATCACCACCGTCGTGTTCATCGGGAAGTGGTCGTCCTTGCCGGCATGGTCGATGTGCAGGTGGGTGTGCAGGACGTAGCGGACATCGCCGACCTTCACGCCGTGCCGGGCCAGTTGCCGCTCGATCATGTTCTCGTGGAACTGGAGGCCGCGCATGCCGAGCGTCTCCATGATCGCGTTGTCGCGGTAGCCGGTGTCGACGACGATCGGATAGCGCCCGCCCAGGATCAGGAAGCCGTACACGGGCACGCGGCGCACCCGGCCGCAGTCGCGGGCGAGCACGAGGAAGCTCGATTCCAGCTCGATGTCGCCGTAGTCGAGCAGCCTGATCTCGAGAGCCATCGTCTTCCCCCCCCCCCCCTCTACAGCCGGTAGACCCGGCGCGCCGTCTCGAAGAAGATCGCCTCCTGCTCGGCCGGGCTGAGGCCGCCCGCGCCGCGCCGATGCGCGTCGAGCAGCGCGCCATAGCCGGTCCAGAGCTTCTCGATCGGGAAGTTGGAGCCCCACAGGCAGCGCTCGGCGCCGAACAGCGCGACGGTCTCGCCGATCAGCCAGGCGATGTGGTCCGGATCGTTGCGGTGGATGAAGGTGCCGAAGCCGGACAGCTTGGCCACGACGTTCGGACACGCCGCGAGAAGGGCCATGCCGGCGCGCCAGGAAGCGCGGCCGACGGGCGAGAGGTCCTCCGGCATGCCGGCATGCTGCAGCACGAAGGTCACGCGCGGGCAGGCGGCGGCGAGGTCGGCGGCGCCCGCCATCTGCCCGGCGAAGACCTGCAGGTCGAAGACCAGGCCGTAATCCGCCAGGCGCGCGACGTTGCGGCGAAGCGCGGGATCGGCGCAGAGATCCGGCCGGTCGGCGAAGCGGTATTGCTGGTTCTCGTGCCAGTGCAGCTGCTGCCGGATCCCGCGCAGCCGCGGGAAGCGGGTGAGCAGGTCGAGCGCCGGGCGCACATCCCCCGCCATCATGTCGGCATAGGCGACGAGCCCATGCGGCCAGCCGGTCTCGAGCGCCAGGCCTTCGATCCAGGCCGCCTCCTCGACCGCGCGGTCGGGCGGCCAATTGGCCTGCACATAGACCGCCTTCTCCACCCCCGAACCCGTGACATCGGCCAGGTATTCCGCCATCGGGTAGTCGCGACGGATCGCCCCATAGGGCCCGAAGATGCGCGGCTGCATCGGCCCGGTCAGCCAGGGCAGGTCGGCCTGCCGCCAGACATGGAAGTGGCTGTCGATCACCCTCATCGGAATGCTCCCGCGCGGCGCAGCGCCGCATCGCCGACCAGCGCCCCGGCCATGGCCGCGATGTCGGCGGCGGAATCGAGGTGGTCGATCAGCGGCAGGATCGCCCGCATGGCGCCGGTCTCCGGCCGCCAGGACGCGCCGGCCGCGAGCGGGTTGAGCCACAGGATGCGCCAGGCGAGCGCGCGCAGGCGCGTCATGGCCATGACCAGCGCCTCCGGCCCGCCGCGTTCCAGGCCGTCGGAGATGACGATCACCAGCGCGCCGCGCGCGAAGCCCGCGAAGCGCGGCACCGCCAGGAACACCGACAGCGCCTCGCCGAGGCGCGTGCCGCCATCCCAATCGGCGACGAGCCCGGCGGCGAGGGCGAGCGCCTGGCCGCGGTCGCGGCGCCGGAGCGCCCGCGTGACGCGTGTCAGCCGCGTCCCCAAGGTGAAGGCCTCCGCCCGCTCCGCCGTCCGGACGATCGCATGCGCGATCCCGAGCGCCCCGTCCGTACCGCCCTTCATGCTGCCCGACACGTCGAGCAGCACCAGCACGCGGCGCTGGCGCGGCAAGCGCCGGCGCAGCGGCAGGCGAAGGAGCTCGCCATCGCGCCGTGCCATGTCCCGCAGCGCCCGGCGCGGATCGCCGACGCCGTCGCGCGCGGCACCGAAGCGGCGCGACCGCCGGTGCGGCAGAGTCCCCGGCAGCGCGTGGGCGAAAGCGGCCAGCAGCGTCGCCTCGTCCTCCGCGCCGAAGCTGCGGGCGAAGAGGCGTTCCCGCCGGCTTGCCTCGCTGCCCGACGGATCCTCCTCCTCGGGCGGGGGCAGCGCCTCCATCGCGCCGGCATCGAAGGCCTGCGGCGCCTCCTCGCGGATCGCCTCGCCCGGCGCCAGGACCGCGCGGCCGAGGAAGACCATGTCGAACAGATCGTCGAACGCCTGCGCGCGATCCGGTCCCGGGCCGAACACCGCACGCGCCGCAAGCCGCACATCCCGGATGGAGCGCGGCCCGAGCAGCGCGACCGCGGCGAGGAAGCTCTCCGTCTGCGCCGGGCTGGCGAGGAAGCCCCCGGCCCGCAGCGCGCGCGGGAAGGCGAGGAAGGGGTCGAGCGCGCGCGGCGTCATGCGGCCCCCGCCAGGATGCGATCCAGCCGCGGTGCCACATAGGCGAGGTCGTCCTGGTCCTTCAGCGCCACGCCGATGGCGCGCGCGAAGGCCACGGGCCATGGCGCGCCCTGCGCGTTGAGCAGCGTCGCCGCCTCCGCCCATTCCACCGTCTCCGCGACGCCGGGCGGCTTGGCCAGGGGCTCCGCGCGCAGCCTGCCCACCGCCGCCACAACCCGGTGCGCGGTGTCGCGCGCGACGGCGGAGGCGCGCATCATGACGATCCGCGCCTCGAGCTGCGGATCGGGATAGCCGATCCAGTGATAGACGCAGCGCCGCCGGAGCGCCTCATGCAGCTCGCGCGTGCGGTTGGAGGTGAGCACGACGACGGGCGGCTCGGCGGCGCGGATCGTGCCGCGCTCGGGGATCGAGAGGCTGAAATCCGAGAGGAACTCCAGCAGGAAGGCCTCGAACTCGTGGTCGGACCGGTCGATCTCGTCGATCAGCAGCAGCCGCTCGCGCGGCCGCTGCAGCGCCAGCAGCATCGGGCGCGCGATCAGGAAATCATCGGCGTAGAGATTGACATAGGCATCGCCCGCCTGGCGGATCGCGAGCATCTGGCGCGGGAAATTCCACTCATACATCGATGCGGCGGCGTCGAGGCCCTCATAGGCCTGCAGCCGCACCAGCTCGCGCCCGAGCACCGCCGCCAGCGCCTTCGCCGCCTCGGTCTTGCCCACACCCGGGGCGCCCTCGAGAAGCAGCGGCTTGCCGAGGGCGAGCGCGAGATAGGCCGTGGTGGCAAGCCCCTCATCCGCGATGTACTGCGCGGCGCGGAGCGCCTCCGCCAGCGCCTCCGGGCTGTCGATGCCGACGATGGAGCGCCTGACCGCCATCGGTCAGAGCCGCTTCCTCGGCCGCGCGCCGCCCTGCGCCCGGAGGCCGCGCAGCACCTTCTCGGGCGTGGCCGGCAGCTCGTCGATGCGCACGCCGACGGCGTCGTAGATGGCGTTGACCACGGCCGGCAGCACCGGGTTGGCGCACATCTCGCCCGGCCCCTTGCCGCCATAGGGCCCGTCCTCTGCCGGCCGCTCCAGGATGCTGATGTGGTGCGGCGGGAGGTCGCCCGGCCCCGGCATCAGGTAGGTGTTGAAGTCGACCGGCCCATGGTCGCGTTGCGGGTAGTAGGGCTCCGTCGTTTCCCAGGCGGCATGGCTCATGCCCATCCAGGCGCCGCCGCGCAGCTGCTGCTCGACCAGGCGCGGGTTCAGCGCGCGGCCGACCTCGTAGGCCGACTTCATGTCGGTGACGGTGACCTCGCCGGTCTCGTCATCCACCTCCACCTCCACGAGCATCGCGGCATGGGCGAAGGTCGAGACCGGCGTCATCTCGCCGGTCTCGGGATCGACGTCGCTGAGCGGGATCAGGAAGATGCCGCGCCCGGCGATGGTGCGTCCCTGCTTGAACTGCGCGGCCTGGGCGGCCGCGAGCGTGGTGATGGAGCGCCCGGGCGCGCCGCGCACATGGATGTTGCCGCGCCCATCGGTGACGAGGTCGGAGGCGTCGACCTCCAGCTCCTCGGCCGCCGCCTCCAGCATCACCGCCCGTGCCTCGCGCGCCGCCATGATCACGGCATTGCCCATGCGGTGCGTGCCGCGGCTGGCGAAGCTGCCCATGTCGTGCGGGCCGGTGTCGCTGTCGGCGGTGTCGACATAGACGTCCTCGACCGGAACGCCGAGCGTCTCGGCCGCGATCTGCCGCGTCACCGACTTCATGCCCTGGCCGAGATCGATGGCCGACAGGGCCACGGTGAATTTCCCGTCCGGGTTGGAATGGATCAGCGCCTGGCTCGGGTCGCCGCCGAGATTCATCCCGATCGGGTAGTTGATGGCGGCGAAGCCGCGGCCGCGGTGCAGCGCCATCGCTCAGCGCCTCCGGAAGCCGGAGAGGGAGGAGAAGCGCATGGCGCCGGCGCGCGGCGCGATCGGAGCGGGCGCCGGGGTACTGGGCGCCGGGGTGGAGGGCCGCGCCGCGGCGGGCGGATCCCGGGGCATCGTCGGCGCGCCGGGCAGCGGGGGGGGCCGCCCGCCCTTCCTGGCATAGGCACTCGCCTGGTAGCCCTGCACGCGCCCCTGCTCGTCGGTGACGGTCCTGGCCGGCAGCTGCGCCCGCTCACCGCCGCCATCGCGCGTGGACGCCGCGGCGAGCATCGCCGGGCTCAGCCGCACCCCCGCCTTCTCCGCCACCACCTGGCAGCATTCGATCAGCGCGCAGTTCTTCGCAAGCCGCCGGTGCGCCTTCATGTCGCCGTCGCGGTAGGCGTTCAGGATCCGGAGCTCGATCGGATTCATGCCGACCGCCTCCGCCACCTTGTCCATGTGCGCCTCGATCGCGAAGTCGACGCCGGTGATGCCGAAGCCGCGCATGGCCGTGGCCGGCGTGCGATTGGTGTAGACGCAATAGACGTCGGCCGAGACGTTCGGGATGGTGTAGGGTCCGGGAAGATGCCCGACGCCCTTGATGATCGCGTAGGAGGAGAGCCGCGTATAGGCGCCGGAATCGAAATAGCCGGTGAAGCGGCGCGCCACGATGCGGCCGTCGCGCATCACGCCATCCTTGAGGTACCAGCGCTCCGCCCCGCGCGGCGCGCCGACCTGCATCTCCTCCTCGCGGTCCCACATGAACTTCACCGGCCGGCCGGTGAGCATCGCGCCCAGCACCGCGAGCGGCTCATGGATGCTGTCGACCTTGCCGCCGAAGCCGCCACCCACCGTGCCGCCGATGAAGTGCAGCCGGCTCGAGGGCAGCTCGAGCGTCTTCGCCGCCGTCGCCAGCGAGAAGAACAGCGCCTGGGTCGAGGTGTGGCAGACGTAGCGGCCATTCTGCTCGGGCGCGGCGATGGCGCCGCAGGTCTCCATCGGCGCCTGCTCGATCGGCGACATCTGGTAGCGGCCCTCGACGACCATGTCGGCCTGGCGGAAGGCGGACTCCACATCGCCGAAGCGCAGCTTCTGGTGGTCGTACTTGCCGTGATAGATGAACTTGTTGGTCGGGTAGATGTCGAGCACGGCGGGCGCGCCGGGCTTAACCGCCTCCTCGACATCGAGGACATGCGGCAGCGGCTCCCACTCGACGCGGATCGCCGCCACCGCGGCGCGCGCCCGCGCATCGCTGGTCGCGATCACCGCCGCCACGGGCTCGCCGCGATAGCGCACGCGCTCGGTCGACAGCAGCGGCTCGTCGTCGATGCCGAAATCGAGCAGCGACAGCAGGGTGTTCAGGTTGCGCGGCACGTCCCGGCCGGTCAGCACGCGGATGACGCCCGGCATGCGCTCGGCGGCCGCCAGGTCGATGCGCCGGATGCGCGCCGCGTGATGCGGCGAGCGCACGCAGCGCATGTGCAGCAACCCTTCGAACAGGTGGTCGTCATAGAAGGGCGAGCGCCCGGTGACATGGCCGGTGATGTCCTGCCGGCGCGTCGGCTTGCCGATCTCGTTGAGGTCGTCGTTCCGCTCATCGGCGAAATACTGCTTGCGGAAGTCGATCATCGGATCGCCGGTCATGCCCGGATCTTCCCTTCGGCGACGTCGAGGATCGCCGCGATGATCGGCTCGTAGCCGGTGCAGCGGCAGAGATTGCCGGAGATCGCCTCGATCACCTCCTCGCGGCCCGGCCGGGGATTGCGGTCCAGCAGGGCCTTCGCGCTCATCAGCATCCCCGGCGTGCAGTAGCCGCATTGCGCGGCGAAGCGCTCCATGAACGCCTCCTGCAACGGATGCAGCCGCGCCGTGCCGAGGCCCGCGGCGGTGTCCACGCGGCGCCCCTGCACCGTCTCCGCCAGGATCAGGCAGGACAGATGCGGCGCGCCATCCACCAGCACGGTGCAGGCGCCGCACCCGCCCTGCCCGCAGCCATATTTCGGCGACAGGTCGCCGACGGCGCGGCGCAGGAAATCGAGCAGGTTCTGGCCGTCCTCGGTGAAGGCGGCCCTCTCCTCGCCATTGTGCGTGAAGGTGACGGGCTTCATCGCCATGTCAGAGCATCCGCTCCAGGAGCCGCCGGAGATGCACGCCCGCCACCTCGCGCCGATACCATGCCGAGGCGAGGGCGTCGGTCGGCGGATCGAGCCCCTCGGCCGCGGCCGCGGCGGCGCGTGCGATCACGCCGGCCTCGGGCAGGGCGCCTTCGAGGATCCGCTCGACTGACGGTGCGCGCAAGGGAGTCGGCCCCATGGCGCCGAAAGCCACGCGCACGCCGCGCAGGCGCCCGCCCTCGCGCGGCAGGTGCGCCGCGATCGACAGCACCGAAACGCCCTTCGGCCTCACCCGGCTCACCTTGAGGAAGCCGAAGGCGCGCGGCTCCCGTGGCCGCGGAACCTGGACCGCAGCGACGAGGCCCGCCCGCGCCCGGTCCCGCAGGAACTCCTCGATCGGCCGTTGCATGCCGCCTGCGGTGACGATGCGGGCGCCGAGCGCGAGCAGCGCGGTCGTCAGGTCGCCATAGGGGTGCGCCGCGAAGAGATTTCCGCCGACCGTGGCCATGACCCGCAGCTGGGGGCCGCCGACCAGGCGCACCACCTCGTGCAGGGGCGCCAACTCCCGCTCGGCGAGGATCATCGCCATGGTCACGCCGGCGCCGATCACGAAGCCGTCCGCGGATGGCGTGATCCGTCGCAGCGCCGGGTCCTCCGTGCGCAGGAGGCGCCCCGCGATGGTGCCGGCATTCACCTCGCGCATGACCAGCGTGCCGCCGCCGAGATAGGTCCCGTCCGATCCCAGCGCCCGCTGCGCCTCCCCGATCGTCGGATGGCTCTCCACCCGCACGGCCATCACGCGGCCCGCCTCGCCAGATGGGCGCGGATCGCGTCGAACCCGCCCTGGTAGATGTCCTCGCCGACCATCCGGGCAAGCTCCGCCTCTCGGCCGGCCGGCGTGTCGAACCGGCTCTCCCATCGCCAGAAGGTGCGGTCGCCATCGGTCACCGGCGCCAGGCGCACATGCGAGACGTAATTGAACAGGGGGATCGGCGTGTCGAGCAGGCAATAGCTGTAGGCGAGATCCGCGTCGGACAGCGTCAGCAGGCGCTCGCGCAATTCCGATCCGTCGCGCAACCGGAAGCGGCGCACGCAGCCCACGCGATCGGACGGCCATCCGCGCTCGACATGGCTCTCCGCCACGGGCGGATGCCATTGGTCGTGCCCGTTGAAGTCGCGCAGCACGCCCCACACCGCCTCCACCGGCGCGTCGATCACGGTGCTCCTGACGACCTGCGGCATGGTCAGGACGCCATCTGGCGCTTCAGCGCCTGGAATCCGGCCAGGAAGACGTCCTGCCCGATGCTGGTCATGAGGTCGTCGGCAACCTCCGGCGCGCAGTCGAACTCGGCGCTCCACTCGGCGAAGACGCGGTCCCCGTCGGTGACCGGCGTCAGCCGCAGCGTCGCGACGTAGTTCGTCAGGGGCATCGGGCTCTCGAGGATCGAGTAGGTGCAGAAATAGTCGTAGTCCGACAACGCCAGCAATTGCTCGCGCAGCCGGTCGCCGTTCTGCAGGCGGAAGTCGCGCACGCAGCCGACCCGGTCCGAGGGCTCGCCATTCTCGATCCGGCTCTCGCGCACGGCCGGCAACCAGCGCGGCAACGCGTTGAAGTCGCGCACCCTCTCCCAGACCCGGGCCACCGGCGCGTCGATCACGGTGCTGACATAGACCCGCGGCATCAGCGTTCCCCGCCCTTGGGTGCCTTGCGCGCGGCGTCGGCGATGCGCTGCATGTCGGAGGCCTCGCGGATCAGCCCGCCCTGCCGGGCGAGGCTGCCGCCCTCGATGCCGATGTCGCTGAGCAAATTGTCGATCAGCGGCGCCTGCACGCGGTAGCGCAGCGCCGAGTTGATCACCTCGTCGGTCGGCGAGCCTTCGCGGGTCCCGCCGCCGCCCATGCCGCCGTCGAGCTGCACGATGCGGATGTCCTGGATCTTCTCCAGTGGCTTGACGCTGGCCGCGACGATGCCCTCGACATGCTCGAGCAGCTTGCGGCGGAACAGCGAATGGCGCGCCTCGTCGGTGAGGATGTTCTCCGCCTCGTTGAGCAGCTTCTGCGCCTCCGCCTCCACGGTCGCGCGCACCTTGTCCGCCTCGGCGGCGAGCCGCGCCTGCGCCGCGGCCTTCTCGGCGATCAGGATGTCGACCGATTTCTGCCGGTTCGCCGCCTCGGTCTCGCGGACGGTGCGGACCTTCTCCTCCGCGGCGGCGGCAAGCGCGCGAGCCGCATCGGCCTCGGCGCGCGCGGCGGATTCCTCGAGCGACTTCCGGTAGAGGGAGACGGCCTTGTCCATCTGGGCGGCCTCGACGGTCCTTTCGCGCTCGACCTCCAGCTTGCGCCGGATGGTCTCGTGATCGATGCGGATCTCGTCGAGCTGGCGCTCGGAGGCGATGCGTGCCCGCTCGATATCCTCGCGGCTGACGATCTCCGCCTCGCGCAGGTTCTGCACGCGCGCGATCTCCAGCTGCTCCAGCGCCCGGCGGCGTTCCAGGCGCGCCGCCTCCACCGCCTGCTCGCGCTGGACCTCGGCCGATTCGACGTCGCGCTGGGCGGCGATCTGGGCCTGGCGCACCCCGGCATCGGCCTGCGCCGCCCGCGCCCGCTCCTCGGCGAGCGCGACGATGCGTGCCTGCTCTGCCACCTCGACCAGGCGCTTCCGCTCGATCTCGGTGACCTCGCGCACCCGCTGGCTGGCAATGCGCTCCTGTTCCAGGGCGAGCTCGGTGGCGATGCGCGCCTTCTCGACATCCTCGCGGCGCGCGATCTCCGCGCTCTCCACCTCCCTCTCGCGCCGGATCTCGCGGGACCGCGTGGCCTCCTCGGCGGCGATCCTCTCGCCGGCCAAGGTCCGCTCGCGGGCGATCCGGGCGGCCTCGGTCGTCTCGCCTGCCGCGATCTCCGCCGCCTCCACCGCGACCTGGCGCTCGATCTCGAGCTCGCGGATGCGGCGATCCTCGGCGATCCGCACCTGGTTGACCTCGGCCGCCTGGGCGATCCGCGCGCGCTCGACCGCCTCGCGGGCGCCGATCTCCAGCTCGTCGAGGGCCTTCTGCCGCTCGATCTCCTGCTTGCGCACCTTCTCCTCGCCGGCGATGCGGGTCTGGTTCAGCAGCAGGGTCTGCGCCATCCGCCGCTTCTCGGTCTCCTCGCGGGCGGCGATGTCGGCCTGCTCGGTGGCGCGCTGGCGCTCGATCTCGAGCGCCTGGGTCTCGCGCTCCTTGGCGATCCGCGCCTCCTCGACGGCCCGCTCCTGGGCGATGCGGGCGCGCTCGGTCGCCTCGCGCGCGGCGATCTCGGCCTCCTGCAGCCGGCGCTGCTTCTCGATCTCGCGGGCCTGGGTCTCCTGCTCGTTGGCGATGCGCGCCTCGCGCACCGCGCGCTCCTGCAGGATCCGCGCCGTCTCGGTCTCCTCGCGCGCGGCGATCTCCTCGGCCTCGACCGCCTTCTGGCGCGCGATCTCGCGCCCGCGCACCTCGCGCTCGGCGGCGATCCGTGCCTCGGCGATGATGCGCTCATTGGCGATGCGCGCCTTCTCGATGGCCTCGCGGGCGGTGATCTGCGCGGCCTCGCCCTCGGCGTCGCGGTTCGCGCGCTCACGCGCCAGCTCCGCGCGCTGCTGGGCGCGGCGGAACTCGATCTCGCGCTCCTGGTCGAGCCGGGCGCTCTCGCCCTCGCGCTCGATGTCGAGCGCCTGCTTCTCGGCCTCGAGGTTGCGGGCGCGGATCCGGATCATCGAGTCCTGCTCGATGTCGTTGCGCTCCTTGCGCTTCTCCTCGATGTTCCGGATCAGGGCGGTCAGGCCCTCGGCGTCGAAGCGGTTGGAGGGGTTGAAGAATTCGAGGCTGGTCTGGTCGATGTCGAGGATGGCGACGCTCTCGATCTCGAGCCCGTTCTTGTCGAGGTCGAGCTGCGCGCTCTCCTTCACGCGGGCGACGTAGTCGGCGCGCTTCTCGTGCATGCCGGCCATGTCCATCTCGGCGGCGATGGCGCGGAGCGCGCTTTCGAACTTGCCGGACAGCAGGGCGTGCAGCCGCTCCGGCTCCAGCGTGCGGCGGCCGAGCGTCGAGGCGGCCATGGAGACCGCCTGGCGGTCCGGCCGCACCCGCACGTAGAACTCGGCATCGAGATCGACCCGCATGCGGTCCCGGGTGATCACCGCCTCCGTCTTGGCGCGGCTGATCTTGAGGGGCAGCACGTTCATGTTCACCGGGGTGATGTCGTGCACGATCGGCCAGACGAAGGCGCCGCCGTCGATCACCACCTTCTCGCCGAGCAGGCCGGTGCGCACGAAGGCGATCTCCTTGGTGGAGCGCCGGTAGAGCCGCTGCATGACCCAGTAGACGATCGCGATGGCGACGACCGCGACGATCAGCCAGACGATCAGCTGCCCGATGAGTTGCCCGTTCATGCTGGTGCCCCCTGCGGCTCAGCGGCCCGTGATGCGCTTGAACGCGCGGGTCTGCTCGGTCAGCGCGATCTCCGCCGGCAGGCGCTCCATCGAGGAGGCGCCGTAGAAGCCGTGGCAGATGGCGGCCTTCTTCAGGACGAACTCGGCATCCGCCGGCGTGGCGACCGGCCCGCCATGCACGAGGATGACCGCGTCGGGCTTGACCGAGAGCGCCGCCGCGGCGAGCCGGTCGACCACGGCCGGGCAGTCCTCCAGCCGCAGCGCCGTCTCGGCGCCGATGCTGCCGCCCGTGGTCAGGCCGAGATGCACGACGATGATGTCCGCGCCCGCGCCGGCCATGGAAGCGGCATCGCCCTCGGTGAAGGCGTAGGGCGTGGTCAGCAGGTCCTTGGCGCGGGCGGTCGCGATCATCCCCACCTCGAGCGCGAAGGACATGCCCGTCTCCTCGAGGTTGCGGCGGAAGATGCCGTCGATCAGCCCGACGGTCGGGAAATTCTGCACGCCGGCAAAGCCGATCCGCTTCACCTCGTCGAGGAAGACGTCCATCCGGCGGAAGGGATCGGTGGCGCAGACCCCGGCCAGCACCGGCGTGTGCCTCACCACCGGCAGCACCTCTCCGGCCATCTCCATGACGATGGCATTGGCGTCGCCATAGGGCATCAGCCCGGCGAGGCTGCCGCGCCCGGCCATGCGGTAGCGGCCGGAGTTGTAGATCACGATGAGGTCGATCCCGCCGGCCTCCTCGCATTTCGCCGACAGGCCGGTGCCGGCGCCGCCCCCGACGATGGGCTCGCCGCGCGCGATCATCGCGCGCAGGCGGCCCATGATCTCCCCGCGGCTCTCTCGCGCGACGCTCACGGCCGGTTCTCCCTCATGCGCGGGCCTCGCCGGGTGCCGTGGAGCCGCCGGAACTCCTCGACGACCGCCGCGGCGAAGGCCGGGTCGTTGATGTGGTGCGGCAGCCGGATCAGGCGCCGGTTCGGGCCCGGCCGCAACGTCGCCTCGATGGCGCGGAACAGCGCGGTCCTCGCCTCCGGATCGAAGAAGGCCGCGCCGGGCGCATCGAGCGCCGAGACGCCGCCTTCCGGCAGGAAGAAGCGCACCGGCCCCTCCATCGCGTTCAGCCGGCCGGCGATCCAGTGTCCCATATGGGCGCATTCCTCCGGCGTGGTGCGCATCAGCGTCACCTGCGGGTTGTGCGGGTAGAGGACTCGGCCGCGGTAGCGCTGCGGGACCGTCTCGGGCGGGCCGAAATTGACCATGTCGAGGGCGCCGACCGAGCCGAGATAGGGGATGCGGGTGCGGATCGCCGCGCCGAACCGGTCCTCGGTGCAGGCGAAGACGCCGCCCATCATCATGTCGGCGACCTCGGTGGTGGTGATGTCGATCACCCCCGTCGCGCGACGGTCGTCGATCAGCCGCTCCATCGCCTGGCCGCCCGTGCCGGTCGCGTGGAAGACGAGGCAGTCCCACTCCTCCCCCAGCGCGCCCGTGATCTGCCGCACGCAGGGCGTCGTGACGCCGAACATCGAGATCAGCGCCATCGGCCGGCCGGTCGCGCCGCGACGCGCGGCGCGGCGTGCCTGCACCATGCCGATCATGGCGTGCGCGGCGTTGCCGAGCACCTCCTCGGTGATCGCGTTCAGCCCCTGCACATCGGCGACCGAATGCATCATCGTGATGTCGGCGGTCCCGACATACTGGCGCACGTCGCCGCTCGCGACCGTCGAGACGATCAGCTTCGGGATGCCGATCGGCAGCGCGCGCATCGCCGGCGCGACCAGCGCGGTGCCGCCCGAGCCGCCGGCCGAGAGGATGCCGGCGATCCCGCCCTGCCGCCCGAGCCAGCGCGCGAAGGCCTCCGTCATGCCGGCGACCGCGGCGCCGCGGTCGCCGGTGAAGACGCCCGCCGCCCCGCGCGGATGGAAGGCCGCGACCTGGTGTGCCGGCACCTCCGCGCCGGAATGACCGCCGGTGGTCGAGAGGTCGACCAGGCGGACCGGCAGGCCCGCCGCGCGGATGAGATCGCGCATGTAGCGCAGCTCGTCGCCCTTGGTGTCGAGCGTTCCGGCGACGAGCACCACCTCCGTGCCCGGCGCCGCCAGCGGCCGGATCTCCGCCTGCGCCGCCGGCGCCGCGGCGGGCTGGGCGGTCAGCAGCCGGGCGTTGCGCTCGATCGTGGCGACCGGCACGGGCTTCGACCAGCGGGTCGGCGGCTGCGGGTTCGCCATGTAGATCCGGATCGGCCCGCCGCCCGGCGCCGGGTCGGCGGCGGCGGCGCCCGGCGTGGCGGCCGGGACGGGCGTGTCGTCATGGGCGTGCCGCCCGACGCCGAGCAGGCGCTGCTGCAGGTCGCGGTCGGCGGCCAGCTCGCGCGCGGGCGCCGTGCGGTTGATCCTGCCATTCACCATGATCGCGACCGTGTCGGCGATGGCGCAGGCGACGCCGATGTTCTGCTCGATGACCAGGACGTCGATGTCGCCCTCTTCCGCCAGGCGCAGCAGCATCTCCTCGACCTGCGCGACGATCACCGGGGCGAGGCCCTCGGTCGGCTCGTCCATCACGAGGAGCGTCGGGTTCATCAGCAGCGCCCGGCTGATCGCCAGCATCTGCTGCTCGCCGCCCGAGAGCTGGGCGCCGCCATTGCCGCGCCGCTCGGCCAGCCGCGGGAAGGTCGCGTAGATGCGCTCGATCGACCAGGCGCCGCCCTTGCGCGCCACCAGGCGCAGATGCTCGTCGACGGTCAGCGAGCGCCACAGCCGCCGTCCCTGCGGCACGTAACCCACGCCAAGCCGCGCGATCTCGGCCGGCGCCATCCCGAGCAGCGAGCGGCCCCTGACGCTGATCGAGCCCGAGCCGACCGGGACGAGGCCCATGATCGCCTTGCACAGCGTGGTCTTGCCCATGCCGTTGCGGCCGACCACCGACAGCACGCCGCTGCCGAGGCGCAGATCCACGCCCTGCAGCGCATGGCTGGCGCCATAGAGGACGTTGAGGCCGCGCACCTCGAGGGCGGCGGGGCCGGCGCGCTCAGCCATGGCCGCTTGTCCCGTCGCCGAGATAGAGCTCCTGGACCTCCGGATCCTCCTCGATCTCGGCCGGCGTGCCTTCCTTGAACACCCGGCCATTGTGCAGCATCGTCACGCGCGTCGCCACGCGCAGCGCCACGTCCATGTCGTGCTCGATGATGATGAAGCCGATATGCGACGGCAGGTTGGCGAGGATCGCGACGAGCTCGGCGCGTTCGGTCGGCGAGAGCCCCGCGGCCGGCTCGTCGAACAGGATGAGCCGCGGCGCCCCGGCGAGCGCCAGCGCGATCTCGAGCTGCCGTTGCTGGCCGTAGCTGAGCTCGCGGACCAGCCGGCCGCGCGCCGCCGTCATGTGCACCGCCTCGATCAGCTCCTCCGCGCGCGCCAGGAGCGGATCGCCCCGCCGGGGGCGCAGCAGGGAGAAGCGGTTGCGGCTGACCCCGCGGCAGGCGAGGTAGACATTGTCGGCGACGCTCAGCCCGCCGAACAGCAGCGAGATCTGGTAGGTGCGCCGCAGGCCGCGGCGGATGCGCTCATGCGCCGGAAACCGCGTCACGTCCTCGCCGAACAGCCGGATGGCGCCCGAGCTCGGCAGGAAGTCGCCGGTCACGCAGTTGAACAGCGTGGTCTTGCCGGCGCCGTTCGAGCCGAGCACCGCCCGGCGCTCGCCCGGCGCGACGGTCATGGTCACGTCGGAGATCGCGGCAAGCGCCCCGAACAGCTTGGTGACGCCCCGGAGCTCGAGCGCGCTGCCGGTGGTGGCCGATCCCGCGGGGTCGGGCGCGCGGGCGGGCGGAGCGGGGGTCATGGCCCCTCTCCCGGCGCGGCGCGTCCGGTCAGCGGATCGACCGGATTGCGCCGCCGCGCGTGCCAGCGTTCCCAGAGGCCGAGCGCGCCATCGGGCGAGAAGAAGACCACGGCGAGGAAGCCGAGGCCGATGAGCAGCTTGAAGCGCTCGTTCGAGAGGCCGAAGGCGGAGAGGACATCGGGGCTGAAGGTCGAGAGCAGGACGAAGATCAGGGCGCCGAGGAAGGCGCCGATCGGCCGGCGGACCCCGCCCACGACCGCGATGATGAGGATGTCGATGACCGCCGGGATGCCGCCCGAATAGGGTGCGACCTGGGCGGTCTGCCAGACCAGCAGGATGCCGCCGATCGCCGCGATGACGCCGGCGAAGGCATAGGCGGCGATGCGGTGCGCGGTCACGTTGAAGCCGAGCGAGGCCATGCGCCGCGGATTGTCGCGGACCCCCTGCAGGGCGAGGCCGAAGGGCGAGCGGGACACGTAGACGACCGCCCCGTAGCAGAACGCCGCGCCGCCGAGCGAGAGGTAGTAGAAGGCCGTCGGCTGCCGCCAGTCGATCCCGAACAGGCGGGGCGGCACCACCAGGTTGAAGCCGCTGTAGCCGTTGAAGAGGCCGTAATTCTGGCGGGTGAAGTAGAAGAAGGCGCTGGCGATCGCCAGGGTGATCATGATCGTGTAGATGCCCTCGGTGCGCACCGCCAGCGCGCCGACGAGGGTCGCGAAGGCCGTGGCGATGAGGATGGCCAGCGGCAGGGTGAGCCACCAGGACAGGCCGAGGCTGATCTGCTCGACGCCCGACGTCCCCAGGATCGCCACCATGTATCCCGCGAGCACCGCGACCGTCATCTGGATGAGGCTGACGATGCCGCCATAGCCGGCGAGGAACATCAGCGAGAGCGCGATGATCCCGAGGCAGAAGGACCAGCCGAAGACCTGGAATATCCAGAACTTGCCGGCGATCAGCGGCATGATCAGCAGGACCAGGCCGGTCGCCCACCAGGCGCCGGGCACGCGGGACAGCAGGCCGAGCTCGAGGCCGGGCTGCGCCGCCGCCACGCCGACCCGATCGGTCAGCGCCATGTCGCGCGGCCCCTCAACGCCCGGCCCCGAGCAGGCCCTGCGGCCGGAAGGCCAGCACCACCGCCATGATCAGGAAGGTGAACACCACCGAATAGGTCGGCGCGTAGACGAGGCCGATCTGCTCGACGAGGCCGATGATCAGGGCGCCGAGGGCCGCGCCGGGGATCGAGCCCATCCCGCCGACGATGACGACGACGAGGCTCGCCAGCAGGAAGCGCGTGTCCTCCCCCGGCGACAGCGACTGGAAGGTGCCGCCCACCAGGCCCGCGATGCCCGCCAGCCCCGCGCCGAAGCCGAAGACGGCGAGGAACACGATGTTGATCCGGACCCCGGAGGCGCCGAGCATCTCGCGGTCGTCGACGCCGGCGCGGATCAGCATGCCGAGCCGCGTGCGGGACAGCACCAGCCACATCGCGACGCCGACGACGATCGCCATGACCAGGATGGCGATGCGCACCTGCGGGAAGCGGAGATAGATCGGCTCTCCATTGCGGCCGATGCCGGCGATGATCGGCAGGGTCACCGGTCCCGACAGCCAGTCGGGCGACTGGATGGTGTAGGACTGCCCGCCCCAGATCCACAGCATCAGATCGGCGAGCACCACCGACAGGCCGATGGTCACCATGGTCTGGCGCAGCTCCTCGCCTTCCATGCGCCGGAACACCTGGTGCTGCAGCAGGAGGCCGAGCAGCGCGACCAGGACGAACACCGCCGGGACGGCGACGACCCAGAGCCCGGTGGCGGTCGAGATCGCGTAGCCGAGATACCCGCCGAGCAGGTAGAGCGAGCCATGCGCGAGATTGACGTTGCGCATCAGCCCGAAGATGAGCGTGAAGCCCGAGGCGACGAGGAAATACAGCGCGCCGAGCGTCAGCCCGCCGAAGATCGCGTTCAGGAACACGCGCTTGCGCCCCAGAGTCTCCTCGAGCCCGGGACTCCACGGCGCCAGCACCAGCCAGAGGAAGGCTGCCGCCAGGACCAGGATGACCAGCGCCCAGATGGGATGGCGACGCGCGAACTCGGTCATGGTGGCGCGATCGGCGACAGGGCGCCGGTGCCAGGGGCGGGCGATCGAAGCCGCCGGCGGGGATGCGCCGGCGAACCCCGATCCTCGGCCACGGCCCGGGCCCGCCCCGA
Organism: uncultured Acetobacteraceae bacterium; assembly: GCA_964564645.1. GTDB lineage: Bacteria > Pseudomonadota > Alphaproteobacteria > Acetobacterales > Acetobacteraceae > CAZMCV01. Next base: position 22,877 of record CAZMCV010000040.1, read on the forward strand.
TTGGCTCAGCGGCCGGCGAGGGCGGCGCAATTGCTCGGCGTGGTGCGAGAGGGCAGGCCCATGGCGCGGAACTGCTCCGTCGTCATGCCGAGCGTCTGGGTGACGCCATCGGTCCTGGCCACCATCCGGTTCACCAGGGTCCCGCCCGGGCCCTCGGCCACCTCGTTGACGAAGACCGAGCCCGTCGCCTGCCGGTTCTCATTCAGCGTGACGGTGCCGAGCGGGGTCTCGAGGCGCAGCGCCGAAAGCGCGGCGCGGAATTTCTGCTGGCCGTCGCCGAGGTCGCCGCCCACCGCGTTCAGCCCGGCGATCGCGGCCTGGGTGGCGATGTAGTAGCCGGTGCCGAACAGGGAGGGGGTCGGGAAGCGCTCGCTGGCGGGGAAGGCCTCCTGGTAGGTCTTCACATAGGCCTGCCAGGCCGGGTCGGGATTGTCCTGGGCGAGCGGCCCCGAGGTCGGCGTGCCGACCAGCGCGTCCTTGGCGCGGCCGCGGGCGGTGAGCACCGTCTGGTCGGCCATGATGGTGCCGCCGATGAGGCGCTTGTCGCCGCCGGCCTGCTGCCACTGGTTCAGGAAGTTGATCGCGTCCGTGCCGCCGAGGCCGAGATAGATGGCGTCCACATTGTCGGGCAGCTGCGCGATCACCCCGCCGAAATCCGTGGCGCCGAGCGGCACCCAGAAGCGCTCGACGATGGTGCCGCCGGCGCGGCAGAAATCGACGGCGAAGCCGAGGAAATTGGTGTAGCCGAAGGAATAGTCGGCCGAGACCGAGGCGACCCGCCGCCAGCCCTTGGTGCGCACGACATAGCTGCCGAGGCCCTGGCCCCACTGCGCGCCGTCGAGGTTGAAGCGGAAGAAATTCGGCGCGGGATCGACCCAGGTCGTCTCCAGCGCGCCCGAGATGCCGTTGATCACGGTCCGCGTCGGGATCGTCTTGGCGTAGTCCCGCATCGCGATGCCCTCGGAGCCCGACAGGGGTCCGACGATGATGTCGACCTGGTCCTGCTCGATCAGCTTGCGCGCCTGGCGCACCGCCGTGTCGGGCCGGGTGTCGGTCGGGGCGACGACGGTCTCGATCTTCCGCCCGCCCGCCGTCTGGCGCACCTGCCGCAGCGCGAGCTCGACATTGCGCACGCCATCGGCGCCGCCAGCGGCGAAGGCGCCCTCGAGCGCCACGAGGATGCCGATCTTGACGGGCGGCGGCGTCTGCGCGGCCGCGGTCCTCGACAGGGCCGCGGCGCCAACGGCGCCGACGATCGCTCTGCGCGTCCAGTCCATGTGTTCCTCCCCGTGTGCTTCGTTCTTCTTGCGGGCGCCACGATGCGTGCCGAGGCGTCCCGCCCGTCGAGAGCCTTCCGACCGGCTTGCGGGCGGAAGGACGCTTGCCGCGTATCGGCAGACGCCCGGACTCCACCTTGCGACCAGTGGCGCGTCAAGCCCGAAACAGATGCCGGCGGCGCGGTTCCCCACCAAGGGACGGGGGCGTCACGGTGGCGCGTCGCGAAGGCGACCTGCTCGGCCGGGCCGAAGGAATGCGCGCGATGCCCGCGCCCGTTCCCGAGGCGGATCGGGCAACGGATCGCATCGGCATGCTCTGGACGGCAGCCGCGTCGCGGGACAACCTTGGCGCCGAAGGTCGGATCCGGCGCGACGGCGGGAGTCGGATGCGGCGGCCTCGCCGCCCGGCTCCAGGCTGTCCCGCAGGCGTGCCTTCGCCGCTCCGTGCAGCCTTGGCGGCGCGGGGACGCGGCTCCGACGGACGATGCCGAAGGGCGGAGGCCGGCAGGGGCGCGCCGCCCGCGGCAAGGCGCGCGACGGCGGCAAGGCCTGGCGCGACGGGTCCGCCTTCCCGCCACCGCCCGCCCCGTTGCCGCGAGGAGGCCCTGCCGTGAGCCTGTCATCCGCCGCCGCCCCCATGGCCGACCGGCTCGAGGATCTGCCTTTCTTCGCCGGGGCCGATCCGGCGCTGCTCGCGCAGCACCGCCACCGGGCCAGCTGGCGAACCTACAAGCCCGGCGAGGTGGTGGTCGATTTCGACGACCCGACCTCCGAGGTGTTCCTGATCGCCTCGGGGGCCGTGCGAATCGCCGTGCGCAGCGCGGGCGGCCGCGAGGTCCTGCTCAACGAGGTCGGCGCGGGGGACATCGTCGGCGAGATCGCCGCGATCGACGGCGCGCCGCGCACCGCGAACGTCACCGCGACCGTGCGTTCCCGGCTCTGCGCCCTGCCGGCGGCGGATTTCCTGGCAATCGTCTACGCCTCGCCCGCCGTGTGCGAGCGGCTGCTGCGCCGGCTGGCCGGCAAGCTGCGGTTGCAGACGGAGCGGGCGCTGGAGCGCGAGGCGCTGTCGGTGCGCCAGCGGCTCTGCGCGGAGCTGCTGCGCCTCTCGCGGCCGCGGCCGGGCGCGGTCGGGGTGGGGGAGGATGTGGCGCGCGTGGTCAGCCCGCCGCCACCGCAGCACGAGCTCGCCGCACGGATCGGCGCGCGGCGCGAGGCGGTGTCGCGCGAGCTGAACGACCTCGAACGCCTCGGCGTCGTCGATCGCTCCTCGAAGGCGATCGTGCTGCCTTCGCCGGCGCGACTGCGCGCGTTGGTCGAGGAGGGCCTGCGGGACGGCGCGACGACGGGCTGAGAGTTTGTGAAGGAATGCCCGCCAGCCTCGATGCCGGTGGATATCCTGCGAGGATTCCAACGGGCGTTCTTTCGCAAGTCCGATGTCTCCAGACGCTCCGAGTGGGGGCCCGCCGGCGCGGCGCAGGCCGCGATTCGGCCGGGTTCCGCCGCCCGGCCCCGCCCCGGATCACGCGGTCAAAGCGGGAACGGCCTGGTGCCTTCCGGCGACCCGCCGCCACAAGGGATTGTGGCGGATCCGGCGCCCCGGGTGTCAGCGATTCGTTCGCGCGACTCGGGCCAAGCTGCTGAATCGCGGGCCTTCCCGGCTTCGAGGACCGGGCGCCGATTCATGGCTTGTTCGCTGGCCCCTCAAGCCTCGCGAAGCGCGGCCTGGCGCGGCGGCGATGCCGTTCCCGCCTCCGGATGCAGGGCCGCCAGCCGGCGGCGCTGCGCGGCGAAGCAGGGACAGGCCGTCGCCTCCAGCGCGGCGCGGTCGAGCACATGGACCCGTCCCCGCCTGTGCTGGATCGCCCCCTTGGCCTCCAGCTGCGCCACGACGCGGGTGATCGTGGTGCGCCGGACCCCCAGCCGATCCGCCAGGATCTCCTGGGTCATCGGCACCGCCGCGCGCATGTCGATGCGGTCGTGCAGCGTCAGGATCCAGCGGCTGGCCCGCGCCTCGACCGGATGCAGCGCCGCGCAGGCGATGGCCTGGTGCAGATTGCCGAGCACGGCACCCGCGTGCCGGGCCATCAGCGCCTGGGCTTCGGGGGAGGCGGCGACCGCGGCCCAGAAGGGCTGGGCCGGCAGATGCAAGGCCCGCCCGCCGACCAGCACATTGGCCTGGACCATGGCCGGCACCGGCACAGGACCGAAGATCGCTCCGACGGCGCCCTCCGACCCGACGGTCAGGGTCTCGACGGGCTTCGCGTCCGGCATCGCGACGAGGAGCGACAGCACCGTCCCCTCGGCCGGGAAGACCAGAGTGTCCGCCCGGTCCTCCGGGTCGAACAGCGTGCTACCCGGCGCGTGGGCGAGGACCCGCACGGACGGCATGAACGCCTCGCGCACGCTCGCGGGCAGGGCGGCCAGAAGGCGGTTGGCGGTCCCTGGCCCGCCAAGGCCTCTTTCCGGCTCCGGCTCGACTCCGATGGGTCTCGCCTCGTCCAGCACGGTCACTCTCCCTCGCTCGATGGATCGGCCTCTGCCGATCCAGATTAGGTTACAGAAAATTTAGCTTTAGAGTGTATTCGGACACGGATTTTGCAAGCGCCGCACAGACGAAAATCCGCAGGCATGGGCGATCCGCGGAGGCGGCCCGGCGCGCACCAGCCAAAGGGGCGCCGGAGGACGCGGCCACCGCAACGCGCGCGTGACATCGTGTCGGGTTGGCGTCCGACAAGGGCCGGGGCGCTCGACCGCGATCAACACTCCGGCGGCGCGTCGGATCCGGGCCGCCGATGGGGGCGCAAGGCCCGCATGGACGATCGTTCAGATGGCGGACCCGGCCCGCGCTGGCCCGGGACCTGGCGAAGGGGGGGGTGGATCAACGGCGCGAAGACAGGCGCGGCCGTGATCCATGGGGCTGGATCACGGCCTCCGGTCCGTTGCAGGACGTCCTCGGCCGGGGTGGAGGGGGGGGGGCCGCCGCGACGCCCCGTTCCACCAGAATCGTCAGGAGCTTCGCCCTGGTCCCGAAGCCCCCTGGGCCGGCGGGCAGGGCACGGGCCGTCGCGGCGGGCCGCGCCCCCTCCTCCAGCGCGATCAGCCGACCCGGTTCGCCACCAGCTCCTGCACCACGCCGGGGTCGGCCAGAGTCGAGGTGTCGCCCAGGCTGTCCGTCTCGTTCGCGGCGATCTTGCGCAGGATGCGGCGCATGATCTTGCCGGACCGCGTCTTCGGCAGGCCCGGCGCCCACTGGATCGCATCCGGCGAGGCGATCGGGCCGATCTCCT
>CAZMCV010000041.1:0-26807 GCA_964564645.1 uncultured Acetobacteraceae bacterium
AAGTCGTCGTCGACGTGCTGGCCTCGCCGCCACGCTGCGGTGGAGAGTGGCCACCGGCGCGCAGCTTCTCGCCGACGGCGACCCTCGACCTCGCCGCGGTGGTGCTCTCGGGTCAGGTCGCGAAGCGGCAGGTGCCGTGGCGGCCACGCGCCATCTTCCCCTGTTCAAGATCTTGCGCGACGTGCTCCACTGGGTCCAGCCTGGCCGGTAACACACCGAAGGCTGCCGGCGGACAGGCCGCTTCTCGTCCGCGCCTCTCCATCGCAGCGGCAAGCAGGAGGTGTGGCATGGACCCCGTGAATGGCCTCGTCACCGCCCTGGCCGCCGGCGCGGCGGCCGCGGCGACCGGCGTGGCCAGCGACGCCGTGAACAGCCTCTACGCGGGGCTCAAGAAGGCGATCGCCGGCAGGCTCGCGAGCCTGGCGACGATCGAGGAGGATCCCAGGGACCCAGACTACCAGGCCGCCGCCCGCAAGGAGGTGGCCCGGAAGGGGCTCGCGGCGGAGCCCGCCGTCCAGGAATCGGCCGCGCGGCTCGGCGAGGCGCTGGAGCGCGAGAGCGCGGAGCGGCTGGCGTCCTGGGGCATCGACATTGGCGAGATCCGGTCCGCCCGCGGCGTCATCGTCCGCAACCTCGAATCGTCCGGTGGCGGCGTGCGCGTCCGCGGGATCGAGGCGTCGGGCGGCGACGTCGAGGTCAGCGGCGTGCGGAGCGCGATCCCGCCAAAAAACGGCTAGGGGCGGCCGGCCTCGGCACGGGGCCCGTCGTCCTCGACCACGTGCAGGCCGGGCGCGACGTCGTCGTCCGGTTCGCCGGCGCCGCCGCGGCGTCCCGCTTCGCCGGGAAGATCCAGGCCTTCCTCGACGAATACCTCGTGGCGGAGGACCCGCGCGGGGTCGTGTTCGGCGGGCGCGACGAGGAATTCGAACGCCTCGACCGCTGGCTCGCCGACCCCGGCGCCCCGCCGCGCTTCCTGCTGACCGCGCCTGCGGGCCGCGGGAAGAGCGCGCTGCTGGTGCACTGGATCGAGCGCCTGCGGGGCGCACGGGGGGGCGACGGGGACGAACGCTGGGATCTCGTCTTCGTCCCGATCAGCATCCGCTTCCGTACCAACCGCCCGGAGGTGTTCTTCGAGGCGATCGCCGCGCGTGTCGCCGAGATCACCGGCGACGACCTCCCGCCGCCCGGCGGCGACCCCGCCTCCCATTACGAGGACCAGTGCCGCCTGCTGCTGGAGCATGCCATCGAACGGGAGCAGCGGATTCTGCTGGTGGTCGACGGCCTGGACGAGTCGCTCGGCGACCGGTTCAGCGCGAGCTGGTTCCCGCGCGGCGCCGGCCGGACCCTGCGCCTCGTCGTCTCGGCGCGACTGCAGGTGGGCGACCGCGACGCGAAGGGCTGGGCCGACCGGCTCGGATGGCGCGGCGCCGTGCGGGCCGAGACGCGGGAGCTTCCGCCGTTGCCCCGTCAGGGTGTCGCCGACCTCCTGGCCGGGGTGGCGCCCGGCGGCGCCCCGGCGGCCCTCTCGCCAGGGTTCGCCGCCGCCGTCCACGCGTTGACCGGCGGCGAACCGCTGCTGCTGAAGCTGCTCGTCGAGGATCTGCAGGAGCAGGTCGCGGAGGGGCGCGCCGTCACCGTCGAGGACCTGCGCGGCATCAGGCCCGGCCTGGCCGGGTACTTCGCGGACTGGCTCGACCGGCAGCGCGAGCTGTGGCGCTCGGAGCGCCGGGAGGGGGCCGAGGTCGACGAGGCCGCGCTCTCCGCCTACCTCGTCGTCCTCGCCTGCGCCCACGGCCCCGTGATGGCCGAGGAGCTGAACGAGATCGCCGGCCGCCTCCATCCCATCCCCGCCACGGTGCGCACGCAGGAGGCGCTCCACCCGCTGCGGAGGTTCGTCATCGGGACAGGCCGCCGCGCACCCGATGGCGGCGACACCGGCTTCGTGCTGAGCCACCCGCGCCTCGGCGAGTTCCTGCGGGAGGAGCATTTCGACGCGGCCTTCGTACGCCGCGCGCGCGCGGCCTTCGTCGACTGGGGCAAGGCCCTGCTCGCCCGCATGGCCGAGGACGGACGCCTTCCGCCGGCGCAGGTCCCGGCCTACGCCCTGGAGTACCTCGGCCAGCACCTGGACGACGAGGAAGCGCCGCCCGCGGTCCTCATGGCGCTGACCGAGGAGCCCTGGATGCGCGCCTGGGAGGCGCTGGAAGGCGGCTACCGCGGCTTCGCCCGCGACGTGGCGCGCGCGGACGCGGCGGTCGCGGCGCGTGGCGAGCCCGGGCAGCCCTCGACGGCTCGGCGCCTGCGCTGCCGCCTCGTCATCAGCTCGATCGCCAGCAGCGGGGCGAACATCCCCCCGGCCCTCCTGGTGCGCTGCGTGCGAGAGGACCTGCTGCCGGTCAAGCAGGCGCTCGCCTGGGCGGAGTACCAGAGACCGGAGGGGCGCGCTGCGACGCTGGCGGGGCTCGCGCCCCTCGTGGCGGAGGCCGAGCGGGCGCCCCTGGTCGAGCGCGCGCTCGATGCCGCCGTCATCGGCTACGACGTTTCGCCTTCGGTCGCCCGGGCGCTCGCCGGGCTGCTGCCGCTGATGGATGGGGCCTCGGTGCGGCGCACGTTCGCGCTGATCTGCAGTCGGCAGCTCTGGACGGGCAACCCGATGGGCGGCTTCGTCGAGGCGGTGGGCGCCGCGCTGCCGGACGAGGCGGTCCGCCGGGCCTGCCTGGCGCTGCTCTCGTCAGACCCGGACCTCGACGGGTCCGATGGCCGCGCATGGTCCGGCGAGACGCGACTGCTCGGCGCGCTGGCGCCCCACCTCACGGCGCCGCTGGTCCGACGCGCCGTGTCTCTGGTGGAGGAGGGGGCTGTGTTCGAGCCCGAGGCCAAGCTGGTCCTGCTCGGCGCGAGGGTCCAGGACGGTCGTGCGGGCTTGAGCGAAGACCGGATCCTGGAGGCGATCGGGGGCGTGGTGGACCCGCTGGAGCGCGGGCGTCTCCTGGCGCTGCTCTCGCCCGCGCTCGACGCCACCCACCTGGGGGCTGCGGTCCAGCTGGCCCTCCGGATCGAGCGCGAGCTTCCGCGGGCCTGGGCGTTGCGCGCCCTCGCCGACCGCGTCGACGCGGGCCTTGCGGCGCGCACCCTGGACGCCCTCCCCGAGCACCCGTCGGTCCAGGAGGACGCGGAGGCGAGGATCGCGCTCGCACGGCGGCTCCACGAAGGCGAGAGGGCGGCGCGGCTGGCAGCGTTACTCAGCGACTGCCGCCGCGCGGGCGGGCGTGCATGGTCGCTGGCCCTCATGGCCGCGGCACCGTTCCTTTCCGCCGCCGAGCTCGACCATGAGCTCCTCCGGGCTCGAACCCTCGTCGGACCGGCGCTGCGGGCACGCACGCTCGGCGCGCTTCTGCCGCATGTCGAGGGGGACGCGCGGGCCGCGCTGGAGGCGGCCGTCCTGGACGTCGCCCGGGGGATCGACGACACTGGGGTGCTGGTCGAGCTCGCGACGGCCCGGCCCGCTTCCGCCGCCCTGGCCGAGCTGGCCCTCGACGCCGTCGCACGCCTGCCCAGGGCGTGGGAGCGCTCGGAGGGGATCGCCCGGCTGGCACCGGCTCTCGACGCGCGGGGTGCAGAGCGGGCCCTCGGTCTCGTGGCGGGGCTCGGCGACCCGGTCTGGCGGCTCGACGCGCTCGGCGCGCTCGCCCCCGTCCTCCCCCCAGACGCCCAGGGCCGAGTCGTCAGCGACCTTGCGGCCCTCGTCGGCCTCGACCGGCTGCACGAGGGCCTCGCCCTGCTCGCGCCCTTCCTCGACGCCGCGCGCTTCGAGACCGCGCTCGATGCGGCCCGCGAAATCCCGGACGACGACCGACGGCTGGACGCCCTGGCCGCGCTGACGGAGCATCTCCCCCGGACGGCGCTCGGGCGTGCCCTGGGCTTGGCCCGCGAGATCGGCGACGCCGGCGAGCGGGCGCGGCTGCTGGTGGGGCTTGCCCGGGCGCTCGCCGGTGCGGACCAGGCCGACCCGCTCGTCGTGGAGGCGGTCGCCTGCGTCGAGTCGATGCGGTTCGACCGGGCCAGGGCGGTGACCGTGGCGGCGCTGGCCCGGGACCTGCCGCCGGAGGCCGCGTCGCGCGAGCTGGCGCGCCTGCCGCGCTACCCGGATCCAGGCCCCCGCTGCGTCGCGCTCGGCGGCCTCGCGTCCGTCCTGGGGGCGGCGGCGTGCGGCGCGGCGCTGGACGCCGCCCGGCGCGACGCTGCGGCCATCGAGGGCGACCAGGCCCGCTGCGAAGCCATGCTGCACCTGATTCCCTTCCTCGACGGCGAGGCCCGCGATGACGCTCTCCGGCGCACCTACGCCGCCGCGCGCGCCTCGCCCGAGGAGGACCGGGCTCGATTTCTCGCCCGATTCCTCGACCACCTGCCGGTCGAGGGCCTCGCGCTGGCGCCCGGGGAGGGCGACGAGGCGGGCGAGGCGCACCAGCTCACCTTCGCCGACGCCCGCGCCGCGGCCATGGCGGTCGTCGCCCGCCTCGAATGGGACGAGCTGCGGGGGCTGCGCGTCGGCGACATGCTCCGCCACTTCCCCGAGGAGGCGCGCGCCGCGATGCGGGCGGAGTTCGTCGCGGCCTTGCGCGGGACCGGATGGTGGGGGGCGTCGGACTGGATCGGATCGGTCGGAACGCTGCCGGAGGCCGACCGGTCCGGCATCGTGCGGCAGGCCTTCGCGGCGGCCTGCGAGGCCCCTCAAGGCGCCGGCGACGCCTCGGTCTGCGAAGCCATCGCCGCGCTGACGCCGTACCTTCCTGGTCCGCCGCGGACGGCGGCGCTGGCGCCGATCGTCGCCCGGTCCGGCGGGCTCGCCCGCCCGCGTCTCCTAGGCGTGCTCGCCGGCATGCTGCCCGCGCTCGCGGACGCCGAGGGCGCACCCGGCCTGCTCGAGATCGCGCGCGCCGTCCGGGAAACCAGCCGTTGGTTCCGGTGAGCGGTGGAGCTCACGGCCGCGGTTCGCCCTGGCGCGCGCAGTGCACCCGCCCCTGCTTGCCGTCGCCGCACCCGACCAGCCGACCTTCGCCGCGATGGGCCGTGTCGAGCGACGGAGCCTGACCGCGCAGGTCGGGCTGCGGGCGATGGCCGACATCGACGCGTCGGGCATCCCTGCCAGCGCGTCGATCGTTTCGCCGAACCATGCGCGGCCAGGTGTGTCGCCGGTGAGGGCGCCCGCGTCCTTCGGGGAGGCTTCTTGGCCGGCGCGCTCGGCGTCGGGGGCCGACGGCCGTGAGCGGGTCGCAGGGGCCGTCGACATTACGACGACCATGGGCCGCGCGCGTGCCACGTCGCTCCGCTAGACGATCCATACGTCGGCGGGGCCGACCGAGGGCGCGCCGTTGAAGGTGGCGATGAGCAACCTGCCTGCGCCGCCCAGGCCGTCGCCGTCCCACCAGAGCCGCCCGACGTCGGTCTCGTAGACGATCCGGACAGCGGCACCCGTCGCTTGTCCGGTGAGATTCGCCTGGAACCGCCCGGGCTGGTCCGAGAGGTGCCCCAGGCCGAGCCCCGTCGTCCCACCCGGATCGAAGGCGGCCAAGCCGATCTCGATGCGGTCGCCCTGCGCAGAGGAGAAGTCCGACACCCGGTCGGGCGTCGTGCCGAGCGGCGCCAGGGAAACGGGCGAGGTCGAGAAGCGGAAGGCGTCCGCCCCGAGCCCGCCGACCAGCAGGTCGATCCCCTCCCGCCCGTCGAGGGTGTCGTTGCCCGCAGCGCCCTTCAGCGTGTTCTTCCCGGCATTGCCGGCGACGAGGTTCGCGAGACCGTTGCCCGTGCCGTTGATCGGCGAGTCCCCTCCGAGCGTCAGGATCTCGAGGTTCGCCCCGAGGGTCCAGGTCAGTAGCGCCACGACGGTGTCGGTGCCCTCGCCCACGCGTTCGAAGACGGCGTCGCGCAGCGTCCCGGACTGGTCGACCACATAGGAGTCGTCCCCCCGCCCGCCGGTCATCGCATCCGCCCCGGCGCCGCCTTCGAGCGTGTCGTTCCCCTCGCCGCCGGTGAGGTCGTCCTCGTCCATCCCGCCGGACAGGCTGTCATCGCCGAGGCCGCCGAGCAGCGAATCGCGGCCCGCCTCGCCCATCGCCCGGTCGTCCTGGTCGCCGCCATCGAGCGCGTCGTCGCCCGCGCCGCCCGCGAGGTCGTCCGCCCCTGCGCCGCCGAGCAGGCTGTCCCCGCCGCCGCCGCCAAGCAGGCTGTCCGCACCGTCGAGGCCCTGCAGCGCGTCGGCGCCCGCGGCGCCCTCGAGCCGGTTGGCCTTGGCATTGCCGGTGCCGGTGAAGCCGGCGGCATTGGTGCCCACCAGCGCCTCGATCTCGGCGTAGGAGGCCAGGCTGAAGATGCCGGCGGCGCTGACGATCGTGTCCTGCCCCGCATCCGCCGCCTCGACGAGGCCGAACTGCGCCGGCGCCGCGTCGCCGAGGAGGTAGAGGTCGTCGCCGGCGTAGCCCCGCAGGTCGTCGGTGCCGCCACCGCTGGCGTCGATCGTGTCGGACCCGTCCCGCCCGACCAGCGTGTCGTCCCCCTCGCCGCCGATCACCAGGTCGTTGCCATCGCCCCCGTCGGCGAAGTCGTGGCCCGCCCCGCCCACCATCACGTCGTCCGCCGCGGAGGTCCCGGCCTCGAAGGGGAACTCGCCGATCAAGTAGTCGTTGCCCTCGCCGCCGATCAGCGTATCGGCGCCGACGCCGCCGCGCAGACCGTCGTCGCCGTCGCCGCCTTCCAGGCTGTCATTGCCCTCGCCGCCCTGAAGGCCGTCGCTGTCCCCGAGGCCCAACAGGGTGTCGTCGCCGGCACCGGCGACGATCGTCGTGGTGGAGTCGTTGCCCGTGACGTGCGAACCCGCCGCGTAGCGCGCCTCCAGCCACTCGATGGAGGCGAAGTCGGGGTCGCCCATGTCGATGACGGCGAGGTCGGAGCGCGCCTCGTCGAAGCCGCCGCCGTAGCCGTCGAGCTCGATGATGGTCAGGTCGTCCAGGGCCGCGCCGCCCAGCTCGTAGATGTCGTCGCCGTCGCCGCCCGCCAGCAGGGCGCCGCCGCCCGCCGCGCCGTCGAGCGTGTCATTGTCGGCGCCGCCCTCGAGCGTGTCCGCCTCGCCGTCGGCGGTCAGCAGGTCGAAGCCCGCCCCGCCTGCCAGGCGGTCGGTGCCGCCACCGCCCGTGAGCCAGTCGCTGCCGTCGCCCCCGTCGAGGGAGTCGTCGCCGTCGCCGCCCTCGAGGCTGTCCAGGCCGTCGAGGCCCAGGAGGGTGTCGTCGCCTTCGAGACCCAGGAGGGTGTCGTGCCCGGCAGCACCGGTGACCGTGTTGTCGAGCAGGTTGCCGGTGCCGGCGAAGCCCGTGTCGAGAGTGCCGACCAGCCCCTCGATGGCCAGGAAACCCTGCAGGTCGAAGGACGCGCGCGCGGTGACGAAGCGGTCCGCCCCGAAGTTGATGGTGCCGAGCCCGAACGCGAAGCCGATGGCCTCGAGCACGTCGACCTGCCCCTCCGCCAGCGTCCCGAGCAGGTAGGTGTCGTCGCCCTCGACGCCGGCGAGCACGTCCCCGCCCTCCCCGGCGTCGATCGTGTCGGCGCCGTCGCCGCCCTCGAGCCAATCGGTTCCCGCGCCGCCCGCGAGGGAATCGTCCCCCGTGCCGCCGAGCACGCTGTCGTCGCCCTCGCCTCCCGCAAGCGTGTCCCCGCCATCCCGTCCGAGCAGCGTGTCGTTGCCCGCCGCGCCGTCCAGGCTGTCCGCCCCTTCGGTCCCGGTGATCGTGTTGGCGAGCGCATTGCCCGTCCCGGCGAATCCCGTGGTGGCGGAAGTGCCCGTCAGGGCCTCGATACCGGCAAAGGCCGCGAGGGAGAAGGCGGCGGCCGCGGTCACGACGGTGTCGAGGCCGCCGGCCGTGGCATCCTCGTCCTCCTCGATCTGCAGCGAGGAATCGGGCGCTGTCCCGATCGCGTAGGTGTCGTCGCCCTCGCCGCCGGCCAGCACGTCGCTCTCTCCACCCGCGAGGGTGTCGGAACCGTCGCCGCCCCGCAGCGTGTCGCTGCCCGCCCCGCCATCCAGAACATCGTCGCCGAGTTCGCCCTCGGCGCTGTCGTCGTCATCGCCGCCCGCGAGCGTGTCCCCGCCCCCCCCTCCACGCAGCGTGTCGCCACCCGCCGCGCCGTCCAGGCTGTCCGCCCCCCCGGTCCCGGTGATCGCGTTGCCGAGCGCATTGCCCGTGCCGACAAAGCCCGTGGCGGCGGAGGTGCCCGTCAGGGCCTCGACGCCGGCGAAGGTCGCGAGCGAGAAGGCGGCGGCCGCGGTCACGATGGTGTCGAGGCCGCCGGCCGTGGGATCCTCGTCCTCCTCGATCTGCAGCGAGGAATCGAGCGCCGTCCCGACCGCGTAGGCGTCGTCGCCCGCGCCGCCGGCCAGGACGTCGCCCTGTCCACCCGTGAGGGTGTCGGAACCGTCATTGCCCAGCAGCGTGTCGCTGCCCGCCCCGCCGTTCAGGACGTCGTCGCCGTTCCCGCCTTCCAGGCTGTCGTTCCCGTCGCCGCCCTCGGCCATGTCGTTGCCGTCGCCGCCCAGAAGGATGTCGTCGCCCGCATTGCCGCGGAGCGAGTCGGACCCGCCGCGCCCGGCCAGGCCATCATTCGCCGCGGCGCCATAGCGCGTCTCGTCCGCGTCCGTGCCGGCCCAATCCACGGCTTCCGCGACGCCGTAGACCACGTAGGCGGCGCCGTCGCGGTTGGAATTGGTGGGCGGCGTGCCGTCGTCGTCCCAGAACGGCGCGCCGATCAGGAGGTCCGCCAGCCCGTCCCCGTCAAGGTCGCCGACGGCCGAGACCGAGGTGCCGAAACGGCCGCCGGACACCGTGGACGCGGCGATGCGGTAGCCCTGCTCCGCCGTCAACGCGCCGAGGTCGAGGTCACCGCCGAAATCCCCAAGCCGCCCGTAGACGACATAGACCGCGCCCGCCACCGAGCCGCCTGATGCCCCGATCGCGAGGTCGTCGAGCCCGTCGCCGTTCACGTCTCCGGCCGCGGCGAAGGATCCGAAGATATCGCCCACCTGCCCGCCCGGCGGCCCGGAGATCGTGAAGCCCTGCGCCGGGGTCAGCGCGCCGAGGTCGATGGGCCCGGCTTCCCCGTCGGCCAGCCCGTACACGACGTAGAGGACATTGCCCGACAGGGTCCCGATCAGGATGTCCGCCCGGCCGTCGCCGTTCAGATCCCCCGCGCCACGGATGGACTGGCCCGTGAACCCGTTGGCTGCCGGACCGTCGATGCGGAAGCCCTGCTCCGGGGCCAGGGTGCCGAGGTCGACCGGGCCGGCCGACGTGCCGGGCTGCCCGAAGACGACGTAGACGGCGCCAGAGAAGGTTCCCGCGGGGCCGTTGCGCAGCGACGCCCCAACCAGGAGGTCCGCCAAACCGTCGCCATTCACGTCCCCGGCCGCCGCGCCGATGTAGGCGGCATCCAGAGTATCCGCCCCGTCGATGCGGAAGCCCTGCCCGGGCGTCAGCGCGGCAAGGTCGACAGGGCCGGCGATGCCACCTTCCTGCCCGTACAGCACGTAGCTGAGCCCGGCCCCGTCCAGGGCGTTGAGGCCCGTGACGAACAGGTCGCTGCGCCCGTCACCGTTCACGTCCCCCGCCGAGCCCACATCGTAGCCGAGCTGGTCGAAGGGGGCCCCGACGATGGTCAGTCGGCGATCCGCGTCCAGCGCAGCAACATCCACCGCGGCAGCGCCGAGTCCACCCGGCCGGCCGTAGACGACATAGGCCTCGCCGGTGAAGTCGGGCGGGGACGAGGTGCGGAAGGCCCCGAGGATCAGGTCGCCGATCCCGTCGCCGTCGACGTCCCCGGCGGCTGCGGCCCCGGCGCGGGGGTTGCTCAGGAACTCCACACCCGAGAGGAAGGCCCCCTGGTCCGCGGTCATTCCCTCCAGCTCGACGGTTCCCGAGGGGCCGCCCGGGGTGCCGTAGACGAGGTAGACGCCATCGACGAAGGGCGAAAAGATCAGGAAGTCGGTGGCGCCGTCGCCCGTCACGTCGCCCGCCGAGGCCACGCGCCGCCCGGCGAAGGTGGAGGGAGCGCCCTCGATCCGGAAGAGCCGTTCGGGCGGGAGATCGTCGATCTGGTAGGTCGTCGCGGCCTGCTCGAAGCCGTAGATCGCGTAGGCGGCACCGTCGTTGTCGAAGCCGCCGCCGTCGCCATCACCCACCTGCGCGCCAACGAGCACGTCGGCGAGGCCGTCCCCGTTCAGGTCGCCCGCTGCGGCGACGGAAAAGCCGAGCGCGGCGTCGGGGGCGAGGCCGGCGATGCGGAAGCCCTGGTCCTGACCGAGGGTGGCGAGGTCGATCGGTCCCGCGACCGGCGCGATCCGGCCGTAGAGGACGAAGGCCTCCCCGGCATCCGAATCGGCGTCGCGGTCGCCCAGGATCGCGTCCGCCAGCCCGTCGCCGTTCACATCCCCGGCCCCGGCGACACGCCACCCGGCCCCGTCGATACGGATCCCCTGCTGCGGCGTCAGCGTCGCGAGGTCCACCGGGCCGTCGAAGCCGCCCGCCGGCCCATACAGCACCCAGGCTGCGTCCGCGCCGTAGGCGCCGAGGATCAGGTCGCTTCGCCCGTCGCCGTTCATGTCCCCCGCCGCCGCGACGCTGAGGCCAAGCAGGTCGCCTGCCGCCAGCCCGTCGATGCGGAAACCCTGGTCCGGGGCCAGCGCGCCGAGGTCCACCGGGCCGGCCACACCACCCACCTGACCAAACACGACGTAGACTGCGCCCAGCCTCTCCCCGGCGGGCCCGTCGCGAAGGGGCGCGCCGATGAGCAGGTCGTCCACGCCGTCGCCGTTCACGTCCCCGGCCCGCGCGGCGATCGCCGCGAACTCCAGGAATTGCGCGCCATCGATGCGGAACCCCTGGTCCGGGGTCAGCGCGCCGAGATCCACCGGGCCGGCGATCCCGCCGGCCTGGCCGTAGAGCACGTAGGTGATGCCGGCCGCGGTCATCCCGTTCTGGCCGGTCACCAGGAGGTCCGCGAAACCGTCGCCGTTCAGGTCGCCGGCCGTCCCGACCTCGTAGCCCACGGCGTCGAAGGGGGCGCCGAGGATCGTGAAGCCCTGGCCGGCGGTCAGGGCGGCGAGGTCGACCGTGCCGCCGAGGCCGCCCGCCTGCCCGTAGACGACGTAGGCCGCACCGTCCGGGGCGAAGGGCAGATAGGCGCCAATCAGGATGTCGTCGATCCCGTCGCCGTTCACGTCCCCCGCCGCGCCGACCGTGCTTCCGGTCCCGTAGGCCCCCTGCAGCCTGATGCCCTGATCGGGAGGCAACGCGGCCATGTCGACCGCGCCCGGGAAGCCGCCGGCCCGCCCGTAGAGCACGTAGGCGCCGCCGGTGTTCACCGCGCTGAAGACGAGGTCGTCGATACCGTCGCCATTGACGTCACCGGCAACGGACATGCTCTCGGCGAACTGATCGTTGTCGCCGCCCGAGATGCGAAAGCCCCTGTCCGCGGTCACCACCGCGAGGTCGATCGTGATGTCCGCCATGTCCGCCAACCTCACACCCGTTTGGCTGGCTGATACGCGGAAAGTTTTGAGCTGGAAACTTTTCGGAGTTTCTGTTACGGCGTATTAATCTTCTGGACTAAGTTCTTCATAATTGTATACTAGATTGCCTCGGGCTTGCAAGTTTTTTGAAGACATATCGCAAAACGCGGACATCCGCCGGCCGTTGCAGCAGTGAAGGAAGGTCTCTTTTCGTTCCCAGCGAGATGAACTCAGTCGGCGCTTCCATGCTCGCCGGCAGCCGATCACCGTTCCCATGCCGGTAAGATTCTACGCTTTAGGATGCCATGTCTTTTTCTGGAAGCGAAACTGCAACTCCCGGCGAGAATGAGGCCAGATCCGAATACACGACCTATGACGATGTGCCTTTCATATACGATATTGAGTCCTGGACCTTGGCAAGCAATGACGCCCAATCTCTTCCAGGTCTCGGCCGACGACAGACACCAGTCACAAAAATATCCCGTCACTTTCAAGAATTCGCCCGACTACAATGCACCCATATATAGTACCGAATACCATATTCACTTGCTTATTCTTAAAACCACATACGAGGTTCCGGCTGGCGGTTCTATGCCGGGCTGCATCGTCATTTCAAGAAATCCTCTAAATTTTGGCAGTGGGGGTGGCAGCACGACCGCGTATGTTACTATCGGATAACGCATCCGTCTAACCGTCGAATATATAAACGAAGCACTCGTTGTTGCGTCACAGGTCGCCTATTTCTACACCAAAAAAAACGATACGGGACAATCTATTTCCAGGCCGACGCCGAAGATCCGGAATGCGCCCCGATTGACTACAGCATCAGCGGTGCCGATGCCCTGTTGTCTTCGGTCACGGATAAGGGCTCGAGTTGCTCCCGGTTCGGGCCGGATTACGAGGCGCCGCGAGATGTCGACGGCGACAACGTGTATCACCATAGCCTGACTGCGTCGGACGGCACCTACAGCACCTCCCAGGCCGTCAGCTTCACCGTAACCGATACCAGTGAGGCGCCGTCCTTCCCCTCGGGCGAAAGCGCCGTCTTCGTAGAGAACTCGATTGCCATTGCCTATCAGGCTGCGGCCACAGATCCCGAGAAGGTGCTTCTCACCTGGTCGCTCAGCGGGACGGACGCGGCCTGTTTCACGATCGATTCCGGAGGTGCGGTCCGGTTCGCGGCCGCGCCCCACTACGAGGCGCCGCAGGACCAGGATTGGGACAACACCTACGACATCAGCATCATCGCCTCCGACGGTACGCTGAAGGTCGCCCGAGCGTTGCGGTCGAAGTCGAGCACGGCGTCGATCAGTGCGGAACGCCGCGTGCCGGGATCATCGCAGACATAGGCGACGCTGTTCGTGTCCTCGTGGAAGAAGCCCGTCGCCTCGGGCCGGGGCTGCTGCATCATGCCGCGGCTCAGCCCTGACCCGCAGTCGTCTTGTCCACCACGCCGGGGATGTCGGTTGTCGGGCCGCCGAAGCGCCCCTTCAGTACGTCCACCCCCTCCTGCGGATGCGCGATGTTGACCAGCGCCTCACGCGCGCGGCGGCGCAGATCGGTGTTCACGCCGAGCCGTGCGTCACGCGACTGGATAAGGCAAGGGTTCGCCTCGCCGTCGCGGCTGAACGACCAGGCGAGCTTCGGGTCGCCGAGCGGCAGATCCTGCCCCACGCGACCGGGGCCGCCGGTATCCCAGAGGTGCCAGGTCTTGCCGTAGCTGTTCATCTTGCTTCGCATCAGCGCGGTCTCGGCGATCTCGGGCAGGCCGGGCGCGATGAGTTGGCCGGACAGGATCTCCCCGTTGTGCGGGTGCCAGAAGCGGCGCTCCTCCTGCGGCAGGCGTTCGAAGAGCCGTTCGGAGACGATGTACTCGATCCCGGTGAGGTTCGCACGGGCGGTGTTGCCGTCGAACAGCACGCACTGCATGAAGTCCTCGTTCACCTGCCGGCAGAAGTGGTGCGCCTCCATCTGGTGGTGCGGGTCGTCCCTCATCGGATGGAAGCCGACCAGGTAGATGTCGAAGGCCTCGAGCGGCGTCATCGGCTGCAGCACGGCAGCCCCGGTCTCGAGGGCGCGCACCTTCATGCTCTTCGGCCGTCCGGCCGGCGCGATGGAGGCCGGCAGGCGCGCGATGCCACGCCGCAGCAGCAGCGCCGTCGCGGAGGCGGCCAGAACGGCGGCCGCGAGGTGGGTGACGTCGAAGCGGCGCGTCATCGGGGATTCCCTCTGGATGGCGGGTCGGCTCAGGCCCGGGCGGCGCCCAGCGCGGCGGAGGCGCGCGTCCGGGCATCGCCGTTGGCGCGCTCGACCGGACCGAAGTCTCCGCGCAGCGCCTTCAGCGCCACGCGCTCCTGCCCGATCTCCCGCATGGTCCGTACGCCGAGGCGGCGCAGGACGGGCAGTGGAGGGCACCAGCCCTGCAACGCGTGCTGCAGCAGGAAGGTCGTGACAACCGCCGGCAGGACCAGCCAGCGGCGGTCGGCCACGGCCGCGAGCACTGTCCCAGTCAGCGCCAGCGTCGCCGCGTTGGCCTCCAGCGTCCGCTCCACGTCCCATTCCGCGTCGAGCTCGCGCAGCCGCCCGTCGATCAGCTCCAGATGCTCAGCGTAGTAGCGGACGTTCTCCTCGAGCTGCGCGGCGATGCGGCGGTTGATGTGCTCTGCCGTGGCGGCACTGGCGCGGGTTCGGGTGGCTGGCAGGCTCGGCATCGGTAGGCTGCTCCTCTCTGGCGGCCTTGCTGGGGGGCGCTTGCTGATGAGCGTCTCGTGGTCGAATCCGCAATCTTCAGGACTCCGAAGATTTGAGTATTTGCCCTCAACTCCTGTCGCCCACGGCGGTTTCCAGCGAGAGCCAGAACGACGGGAGGCGGCCGGATGGAGTGGCTGGACGGCGTCCATGCGCTGATCGGGCGGGAAGATGGGCCGATTGCCTGGTGGCAGATGACGATCCGGGGCGCGGTCGTCTTCGGCTTCGGTCTGGCGCTCATCCGGACCGCAGGGCGCCACGCCCCGCGCCGGCGTGAGCGACGACGACCTGGAGGAGGCGGTACGGCGGGCTGGACGCAGGAGCGTTGCGGATGTCGAGCACGCCGTGCTGGAGCGTAGCGGCAAGATCAGTGTCATCGGTGGATAGCCGCCGGGCTCGCCTGATCGCGCGACGGCGGACTGGCCCGGTCCGCGCCAGGGGGTTCACTCAGGTGATTCGCCGCGGAGGTCCCGACCGGGAGGGCAGCAAGATGGCCGGGCGCATTGTCTACTGAGGGGCAGGAACGCGACGCCGAAGGGGCGAGCCGCATGTCGGGCTCGCGGGAGGAGGACGCGCAGCGCGCCTCCGACTTCCTGAAGGCGCTCGCCAATCCATGGCGGCTCAGGATCCTCTGTCTGCTGGCAGAGGGGCCGCTGGCGGTGGGTCTGCTCGCCGAGCGTCTCGGCGCGCGTGAGGCCCTGGTCAGTCAGCACCTGATGCGGCTACGCGCAGAGGGCCTGGTCCGCGGCGTGCGAAGCGGTCACAGCGTGACGTACAGCCTCACGAGCGGACCTGCGGCCGAGGTGGTGGCCGTCCTGCACCGTGCCTTCTGCGCGCGCTGAGTGGCGAATGGAGCCAGTCTTCGAACCGCAGGAGGAAAGACAGCGGCCACGCCCCGCGCCGTTGTCGCGCGGGGGTAGGCGAAGGTGGCAACCGAATGGGTCCCGCCGTCAGGGGCACACCGTCGCAAGGTCGCCAGGAACGACCCGGGCCCGGCCACGTGACCGACGGTGCGGGTCCACCGTTCTTCCCGAAGCCGGATGAGTTGCCGGCCGATGAGAGACACGGGCTCGGGGCGAGGTGGACCCCAGAGCCAAGTCCCGGGCATCGGTTGCGGCTGGATGATGGGCGAGAGAGGCATCGCATGAACGGTTCCAGGAAAGCAGCGGGTCTCGGCGTCGCCGCGGGCGTCCTGGGGCTCCTGGTCCTGGTCGGGGCGGTGGGCCTGATCGTCGTCTACACCGGCGCTTACAACGTCGCCGCGACAGAGGAGCACGCCTCCTTCACCCGCTGGGCATTCGACACGACGTTCCAGAAATCCGTCGAGCGGCGTGCGGCCGACGTCGCGCCGCCCGAAGCCGTCACGCCGAAGATGATCGCGGCGGGAGCGACGTCCTGCAAGTCCATGTGCCAGCACTGCCACGCCGGGCCGGGCGTCGAGCGGGCCGATTGGGCGAGCGGCATGCGCCCGACGCCGCCGCACCTCACCGAGGCCGCGGCCGATTGGGAGCTGCGGGAGGTGTTCTGGCTCGTCCGGCACGGGGTCAAGATGTCGGGCATGCCGGCCTTTGGGCCGACCCACGACGACCAGGCGATCTGGAGCATCGCCGCCTTGGTGAAGGAACTGCCGGCCATGTCCCCCGAGCGCTACGCCGCCCTCGCCAAGGGAGGTGGTGGTGCCGAGGGAGGCGGCGGTCAGGGCGCGGCCTCGAGTGGCGGCAGCCAGACGCAGTGACGGCGGGGGACGGATCTCATGGGAATGTCCTACTGGCGCTTCGCCGCGATGATCGCGACGTCAACCGTCGTGATGTATGGACTGATGTACCTGAACACCTACGCCTGGGAGCAGGTGTTCTGGAGCGAGACGCGCGCCTGGATGGCGCTCCTTATGGGCGCCACGATGTCCGTCATCATGCTCGGCTGGATGCTGGGGATGTACAAGAACCGGGCGCTCAACCTCGCCATCTTCGGCGGCTCCGTCGCCGTGTTCGCGCTCTCGCTCTGGCTCGTGCGCAGCCAGGCGACGGTGAACGACCAGGAGTACATGAAGGCGATGATCCCGCACCACTCCATCGCCATCCTTACCAGCTCGCGCGCGCAGATCTCCGACCCGCGCGTCCGCAAATTGGCTGACGAGATCATCGAGGCGCAGGAGCGCGAGATCGCGGAGATGAAGTACCTGATCCGCGACCTGGAGGCGCGAGACTGATGGCCGCGATCGCGTCGCGGCCCGGACCGGCACGCCTCGTCCTGGCCTTCACCCTCGGGCTGCTGGCGGCCTGCGATGGGAACGACGCGCCGGATGACGTGGTCCGGCATCCGCGCGCAGCCGAGATCGCCAGGATCCTGCCTGCCGAGGAGGCGCTGGCCAATGCAGAGGTCGCCAGGCTTGACCCCGCCACCATGAGCGACGCCGAGATCCGCGAGGTGATCGGAACCGGCCCCCGATGCGTGTACCGCTACACAAGCGCGGGCAAACCGGTCCTGGCGGTGGGCGCCCAGCCGAACGGCCCACCGCTCGGCGGGGTCGTGAAGCTGAACGGGAATCTGGTTCGGCTGGACGCAACGCCAGCCGCTGGTACTGGCGGAGCGACGGACAATCTCCGGCTCACCTCCGGCCCGATCCGGATCGCAGTCACGCCCGATCCTTGGGAGGGGACCGAGGAGGGCGACGGCGTGCGCCGTCGGGAGGCGGACTTGATCTTTGAAATCGGAGAGAACCTCAGGGTCGGATATCGCGGCTACCTCGGCTGCGGAACGCGCCAGACGGGTCCGGGCGAAGCATCCTCTGGCTGACGACGGGGGCGGTGTTCGAGCCCGGAGGCGGCGCAGAATCTCCGTGAGGCGGCCAGGCGGCCGCTGGCAACGATCATCCGGAACCTCCGCCCGATGCCCAGCCCACTCGCGAACCGCACCCGGGCGACCGGCCCGCGCTGTTCGCCGCGCAGTTCGCCCTCAGCCACGCCTGTTGGCTGGTCACCTACCCGCTCGCCGGCTGGTTCGGCGCCGCCGCGGGGCTTGAGGCGGCGTTCCTGGCCCTCGCGGCCCTCGCGGCGCTCGGGGCGGCGGGCCTCGCCGCCGCCCTGGCGTTGTAGCCGCGGTACGACCCCGCGGATGTCGAGCACGTCCACGACGACCTGCCGCCGGGCGACCCGCATTCGGCGGGTGCGGCCGCGGCCCCGGGTGGTGGCTTCCGCCATCGCCACGCCCTGGCGATCGAGGAGCGCCATCCGCGCTGGCCCGGCTGACGCGCGTGCCATGCGGGGCGGGCGGGCTTGATCCGCGTCATGGCCGCCGCCGTGGGGCGCGGGCAAGTTGGGCGCCCCGACCCGCACCGAGGAGGACGTCGTGCTGCCGTTCACCGCCGACCAGTTCTTCGCGGTCTTCGCGTCCTACAACGCAGCGATCTGGCCGGTGCAGCCGTTGGCCTATCTGGTCGGCGCTGCCGCACTGGTGTTCGCCCTGCGCGGTGGGCGCCTGGCCGATCGTGTGGTTGCGGCGGCGCTGGCAGCCATGTGGCTCTGGACCGGCGCTGCCTATCACCTGCTCCACTTCGCGGCGGTCAACCCGGCGGCAGGGCTATTCGGGATCGCGTTCCTCCTGCAGGGGCTGCTGTTCCTCGGTGCGGCGGTGAGCGGCCGGCCGCTGGCATTCAAGGCAATCCGCGGTGGCTGGCGGTGTGGCTTCGGGCTGTTCCTGATCGCCTATGCGGCCGTGCTCTACCCGTTGCTCGGCCGCCTCGCCGGCCACCGCTGGCCGGAGGTGCCGAGCTTCGGGGTGACGCCGTGCCCGGTGACGATCTTCACCTTCGGGGTGCTGCTGCTGTCTGCGGCGCGCGTGCCGGTATGGCTGCTCGTGGTGCCAGCACTCTGGTCAGTGATCGGTGGTTCCGCGGCGGTGCTGCTCGCTGTGCCACAGGACTGGATGCTACTGCTCGGCGGCCTTGGGGCGACAGCCGCGCTGGTCTGGCGCGCACCGCGCACGGATCAACCTGGTCTGCGTGCAGTCTGATTGCCTCTCAGATCGCCCGCTCTGCGCAGCGCGCGACCGTGGCATCAAGGGACGCACCGCTTCGTCACCTGCACCGCGAGCGTCGCCGCGCCGAGGTCGAAGGTCGCCGACGGCGAGATGTTGCGCGCCATGACGCGGACCGTGTCGTTCGTCCACGCCACCGCGTCCGGCTCCACGAAGCGCGTCGACGAGGCCAATGCCGCGGCGGCCAGGTCGCCCTGCCGGCAGCCGGGGACGGTCACGTCCAGCAGACTGGTCGCGCCCGGCGCCAGCGACGGCAGGTCCCGGGCGACCTCCGCGGCGAACTCTCGCTGCCCGACCGGCAGCGCCGGCGCGTGTTCCGGCAGGACGTGGAGCCGCGGCGCCTCGCGCTCGATCTGCCCGTCGAAGCCGGCGATCCCGACCTGCGCGAAGGCCACGCCGGGCCCGAGCCGGACCGTCATGCGCCGGTTCAGCGACGCGTCCACGATGGTCGTCTCGCGGGCCCGGATCGCGACGGGGGGCGTTCCTCCGCATCGTGGGCGGCCAAGCCGGCATATCGGCGGGGGATCCGCCTCCGGCCGGCCAGACCGTCCTGCCGGGCATGTCGGGCCGGGGCGCCCCCCGGCCGGGGAGAGGTGCGACCCCTTGATCCCGGTCAATGCGCTGCGGCCGAGACAGCCCATAGTGCTGCGGGCGCAGTGCACGACGCGTCAGGAGAGAGATCGGGTGATGGCGGAAACTGCCGGAGACCTGCGGAAGGCGCCGCGGCACGCCGCCAGCGCGGTGCCGGCGACGCGCGGCACGGCCACCCCACCACTTGGCCGGTCGGCTGCGATCCCTGCCATGCCGCTCACCGCCGGGCCCGCGGCGGGCCTCTTTGGCTCGGGCACCGGCCGCTGCTGCACGGCAGCCGGTGCCTCTCCCAGCCCGCAGGCCGCCGGATGAGGCGGCTCGGCCTTTCGGCTGCTGTGCTCCTGCTGGCCCTTGGGGTCGGCGGCGGGACATGGGCGCTCCGTCATCGGCCGATCGCCGTCCCCGTCGCGGCCGAGGAGCAGGACGTCCCCATTCGGGTGTTCGGCCTCGGCACCATCGAGGCCCAGGTCGCCGCCCGCATCGGCTTCGAAGTGTCGGGCACGCTCGCCGCGGTCCTGGTCGATCACGGCGACCGCGTGCCGGCGGGCACGCCGCTCGCACGGCTCGCCACCGCCTCGCAGGAGGCGCGCGTCGCCAAGGCGGAGGCGGGCGTGCAGAGCGCGGAGGCGCAGCAAGGGCGCGTCGCCGCCGCGCTCGGCCGCGCGGAGGCGCAGGCGCAGCAGAAGCGCGCCACCGCGCAGCGGCGTCGGGAACTGGCCTCGCGCGGCACCACCTCGCCCGAGGCGGCCGAGATCGCGGAGACCGAGGCGGTGGCAGCGGCGGCGGACCTCGCGGTCGCAAACGCCGACCTCGCCGTCGCGCGCGCCGCGCTGGCCGATGCGCGGGCCACTCTGCTGGCCGAGCGCACGACGCTGGCCAAGCACACCCTGACCGCGCCCTTCGACGCGCTGGTCGTCGCGCGGCTGCGCGAGCCGGGCGTCGCGCTGGCGCCGGGCGAGGCGGTGTTCTCCCTCATCGCGCCGGAGAGCGTCTGGGCGCTGGCCTTCGTGGACGAGGGCCGGTCCGGCGCGATCCGCGAGGGCCAGCCGGCGGAGATCCGCGTCCGTTCCCTGCCCGGCGAGGCTTTCCCCGGCCAGGTGGTGCGCGTCGGGCTGGAGAGCGACCGGGTGACGGAGGAGCGGCGCGTCTGGCTGCGCTGCCGCCGATGCCCGCCGCGGCCCGTGCTGGGCGAGCAGGTGCAGGTGGAGGTCGAGACCGGCCGCCTGCCCGCCGCGCGCCTGGTGCCGGAGGCCGCGGTCGAGGGCTTCGACGGCGCTACGGGCCGCGTCTGGACGATCGAGGGCGGCGTGCTGCGCCACAGGGAGGTTCGCTTCGCTGCCCGTACCCTGGATGCGCGGCTCGCGCTGGATCCCGCCAGCCTGCCGGCGGACCTGCCGATCGCGACGCGCGTGCTCGCCGGCTTCCGCGAGGGGCGCGCGGCGACGCCGCAGGACAGCACGCCGTGAACCTCGCGCTGCGCGACATCCGCCACAACCTCGGCCGCTTCCTGCTGACCTGCCTCGGGCTCGGGCTGCTGCTCGGCGTCGCGCTGGCGATGGTCGGGATCTATCGCGGCGTGGTGGAGGAGGCGCTGTCGCTCGCCCGCGCCTTGCGCGCCGACCTCTGGGTGGTGGAGGCGAACACGCGCGGCCCCTTCGCCGAGGCCAGCCGAATCCCGGGCGACGTGCGCGAGGCGGTGGCGCGCCTGCCCGGTGTGGTCGCGGCCGGCGCCGTCACCTTCCAGACGGTCGAGGCGCGCCACGCCGGCGGCCCGGGCGCGGACACCACCGCGCCCATCGGCGACGAGGCCGGCCGCCACCGCATCGGAGCCGTGCTGCGGCTGCAGGTGGTGGGCCACGAGCCCGACCGGCCCGGCGGCCCGCCGGTGATCGCCGCGGGCCGCGCGATCGGGCGCGGGCGGCTGGAGATGGTCGCGGATCGCGGCAGCCTGCTGCCCCTCGGCGCGATGGTGGAGATGGGCGGCGTGCGCTTCCGCGTGGTGGGGCTGACCCGTGGAGCGGTCTCGACCGGCGGCGACCCGCTCGCCTGGATCACGCTCCGCGACAGCCAGGACCTGCAATTCCGCCTCGCCCCCCCGGCCGCGCGGCGCGCGCTGGAGGGCGGCGGCGGCGCCCTTCCGCGCGACACGGTGAACGCGGTGATCGCGCGCCTCTCGCCCCATGCCCGCGTGGAGGAGGTCGCCGCCGAGGTGCGGCGCTGGAAGCACTTCGCCGCGCTGTCGGCGGCCGAGCAGGAGCAGGTGCTGACCCGGAGCGTGGTCGAGCGGGCGCGCCGGCAGCTCGGCATGTTCACCATGGTGCTGCTGCTGGTCTCCGCCGTGATCGTGGCGCTGATCGTCTACACCCTCACCATGGACAAGATGCGGGAGATCGCGACCCTGAAGCTGATCGGCGCGCCCGACCGCAGCATCGTCGCGCTGGTGATGCAGCAGGCGCTGGCCCTTGGCGTGGCGGGCTTCACGGGCGGGACCGCGCTGCTGCTCGCGGTCAAGGACGTCTTCCCGCGCCGCGTGCTGCTGGGGCCGGAGGAGATTGCGGGCTTCGGCTTGGTCGTCGTGGTGATCTGCCTGGTCGCCAGCCTGCTTGGCGTGCGCTACGCGCTCAGGGTCGAGCCGGCGCAAGCGCTGGGCGGATGAGCGCCGACGCGGCGCTGGTGGAGCTCGCGGGCGTCGCCAAGGGCTTCGGCCAGGGCGAGGCGCGGGTTCAGGCGCTATCGGACATCACCCTCTCGGTCGCGGCGGGGGAGGTGGTGGGGTTGCGCGGCCCCTCGGGCAGCGGCAAGTCCACGCTGCTGAATCTCGTCGCCTGCATCCTGGAGCCGGATTCGGGCACGCTGCGGCTCGCCGGCGAGACCGTGTGGCAGGGCCGCTGGACACGGCGCGACCTGCGTGCGCTGCGGCGCGAGGCGATCGGCTTCATCTTCCAGTCCCACAACCTGCTGCCCTTCCTCGACGCCACCGACAACGTCGCCCTGGCGGTGACCCTGAACGGGACGCCGCTGCCGGAGGCGAGACGCCGGGCGCGAGAGCTTCTGGACTACCTGCAGGTGGGACGCCGCGCGGCGGCCATGCCGGCGAAGCTCTCGGGCGGCGAGGCGCAGCGCGTGGCGATCGCCCGCGCGCT
This sequence comes from uncultured Acetobacteraceae bacterium, assembly GCA_964564645.1. Classification (GTDB taxonomy): domain Bacteria; phylum Pseudomonadota; class Alphaproteobacteria; order Acetobacterales; family Acetobacteraceae; genus CAZMCV01. The sequence continues at coordinate 22,069 of CAZMCV010000041.1, forward strand.
CGCCAACCGGCCGCGCATCATCCTGGCCGACGAGCCCACCGCCGCGCTCGATTCCGAGCGGGCGCAGGTGGTGATGGACCTGCTGCGCCGCGTGGCGCGCGAACAGTCCGCCGCCGTGCTGGTGGTGACGCATGACGACAAGATCTTCTCGCGCTTCGACCGGCTGGTCAGCCTGCGGGACGGGCGGATCGAGGCGGAGTCCCGGCCTGCGGCGGAGGTCGTGCGCCGATCACCCTGAGGGTGTGGCAGCCGCGCTGGTCCGCCGCCATGCCCTCGACGCCGCCAGCGGGAGCATGCGCGGGCCGCCGCCCGCCTGCGCCGTGCGGCGGCATGTTGGCTGTCATGCCGCCGGCGATGCCGGCCTCGGACAGGTCTGTCCAAAGCACGGTGGTCTACGACGCGGGCAGGTCGCCAGCGACATGTTCCGCACGGCTGTCTTAACGTCCGAAGGCGTCCGAACCGTCGCATTCTCCGCTTGGCTTGCGGCACGGACAGAGCGAATTGCCACGGCGCGCACGGTTGCGCCCCGCCCCGACCGACCGATCGGCGAGGCCTCGGGTCTCCGTACAGGACCCGGCGCGGTGCCAGGTCCTGTACGGAGACCCGATCATGGACACCACCATCACAGTATGCATCCGGCGAAGGCCGCTCCACCGAGCGTCTTCGTTCAGCGGGGGCGTTCACCGCTTCTGGTCTTCGATGAGTTCCTTGAGGCTTTCGATGCCGTGCATGGTGCAGCCCCGGGGTTTCACGGCCGTCGGTGTCGCAGATCCAGAGGCAGCCGTCCTCGGGCTCGAGCTGATTGGCGATCTCGTCGAGGAGGTCGACGGTCTCGCCGAGCATCTCGGCGGCGTGGGCGATGGTGAAGACGATGCCTGGCGCGGCCACGGTCAGGCGGCCTCGGCGGCGGGGCTGGCCTGGGCCGCCTTCCAGTTCCAGGGCAGCAGCTCGTGCAGGCGGGAGGCCGGGTGATCGGCGTTCCGGGCCACCACGTCGGCGAGCCAGGCGCGGGGATCGACGCCGTTGAGCTTGGCGGTGGCGATGAGCGAGTACATCACCGCGGCGCGCTCGCCGCCGCGATCGGAGCCGGCGAACAGCCATGCCTTCCGGCCAAGGGCCACGCCGCGCAGCTGTCGCTCGGCGGCATTGTTCGTCAGGCAGATGCGGCCGCCGGTCAGGAATTGGCTGAAGGCGTCCCAGCGGGCCAGCATGTGGTCCATGGCCTTGGCCACCGCGGCATGTCTCGACATGCGGGCGCGCTGCGCGCGCATCCAGGCCTCGAGGTCGGCGACGAGGGGCGCGATCTGCTGCTGCCGCACAGCGAGCCGCTGCTCGGCGGGCATCCGCGGGCGAAGGCCACCTGCGTTGCACCGATGCGGATCGCCCGCATGCCGCTGACCATCCGGCGGTGGCTGGGGCGGAAGACGGTGGTGACGCCGATGCGGGACGGCGGAGAGGCGACCCCGCCCACGCGCCCGGACCCGGCGCCGGTGAAGGCGCTGGCGCAGGCATTCCGATACCAGAGGCTGCTCGACGAGGCGCGGTAGGCCTCGATCGGCGAGATGGCGGCGGTGGAGCGGGTCGAGCGGGGGTACCTCGGCACGCTGCTGCGGCTGACGCTCCTGGCGCCGGACATCGTCGAGACGACCATCGACGGGCGGCAGCCGGAGGGTCTCGCGCTGCCACGGCTGCTGGAGCCGCTTCGACGGCCTGGGACGAGCAGGGGGCCGCATCGATCAGTCGGCGTTCATCCTGAGCCAGGATCGACTCGCGCGACTGGCCGATCGTACCGGGCGGAGAGCAGACACGCCGTTTCACCGCCGCCGGATCGCGCGCTGCCTGGCGTGCCAGCATACGACCCGCCAGAGGTCGCCTATAGCCCGAATCGCCCCCCCTCGCAAGACGCTGTGCCCACTGCCGATTGTCAGCCGTCCGTCAGTGGCGGCTTCCCTTCCTCGCGCCGCACCGCGTTGATGATCTGCAGCACGCGCTGGCGGAAGGGCGCGTACTGCACGCCGAACTCCTCCACCAGGCGGCTGTTGTCGATCAGGTAGTTGCCCGATTTCGCGCGGCCGCCGCTCTCCTGCTCGAAGCGGATATCGGCATCCGGGAGGAAGCCGCGGACCAGCTCCGCCAACTCGCCCAGGCTGATCGTGTGGCCGCCGGTGTTGTAGAGCGCGTGCTTCGGCTGCTCCACGGCGACGACGCGGGCGAACACTTCCGCCACGTCGTCCACATGGACCGGGCAGCGCATGGCGTCGCGGTAGGGAAAGGCCACCGGCTGCCCGCGCGCCGGAGCGGTGATGCAGTGCACATGGTCCACGGAGCCGAACAGCTTGTCCGGACCCGTCACGTTGGCGGGGCGGATGCCGGTGACGACCATGCCGTGCTTCTCGCGGTAGTCCTGCGCCTGCCACTCGTTGAAGATCTTGTGCATGGCGTACTGGACGTTGCCGTGGCGCAAGTCCTCCTCGGTGACCGCGCGCTCGCCGAAATGGCTCTGCTGACCGCTGACGGCGAGCGAGCTGGCGTACAGGGTATGCGGTACCCGGCCGAGCCGCGCTGCCTCGAACACGTTCTGCATGCCGAGGACGTTCAGCTTGAAGGCGACCTGCGGCGGTAGGTCGCTGCCGATGTGGTAGGCGAGGTTTACCAGTCGGTCGGGCTGGACCTCCGCCACCGCGGCCATCACCTCGTCGAACTGTCGGACATCGCCGCGACGGGTGGTCGCGCCCTCCGGCAGGGCAGCGGTCGGGGCGATGTCCATGCAGGCGACCACATCGCCGCGGGCGAGCAGCAGGGGAATGAGGCGGCGCCCGATGAAGCCGGAGCCGCCGATGACCAGGACCTTCATGCAGGGTTCCTCCCGGCGCCGATGGTGCGCCGGTTGCCGCCGCTTGGGAATGGCCGCCGCCGAGGCAGGCGAGGCTGTCGAGCGCGGGCCGGGAGGATGCTCTTCGCCTGCTCCGAGCCCTCGACATCGGCAGGTGTACGACGCCAGACGCGCAGGGCACCGCATGACGGATTTGCCCAGCATCCCGGCGCCGGCCGGAGTGGAATATGGTGGTCGCGCAAGTGCGGGATATCGGCAGGATGGCTCCCCCGAGGCGCGCCGATTTGGTATCGGTGAAGGTGCGCGACCGGGCCCACCGGTACCAATGACTGCCGGACGAGGGGCGCGACACCTCGATCAGCAAGATGGCGGCAGCAGAGCCGATCGAGCGGGGCTACCTGGCCGAGCGGTGGGATCTGATGCAGGCCGGCGGACGACGGACCCGCCCCACATCTCCGATCCTGCGCGCTGTGAACGGGACCATGGGCAAGCCCCAATGGTCGAGACCCTGGCCGCCGGCTGCTCTTCCATGGGCTCATGGCCGGCATGCCGAAAGGGCACCCGTCCCCAGGACGCGGCGTCCCCTACGGAGGCGGCGAGCGTCGCGCCCCAGGACGTTTCGTCGTCGACAGCCTGGACCTGCAGGCAGGCCTCTCGATGGTGCACGTCGGGTGGCGTCGCTCGGGTTGCGCGCACCGCCTGGTCGGACAACACTCTCCGGCAACGCCGGGTCCGAGGGAGGAAACGACACCATGCGCGCCAACCGCCTGCGCCAGAAGCTGAACGCCGGGGAACCGACGATCGGCACGCATATCCTGTCCAGCTGGCCCACGCTCGTGGAGCTGATCGGCGACGCCGAGAACTACGACTACGTCGAATTCACTGCCGAGTACGCGCCGTTCACCATGCATGACCTGGACAACCTCGGCCGCGCTTTCGAGCTGAAGAACCTCGCCGGCATGATCAAGGTCGAGCAGAAGCAGTACACGCACCAGGCGATGCGGGCGATCGGATCGGGCTTCCAGAGCGTGCTCTTCGCCGATATCCGGACCGTGGCCGACGCCGAGCTGTGCGTCGCCGCGGTACGGGCTGAAACCCCCGGCACGGGTGGGCGGCTCGGCGTCGGCATGCGGCGCGACGTCGGCACCGTGCTCGAGGGTGGCTCGCCGGCCTACGTCGATGCGCTGAACGAGGTGGTGGTCGCCATCATGGTCGAGAAGCGCGAGTGCGTGGAGGACCTGGAAGCGATCCTGTCGGTCCCGGGCATCGACATGGTGCAGTTCGGATCGTCCGACTACTCGATGAGCCTGGGGCTGACCGGGCAGCGATCGCATCCCGACGTGGTGAAGGCGGAGCGCAAGACGATCGAGACGGCGTTGAAGATGGGCAAGCACCCGCGCGTGGAACTGGCGGACATCTCGGGCGCCAAGCCGTACCTGGAGATGGGGGTAAAGCACTTCTGCATCGGGTGGGACGTGCGGATCCTGTACAGCTGGTGGCGCACGAACGGGGCCGGAATGCGGGCCATGCTGACGGGGGAAGCGGCGATGGCCCCGACTCCCCAGCCGGTGAAGACCGGGACCTATTAGGGGCGGCAGGCGAGGTCCGGACTGAACCGCCCCGGGTTTGCCGGAGGCCCCAACCGTTGAGTGGATGGGGCCATGACGAAGAAGACATCGAACCGATTTTCGCCTGAGGTTCGGCAGCGAGCGATGCGGATGGTGCTCGAGCACGTGGGGGACCACGCGTCGCAGTGGGCGGCCATCGGCTCAATTTCGGGCAGGATCGGGTGCACGGCGGGGACGCTCCGGAAGTGGGTCCGGCAGGCTGCGAGCGACCAAGGTCGGTGGCCAGGCGCGCCGACGGAGGAGCGCGAGCGCATCGGGTTGCTGAAGCGCGAGGTCCG
>CAZMCV010000042.1:0-23593 GCA_964564645.1 uncultured Acetobacteraceae bacterium
TATTTCCCCGCAAAACAGATTGCCGATGGACAGGATGCCTACAAGGTCTGAACCAGCGGCGGCGCCCGAGCTGGCCAGCCCGGGCGCCGCGGGATCATGCCGCGCGGCGGATCGTCGCCATGAAGGCGCCGGTCTTCTCGCGCAGCACGGCGGCGCGTTCGGTCAGCGCCGTCGCGGCGCCGAGCATGCCGCTCGAGGCCTCGCCGGTCTCGCGCGCCGCCCGGCGCACATCGTCGATGCGCTGGGTCGCGGCGGCGGTGGAGGAGGCGACCTGGGCGGCGCTGCGCGCGATCTCCTGCGTCGCGCTGCCCTGCTGCTCCACCGCCGCGGCGATCGCGGCCGTCACCTCGTTCAGCCGCTCGATCGTGCCGCCGATGTTGCGCAGCGCGCCCACCGCCTCCTGAGTCGTCGCCTGCACCGCGGCGATCTGCGCCCCGATCTCCTCGGTCGCCTTGGCCGTCTGGCCGGCGAGCGTCTTCACCTCCCCCGCCACGACGGCGAAGCCCCGGCCCGCCTCGCCCGCCCGCGCCGCCTCGATCGTCGCGTTGAGCGCCAGCAGGTTGGTCTGGCCGGCAATGTCGCCGATCAGCCGCACGACGTCGCCGATCTTCTGCGCCGCCTGCGCCAGCCCCTGCACGGTGGCATCGGTCGCCCGCGCCTCCTCCGCCGCGGTCCTGGCGACGGTGGCGCCCTCGGCGACCTGGCGGGTGATCTCGGCGACGCTCGCGGCCAGCTCCTCGGCGCTCGCGGCCACGGCCTGCACCTCGGTTCCCGCCTGGCGGCTGACCTCGGCGACGGCATCGGCCTCCCGGCCCGAGATGTCGGCGGAGCCGGAGACGGACTGGGCGGTGGCGCGCATCTCCCCGGCCGCGGCCGCCACGGCCTCGACCACGCCGCCCACATCGGCCTCGAAGCGGTCGGCCAGCCGGGCCTGGGCGGTCGCCAGCGTCCAGACCACCATCGGCCCGACGTAATTCCCCTGCGCGTCGCGGATGGCGCTGATCGAAAGATCCATCACCTCGCCGCCGAGGGTGATGCGCACGGCGTGGGGCAGCCGCGACGGGTCGCCGAGGATCGCGCGCTGCCGGGCCCCGCCATCGGCGTGGAGGAAATCGATCGGCTTGCCCTCGAGCTCGGAGACCGGGCAGGGCAGCTCCTTCTCGACGGGGCGCAGCATCTCCCGCGCCGCCGGGTTGAGGTAGGTGATCGCGAAATCCTTGCTGGGATCGGCGGTCATGATGCCGGCCGGAAGCTGCTCCAGCATCTGCTGCTGCGCGAAGGCGCGGCTGACCGTCCCACGCAGCGTCTCGAGCGAGCGGGCCATCTGGCCGATCTCGTCGCCGCGGTCGAGGTCGGGCACGGGGCGGCCCGCATCGCCGGCGGCGATGCGCTCGATCGCGCCGCGGACGCGGCCGAGCGGCCGGGTGATGGCGCGCGACGCCGCGAAGGCCGAGAGGATCAGCAGCACGGCGACCGCGCCGCCGGTCCACACGACCGCCCCCTCCGCCTCGTCCTTCGCCGCCTCCGCCGCGCCCGAGGCGCGCTCGGCCTCGGCTCCGGCAAAGGTCAGGATCGCCCCCATGGCGCGCTCCAGCTCCGCCCTTGCGGGTCGGCTCTGCTCGGCGCGGAGGCGCGCGATCGTGCCCTCGGCATCCGCCTGCTGCGCGGCGGCCTCGGCAAGGCGCGCGGCGACGCTGCGCAGCCGCTCCAGCTCGTGCTTCATGCGCTCGCCGACCTGGCCCATCAGGGCGCGGAAATGGACCTGCTGCTGCGCCGCGGCGCTGCGCAGGCGTCGGGCCTGCGTCGCCTCGCCGGTGACGAGATAGCGCTGCACGGCGATGCGGCCGTCATTCACAGCGCCATGGAACGTCAGCAGGCGCTGCCGCGCCTCGTCCTGCGCCCCCCCCTGCAGCTCGAACTCCAGGTTGGCGGCGACGCCCTCGAAGGCCTGGTCGTATTCGGACATGGCCGGGTAGAGGTTCTTCACCCGGGATGCCAGCGCGGCCTGGCGGGTCTCGGCGATGGATCCGGCCGCGGCGGCATAGCGCTCCTCCGCCCTGGAGGCGGTCTCGACCTCGCCGCGCTGGTCCTCCGGGATCAGGTTGCGCAGCCGGTCCAGCAAATGGCGAATGCCGGCCTCGTTCCCGTCGAGCGCGCGCCGGGCTTCGGTCATGCTCTCCTCGGTCTGGGCCAGCAGCATGTCGCGCATCAGCACATCCGACTGGACGAGGACGGCTCTGGCCTCGAGCGAGATGCGGCGGATCTCGATCGCGCGCGAGGCCGTCTCCTGCGCCACGCGCGCCGCATCCATGTTGATGCGGACCAGCACGACCAGGGTCACGAGCAACGCCAGGGAGACGAAGGCGCTGAGCGCCAACTTCCAGGCGACCGAAAGGTTTTGCAGCAGGCGCATGGGGGTCCTCCTGCCGTCACAGTGCCGGAATGAGGTTAAGCGGCCGCGAACGGGCCGCGGCCGGCCACCCCGCCGGCGCCGCCACGGGGTCGCCGCGGCCACGCCCCTCGACAGCGACGCGGCGGCACGGCACCGTGTCCGCCGAGGCGCCGCCGCGGCCGACCGGGCATTGGCCCGGCCTCCGCCCCGACAGCCGCGCCATCCCAACCCCGCCCCGCCGCAGGAGCGCGCCCGCATGATGTTCGACTTCCAGACGATCGCCCCCGAGAACACCTACAAGCTGGTCGTCTCCACCGTCGTCCCGCGCCCGATCGCCTGGGTCGTCACCCAGGATTCCAGCGGCCTCGTCAACGTCGCGCCCTACTCCTTCTTCAACGCCTTCTCCGACAACCCGGTGGTGATCGGCTTCGGCGCCGGCCCCCGGCCCGAGGGGGCGGCGAAGGACACGCTGGCCAATATCCGCGCCCTCGGCCAGTTCGTGGTGAACCTCGTGCCCTTCGAGCTGGCGCAGAAGATGAACGTCACCGCCGTCGAGTTCGGGCCGGAAGTCGACGAGATGGCCGAGGCCGGGCTGACGCCCGCGGCCTCCGCGCGCGTCGTCCCGCCGCGCATCGCCGAGAGCCCGGTCGCCCTGGAATGCGAGACCTTCCAGCTGATCCCGGCCGGGCGGCACACCATCGTGCTCGGCAAGGTCCTGGCGATGCACATCGCCGATGACTGCGTCCTCGACCCGGTGAAGGGCTATGTCGACACGCCGCGGCTCGGCCTGGTCGGGCGCATGCACGGCCGCGGCTGGTACGCGAAGACGACGGACCGCTTCGAGGTGCCGCGCCTCTCGCCCGAGGAGTGGGCCGCGCGGAAGGCCGCGGAGTAGCGCCCGAAGGGGCGGCGGACCGGCCCCGGCCGCCGCCGCTTCCCATTCGGCCCCACGCATGTTAGCCGGGGGTTCCTTGAGAATCCCTCGCAGCGCGATGTCCGGCGTCACCTCCCTCCTGCCTACCGGCGCCGAGCCCGCCCTCCCGCGCCGCCGGCGGCTTCCCTCCTGGACCGGCCTCGCCCTCCCGGTCGCGCTGCTCGTCGCCTCGCCCCTCCTCGCCGTGGTTCTCGCCGCCATGGTCCCGCCCGGGGAGGTCTGGCGGCATATCGTGGCGACGACCCTGCCCGAGATGCTGCGCAACTCGCTCGCCCTCGGCGCGCTGGTCGCGGCGATGACCGCCTCGGCCGGCGCGGTCTCCGCCTGGCTGGTCACGGCCTGCCGCTTCCCGGGCCGCCGCGTGCTCGAGGTGGCGCTGCTGCTGCCGATGGCCATGCCCGCCTATGTCTGCGGCTACGCCTACACCTGGCTGCTCGATGTCGCCGGGCCGGTGCAGACCGGGCTGCGCGACCTCACCGGCCTGGGCTGGGGCCAGTACTGGTTCCCCGAGATCCGCACCCTGCCCGGCGCCGCGCTCATGCTCGGCATGGTGCTCTACCCCTATGTCTACCTGCTCTGCCGCGCCGCCTTCCTGCAGCAGAGCGTCTGCCTGCTCGAGGCCTCCCGCACCCTCGGGCATTCGCTCGGGCGCTGCTTCCTGCACGTGGCGCTGCCGATGGCGCGGCCGGCCATCGTCGGCGGCGTCGCGCTCGCCCTGATGGAGACGCTGGCGGATTTCGGCACGGTCCAGTTCTTCGCCGTGCGCACCTTCACCACCGGCATCTACGAGGCCTGGTTCGGCCTCGGCGACCGCGGCGCGGCCAGCCAGCTCGCCGCCTGCCTGATGGGGGTGGTCGCGCTGCTGCTCGCGCTCGAGCATGTCTCGCGCAGCGGGCGGCGCTTCCACCCGACGACGGGGCGGCAGCCACCGCTGCGGCCCGTGAGCCTGTCCGGATGGAAGGCCGGGGCGGCGCTGATCGTCTGCGCCGCGCCGGTCGCGCTCGGCTTCGTCGTGCCGGCGGGGACGCTGTTCTGGCTGATGGTGCAGGTCGGGGATCCGCTCCACTCCTCGCGCTTCCTGCCCTTCGCCTGGCACAGCCTCGTGCTGTCCGGGGTCACCGCCGCCGCCGCCATCCTGCTGGCCGCGCTGATCGCCTGGGCCGCCCGGCTCGACCCGCGGCCGGCGCAGCGCGCGGCGGCCCGGATCGCCGGCCTGGGCTATGCCGTGCCGGGCTCGGTGATCGCGGTGGGGACGCTGGTGCCGCTGGCGCTCTTCGACAACGCGGTCGACGCGTGGATGCGGGCCCGCTTCGGGGTCTCGACCGGCCTGCTGCTCTCGGGCGGGATCGCGGCGCTCGTCTTCGCCTATCTGGTGCGCTTCCTCGCCGTCGCGCTCTCGGCGGTGGAGGCCGGGCTCGGCCGCCTGAAGCCGAGCCTGCGGGAGGCGGCGCGGGTCCTCGGGCGCAGCCCCGGCGGGGCGGTCTGGCGCGTGGAACTTCCGCTGGCGCGGGCAAGCCTGCTGACCGCCTTCATCCTCGTCTTCGTCGATACGATGAAGGAGCTGCCGGCGACGCTGATCGTGCGCCCCTTCGACTTCGATACCCTGGCCGTCAGGGTCCATTCGCTGGCGGCCGATGAGCGCCTGGCGGAGGCGAGCACCTCGGCCCTGCTGATCGTGCTGGCCGGGTTGCTGCCGGTGCTGGCGCTCACGCGCGCGATGCGGCGGGATTGAGCGCGCGCCCTCCCCTGCCCGCCCCGCCCCGCCCTTGCCGATCCCGCCTCGCGCCCAAGCTCTTGGCCGCACGGCCGGGGATGCGGCGAGGGTGACGGGCGGCGGCGGACGGCGGACGGGGAGGGCGCGCCGCGGGGCGATGGCGCGCCGTGCGGCGATGCTGCTGGCGCTCGCCGCGCTGCTGCCGGGCTGCGCGAGCCTCGATCCGCGGCCGGTCACGGTCGAGCAGCGGCTGGCCGCGCTGCCGACCGTGGGCATGGGTGGCCTCGACCGCCCCGTCACCATCCGCTGGAACGACCACCTCGTCCCCTGGATCGAGGCGGAGAGCGACACCGACCTCGCCTTCGCGCTCGGCCTCGTGCACGGGCACCTGCGCGGGGCGCAGATCGCGCTGCTGCGGATGGTGGCGCGCGGGCGGCTGTCGGAGATCGCCGGGCCGCTCGCGCTCGAGGTCGACCACGCGCTGCGGATCCTCGATTTCGGCCGTGCCGCGCCGGCGATCGAGGCCGCCTGGCCGCCCGAGACGCGCGCCTTCGTCGCCGCCTTCGTCGCCGGCCTGAACCGGGCGACCCTGCGCCCGGACCGCCCGCCCCCCGAATTCGCCCTGCTCGGCCTCCGGCCGGAGCCCTATACGGCGGCCGATGTGCTGGCGATCGGGCGGCTGGCCGGGACGGACATCTCCTGGCTGACCTATTTCTCGCTGCTCGGGAAGCGCGGGCAGCCCGGCTTCGCCCGGCTCTGGCAGCGGGTGCTGGAGGCCGGGCCGGGCCTGGCGACGCCGAACGGCACGGCGGCCCTGGGCGCGGTCCTGACCGCGACCGCCGCGCGGTCCGGCAGCAACACCGTCGCCATCGCCCCGTCGCGCAGCGCGAGCGGCGCGGCCATGATCGCCTCCGACCCGCATCTCGGCCTGTCCCTGCCGAACATCTGGCTGATCGCCGGGATGCGGAGCCCCTCCTTCCACCTGGTCGGGATGATGATCCCGGGGGTGCCGATCATCGGCCTCGGGCGCAATCCGGAACTGGCCTGGGGCGGCACCAACCTGCGCGCCGCCTCCTCCGACCTCTTCGACGTCTCGCGCCTGCCGCCGGACGCCTTCGCGGAGCGGGAGGAGCGGATCCGCCAGCGCCTCTGGTTCCCGACGACGCGGCGCGTCCGCGTCTCGCCCGAGGGGCCGGTGGTCAGCGACGCCTCCCTCGTCCCCTCGCGCCCCGGGGACGCGATCGCCCTGCGCTGGGCGGGACACGAGCCGACGGACGAGATCACGGCGCTGCTGCGCGCCGCCCGCGCCCGGACGGCCGCGGAGTTCCGCGACAGCTTCGCCGGCTTCGGCGTCTCGCCCCAGAACATGCTCTACGCCGACCGCGCGGGGCGGATCGGGCGGCTGACCGCGGCCACCCTGCCCTCCCGCACCGGCTTCCCCGCGGCCGATCCGGTGCTGGACGCCACCGACCCGGCGGCGACAGGGCCGTGGCGGCGGCTGTGGGATGCGCGCGACCTGCCCCGGCTCGAGGACCCGCCCGAGGGCGTGCTCGCCTCGGCCAACGAGAACCCGGCCGTCTGGGCCACGGACCCGCCGCCGATCGGCTGGTTCTTCTCGGATGGCGACCGCGTGGCCCGGCTGCGCAGCCTGATGCTTGGCCGGCCGAAGGTCACGGTGGACGACCTGATGGCGCTGCAGACCGACACGCGCGCGCCGAAGGCGGCGCTGCTGGCCGAGGGGCTGCTGGCGCGCATCGACCGGCTGCCGGGCGGCGCGCCGGAGCCGGCCATGCTGGCGCGGCTGCGGGGCTGGGACGGCGACTACCGCGCGGAGAGCCAGGCCGCGCTGGTCTTCGAGCTGCTGCTGGGCCAGCTCGCCCCGCGCCTCTCGGCCGAGGGGCAGGCGGGGGGCGGGCGGGGGCCCGAGACGGGGTGGAACTTCCTGACCACCTTCCTGCTCCGCGACCTCGACGCGCTGCCGCCGGACCGGCGCGAGGCGGCGCTGCGCGAAGCCCTGGCCGACGCCGCGCCGATCGCCGCCCGATATCGCACATGGGGCGAGGTGCACCGGCTGCGCGCGGCGCACTGGCTGGTGAACCTGCCGGTGCTCGGCCGGCGCTTCGTGCTGGAGACCTTCCCGGTCGGCGGCTCGCGCGAGACGCCGATGAAGACCGGGCATGGGCTGGTGACCGGCCCGCATGAGGTCTCCTTCGGCTCCATGGCGCGGCATGTCAGCGACCTCGCGGACCCGGACGCCAATTGGTTCGTGCTGTTCGGCGGCCAGGACGGGTGGATGGGCAGCGCCGCCTTCGCCGACCAGCTGCCGCTGTGGCGGGAGCGTCGGTCGATCCGCATGCCGCTCCGCCCCGCGACCGTCGCGGCGGAGTTCCCGCGCGTGACGGTGCTGCGGCCGGGCCCGTGACGGCCGGCGCCCGGACGGGCAAGCCGCCCTTCGATGCGACGCCGCTGCTGCGGCTGGCGGCGCGGGCGCGCCTGGCGCGGCTCGCGCGCCTTGACCCGGCCGCGGCGCAGGCGGCGCTGCTGCGGCGGCTGCTCCGCGCGGCCACCGCCACGCGCTTCGGCCGGGCGCATGGCTTCGCGCGGATCGACGGGGTCGCCGCCTACCAGGCGGCCGTGCCGCTCCGGCGCTACGAGGATTTCTGGCGCGACTGGTGGAAGCCGTCCCACCCGGCGCTGCGGGACGCCACCTGGCCGGGCCTCGTGCCCTACCTCGCGCTCTCCTCCGGCACGACCTCGGGGACCACCAAGTACATCCCCGTGACGCGGGCGATGGTGCGGGCGAATCGCGGCGCGGCGCTCGACGTGCTGGCGCTGCACCTGGCGGCGCATCCGGGCAGCCGGATCTTCGGCGGCCTGTCCTTCATGCTCGGCGGCTCGACCGCGCTCGAGACGGTGGCGCCCGGCGTGCGCCAGGGCGACCTGTCCGGCATCGCCGCCGCCGAGGTGCCGCGCCTCCTCTCGGCCTGGAGCTGGCCTCCACCCGCGCTCGCGCTGCTCGACGATTGGGACCGCAAGCTGGAGGCGCTGGCCGAGGCGACGCCGGCCGGGCGCGTGCGGGTGCTGTCCGGCACGCCCTCCTGGCTGCTGGTGCTGCTGGAGCGGCTGGCGGCCCGGCATGGGCGCCAGCCCCTGCCGGCGCTCGAATTGCTGGTGCATGGCGGGGTCGCCTGGGCGCCCTACCGGGACCGCATCGCCCCCTACCTGCCCGAGGGCTGCGCGACCCGCGAGGTCTACCCGGCGAGCGAGGGCTTCTGCGCGATCGCCGACCGCGGCGAGGGCGAGGGGATGCGCCTGACCCTCGATCGCGGCGTGTTCTGGGAGTTCATCCCCGCCGCCGAGCTCGATTCGCCCCGCCCGACCCGCCACTGGGCGGCGACCATCGAGACCGGCGTCGACTACGCCGTCATCGCCACCAGCTGCGCCGGTCTCTGGTCCTATGTGCTGGGGGACACGGTGCGCTTCCTCGACCGCGCGCCGCCGCGGCTGCTGGTGACAGGGCGCACCGCCTACACGCTCTCTGCCTTCGGCGAGCACCTGACGGGGGAGGAGATCGAGGCGGCACTCCTTGCCGCGCTCGCGGAATCACGCATCGCCGCGGCGGAATACACGGTGGGGCCGGTGTTCGGCGCGGTGCGGGGCCACCATCGCTGGCTGGTCGAGACCGCGTCCGAGGCCGATCCGGCGCTCGCCCCGCGCGTCGCCGCGCGGATCGACGCGGCGCTGGCCGCGGCCAATGACGACTACGCGGCGCATCGGCGCGGGCGCCAGCTCGACCCGCCCGAGCTCGTGCTGCTGCCCCCCGGGGCCTTCGCGGCATGGATGCGCGCGGCGGGCAAGCTCGGCGGGCAGCACAAGGTGCCACGGGTCCTCGCCGACCCCGCGCGCTTCGCCGCCGCCGAGGCGGGGCTGCGCGGCGCGGCGCGCCCCGCCGACCGGCCCGCTTGACGCCACCAGCGACGGCGCGGAGCCTCGCGCCTCCGTCGCGGAGCCCCCGCCCCATGCGCATCCTCGTGCTGTTCGCCCACCCCGCGCGCCGGCGCTCCCGCGTCAATGCGGCCATGGCCGAGGCGGCCGCGCGGGTGCCTGGCGTCACGGTGCACGACCTCTACGAGACCTACCCGAACCTCGTCCTCGACATCGACCACGAGCAGGACCGGCTGCGGCGCCACGACGCCATCGTGTTCCAGCACCCGATCTACTGGTATTCCTGCCCCGCGATCCTCAAGGAGTGGCAGGACCTCGTGCTGGAGCACGGCTTCGCCTATGGGCGGGGCGGCACCGCGCTCGCCGGGAAGGCGCTGCTCTCGGCCGTGACGACCGGCGGCGGCCCGGAGGCCTACGGGCCCGAGGGCATGCATGGGCACCCGCTCGCCGACTTCCTCCGCCCCTTCGAGGCGACGGCCCGGCTCTGCGGCATGCGCTGGCTCGAGCCCTTCATCGTGCACGACGCGCATCTGGTCGAGCCGCCCGACATCGCCCGCCTCGCCGCCGCCTATGCCGCCCGGCTGGCGGCGCTGTCCTCGCCACCCCCCGTGATGGAGCGCTGAGCGATGGATGGCGGGTTCCTGTCCGAGGCCTTCGTCTATCTTCTCGCCGCGGTCCTGGCGGTGCCGATCGCCCAGCGCCTCGGCCTCGGCTCGGTGCTGGGCTACCTGATCGCCGGTGTCGCGATCGGCCCCTTCGGCTTCGGGCTGGCCGGCGATGCGGCGACGACGATGAACTTCGCTGGCTTCGGCGTGGTGATGATGCTGTTCCTGGTCGGGCTCGAGCTGCGGCCCGCCCGCCTCTGGGCGCTGCGCGGGCCGCTGCTGAACATCGGCGGGCAGCAGACCCTGCTGACCACCGCGGCGATCGCGGGGCTCGGCGTGGCGCTCGGCTATGACTGGCGCGTCGCCGTCGCGACCGGGCTGATCCTCGCCGGCTCCTGCACCGCGCTGGTGCTGCAGATCCTGGCCGAGCGTGGCCTGCTGCGCAGCCGGGCAGGGGAGACGATCTTTTCCGTGCTGCTCTTCCAGGACATCTCCGGCGTCGCGGTGCTGACCATCCTGCCGCTGCTGGCCGTGCTGCCGGAGGGCGCGCATCCGGCGCCGGCGGCGGATGCCGGCTGGATCGCCTCCCTGCCCGCCTGGGAGCAGGCGCTGGCCGTGCTCGGCGCGATCGCCATCGTCATCCTCGTCGGGCGGCTGCTGACGCGGCCGATCTTCCGCCTGATGGCGGGCACGAAGCTGCGGGAGCTGTTCACCGCGGCGGTGCTGCTGCTGGTGATCGGCATCGCGCTGCTGATGGAGACCGTCGGCCTGTCCCCCGCGCTCGGCACCTTCCTCGCCGGCGTCGTGCTGGCGGACAGCGAGTTCCGGCACGAGATCGAGGGCGACATCGAGCCCTTCAAGGGGCTGCTCCTCGGGCTGTTCTTCCTCTCGGTCGGCGCGGGGATCGACTTCGCCGCCGTCGCCGCCGCGCCGGCGACGGTCGCGGGCCTGGTGCTGCTGCTGGTCGCGCTGAAGGCGGCGGTGCTCTGGGGCATGGGCGCGTGGACCCGCTGGAGCGGGCCGGACCGGCTGCTCATCGCCATCACCCTCGCGCAGGGTGGGGAGTTCGCCTTCGTCCTCCTGGCCTATGCGGCGCAGAACGGCGTGATGAGCGGGCCGCAGGCGAACCTGCTGGTGTCGGCGGTCGCGCTGTCGATGGCCGCGACGCCCTTGCTGATGCTCGCCTACGCGCCGCTCTCGGGCCGCCTGGCCGCGGTGTCGCTGCCGCCCGAGCCGGACGCGATCGAGGCGGAGGGCCGTGTCGTCATCGCCGGCTGCGGCCGCTTCGGCCAGATCGTCGGCCGGATGCTGCTGGCGCAGGGGCACCAGGTGACCGTGCTCGACCACGACCTGCGGACGATCGAGACCCTGCGGCGCTTCGGCCAGCGGGTCTTCTTCGGCGACGCGGCGCGGCTCGACCTGCTGCAGGCGGCCGGGGCGAAGGAGGCGACCCTGATCGTCGTGGCGACGGACGAGCCCGCGACCACCAGCGCGATCGTCGCGCTCGCGCGGCGCTACTTCCCGCAGGCGCGCCTGCTGGCGCGCGCCCGCGACCGCGTCCACGCCTATGAGCTGATGGAGGAAGGGGTCGACACCGTGGTGCGGGAGACCTTCGGCTCGGCGATCGAGATGGGCGTGGCGGCGCTGCGCGGCCTCGGCGCCTCGGCCTATGAGGCCGAGCGCGCGGGGCAGGTGTTCCGCCGCCACGACGTCAACACGCTCGAGCGCATGGCGCGCCTGCGCCGCGACCAGGCGCAGTACCGCCGCACCGTGCGCGAATCCGCCGACCAGCTCGCCAAGGTGCTGGAGCGCGACGCCGGCCGGAGGCGCGGCCTCGGCTGGGATGCGAGTGCCCTCGTCGAGGAGGCGCGCGCATCGGCCGCCGCCGCGCCCAAGGCCCCCCCCCCGGAGCCGCGCTGACCGCGGCGCGGGGCCCCCGCCGCACCGGCCGCGATGTCCGACCCGCCGGCGCGTCTTGCGCCGAGTTAATGCGACTGAGTCGCATTACCATGTAAGCTGGCGCTTGCCGACAGAGAGGAGACCGCGGCCCTTGTCCTTCGCCAGCGCCTACACCCAGGAGAACCTCGTCAGCAGCCGTCCCGAGGACGGCGCCCTGCTGACCGATCCAAGCTTCATCAATGCCTGGGGCCTCGCCATCCGTCCCGCCGGGGCCGGCGGGCATTGGTGGATCACCAACACCGACACCAGCCGCGTCACGCTCTACGTGGGCGACAGCCCGACCGTGCCCTTCACCCAGGACGGGCTTTCGGTGCTCGGCGTGCCCGGCGCCCCGGGCGAGACCATCACCATCCCGATCGACCCGCCGACCCTCGGCGACGGCACCCCCCTGCCCGGCGCGGACCCGACGCCGGCGACCGAGATGCCGCCCTCCAACCCCACCGGCCAGGTCTTCAACGGGAGCAACACCGAGTTCCTCGTCAGCGGGACCAGCCTGACCGGCGCGCCGATCGACGCCTTCACCCGCTTCATCGTCTGCAGCGAGGACGGCACCATCGCCGCCTGGGGCGAGACCGGCGCCTCCCCCGCCCAGCGCATGGACCGCTTCGAGGTGGTGATCGACAACTCCACCCCGGACGAAAACGGCATCGTCGCCAACTACAAGGGGCTGACGACCAGCGCCGAGACCGGCAGCGACCTGCTGCTCTATGTCGCGAATTTCTCCCAGAACCGCATCGACGTCTTCGACGGGGCGTGGCAGCCGGTCGAGGGGATCGTCTTCGCCCCCGTCGCCCCCGGCGGGCGCGACATCGCCGACTACGCCCCCTTCAACATCGAGCGCGTCTTCGACCCGAGCCTCGGCCGCGACGTGCTGATCGTCGCCTATGCCAGGGTCGCCGATGCCGCCGGGGGCGAGGAGGCGCCGACCGACGGCTTCATCGCCAAATTCGGGATCGACGGCACCTTCCTCGATGCGAGCGACGCGGACGGGCAGTTCAACGCGCCCTGGGGCGTCGCCATGGCACCGGCGGACGGGTTCGGCAGCCTGGGCGGCGACCTGCTGGTCGGCAATTTCGGCGATGGCCGCATCCTCTCCCTCGACATCGCCACGCTCGATTTCGAGGGCTTCCTGCTGGCCGGGGACGGGACGCCCGTGGTCATCGACGGGCTCTGGGACCTGATCGTCGGCAATGGCGCGAGCCTCGGCGCGGCCGACCGGCTCTACTTCGCGGCCGGGCCGGAGGAGGAGACCGCGGGCCTGTTCGGCAGCCTGTCCTTCGCCGGCGACGCGGCGATGACATTGGCGGGCACCCTGGCGGAGGAGACGCTGACGGGGGGGACGGGCGCGGACAGCCTGCACGGGCACCGCGGCGCCGATGCGCTGGAGGGCGCGGCCGGGGCCGACACGGCGCGGGGCGGCCAGGGCGATGACACGGTCTCCGGCGCGGCGGGAGACGACCTGCTCGGCGGCGGCGAGGGCGATGATTCCCTCGATGGCGGCACGGGTGCGGACAATCTGGTCGGGCGGGAGGGCGATGACGTCCTGCTGGGGGGCGAGGGGACGGATACGCTCCGTGCGGGGGAAGGGGCGGACACGCTTCTCGGCGGATCGGGCGGCGACGTGCTGCGCGGCCATACCGGGGCGGATGCCTTCCGCTACCTCGCCGCGTCGGAGGGCGGCGACACGATCGCGCGGTTCGTGACCGGCGAGGACCGGCTGGAGATCTCCGCCGCGGGCTTCGGCGGCGGCCTGGCCGCCGGCGGCACGCTCGGGGCGGACCGCTTCGTCCTCGGCGGGGCGGCAACGGAGGCCGTCGGGCAGGTGCTGTATGACGGCGCCGCCGGGCGGATCTGGTGGGACGAGGACGGGACCGGCGATGCCGCCGCGACCCTCCTGGCGACCATCCGCCACGCCCCCGCGATCGCGGCAGACGACATCCTCGTCATCGGCTGACCACCGGCGGCCGCAGCCGCCCCCGCCCGCCGATCATCGGGGCCGCAAGCGCTGCCCGAAGGACCGGGTGCCGGACGACGATGGTGGGGGGCTTCGGGGGGGAAGAGATGTCTTCTTCCCACCGCCTCCGTCCCGCCCCCCGGCGCAAGCCATGGAACCGTTCAGTCCCCGTCCTTGCCCCCATGGTCCTGCTCCGGCGCCGCGGCGCTGTTGAGCAGGATGTACCGCTCGATGCCGATCTGCCGGATCAGCTCGAACTGCGTGTCGAGGAAGTCGACATGCTCCTCCTCGTTCTCGAGGATCTTCCGGAACAGGTCGCGGGAGACGTAGTCGCGCACGGATTCGCAATAGGCGATCGCCTCGCGCAGATCGGCCATCGCCTTCTCCTCGAGCTTCATGTCGGCCTCGAGGATCTCCTGCACCGTCTGCCCGACCAGGACCTGGTTCAGCCGCTGCACGTTGGGCAGGCCGCCGAGGAAGAGGATGCGGTCGATCAGCCAGTCGGCGTGGTGCATCTCCTCGATCGACTCGTCGTACTCCTTCTTCCCGAGCTTGGTGACGCCCCAGTGCTTCAGGGTCCGCGCGTGCAGGAAGTACTGGTTGATCGCGGTCAGCTCGTTGGTGAGTTGGATGTTCAGGTGCTCGATGACCTTCGGGTCGCGCAGCATGGATCCTCGTCCGGATAAGGCGATCCGTTGATTGCCAACGCGAGAGCCATGAGGTCAAGCGTCCGCCACGCGCCGAGCTGCCGCGCACGGAATCGGCATGGCCGCCCCTCGCCCCGCCGCGCCGGACCGGGTCGGGGGCAGGGCCGGTCGGAGCTTGTGAAGAGAAGACATCGAACTTGCGAAAGAACGCCCTTTGAAATCCTTCGAGAATTTCCACCGGCATGGGGGCGACGGGCGTTCTTCCACAAACTCTCAGGTCGAGGCGGGCGCCTCCGGGCGCACGGCCCCCTCGCGCAGCAGGCCGAGGATGGTGCGGGTGCAGTTCCCGCACTGCGCTTCCCTGCCACAGGCGCAGTAGACCTCCTTGGGCCGGCTGGCGCCGGCGGCGATGGCGGCGAGGATCTGCTGGTCGGTCAGCCCGTTGCAGAGGCAGATATACACGGCGTCGCCCTCCCCCTCCGACGACGCGCTCACCGCCAGCCGGCGCGCTGCATGATGATCAGCGCCTGCGCGCCCTTCTCGCCGAACACCGCGGCGTTCAGCGGATCCTCGCGGAAGCCGCCCAGGCCGGCGAGCACCGGGTGCAGCGGCGCGTCCTCGACCACCGGGTATTCGAGATTGCCGACGGCGAAGATCTCCTGCGCCCGCGGGCTGGTCAGGTATTCGATGAAGCGCTGCGCGGCCTGCCTGTTGGGGGCGGTGCGGACGACGCCAGCGCCCGAGATGTTCACATGCGCGCCGCGGTCGCCCGCCCCCTGGTTCGGGAACAGCACGCCGATGCGCTCGGCGAGGGCGCGGTCCTCGTCGCGCTTCGAGACCAGCATCTGCGCCAGGTAGTAGGTGTTGGACACGGCGAGGTGGCACTGGCCCGCCGGGATGGCGCGGAACTGGTCGCGGTCGCCGCCCTGGGGCGGTCGCGCCATGTTGGCGACGACGCCCTTCGCCCAGGCCTCGAACTTCTCCGGACCGTCGGCGGCGA
Source organism: uncultured Acetobacteraceae bacterium (assembly GCA_964564645.1). Lineage (GTDB taxonomy): Bacteria > Pseudomonadota > Alphaproteobacteria > Acetobacterales > Acetobacteraceae > CAZMCV01. Next base: position 15,151 of record CAZMCV010000042.1, read on the forward strand.
GGATCGAGCCGGCCAGGCTGGTGTTGTAGGGGTGCGCCGCGGCGCGGATGCAGACCATGCCGCGGAAGCGCGGATCGGCGAGGTCCTCATAGCGCGCCAGGCCCTCGGGCGCGCCCTTCTGCTTGTCGTACATGATCACGCGGGCGCGCTTGGAGACGCCGAACCAGTGCCCCTCCGGGTCGCGGAGCGCGGCGGGGATGCGGCTCTCGAGCACCTGGCTGCGGATCGGCGCGAAGAGGCCGGCATCCTTGGCGCGGACCAGCCGGGCGGCGTCGACGGTGATGAGCACGTCGGCCGGGCTGTTCGCGCCCTCGGAGCGGATGCGGGCGATGAGCTGGTCGGCATCGCCCTCGATCAGCCGGACGCGGATGCCGGTCTCCCGGGTGAAGGCGTCGTAGAGCTCGCGGTCGGTGTCGTAGTGGCGGGAGGAGTAGAGGTTCAGCTCCTGGCCCGGGGCGGCACCCGCCCCCTGCCCCATGGCCTGCAGCGGTGCGGCGAGAAGACCCAGCGCCGCCAGGGCGATCAGCGGGCGGCGGCGCGTGTTACGGGCGGCGAGGCTCATGGGCGTCTTGGACCCCTCGGGTGCTGGCGCTTCCATTGGTAGGGATAATGCGAACCATTCGCAAGTCTCAATTCAGGGGCGCCGCGCATGGCCCGGAGACGCGGCGGCGCCCCGCCGCGACCGGGCGACGCGGGGCCGGCGTCAGCCGGCGGGCAGGCCGCGGAGGAATTTCGACCGCGCCGTCGCGCCCGCCATCAGCAGGTTGTGATCGGAACCGCTGAGCAGGAAGCGCGCACCCATGCGGATATAGGCCGCCGCGTGCTCCTCGTCGTAGACGCCGCCCATGCCCATGGTCTTGCCATGCGCCTTGCAGGCGGCGGCAACCGCCTCGTAGGCCGCGTAGACGTCCTTGTGGCCGATCTGCCCGCTGATCCCCATCGCCGCCGTCAGGTCCGAGGTGCCGATCAGCAGGATGTCGACGCCCGGCACCGCGGCGATCGCGCCGGCGTTGGCGACCGCTTCGGGCGTCTCGATCATGCAGGCGACGAGGATCTCGCGGTTCAGCTCGACCTGCGCCTCGGCCGTCGCCGGCGGCTTCATCGCATAGGCGAAGGGCGGCCCGCCCCAGGAGCGCGTGCCGACGGGGGGGAAGCGGTAGGCCTGGGCAACCGCCTTGGCTTCCTCCGCCGTGTCGATATGCGGCACGACGACGCCCATCGCGCCGTTGTCGAGGGCGCGCGTGCCCTCGAACACCGCGTCCTTGCAGACGCGCACGATCGGCGTGATGCCCTGGCCGAGCGCGGCGATGGCGATCTGCGTCGCCTCGTGCACCGACATCGCGCCGTGCTCCATGTCGATGAACAGCCAGTCGTAGCCGGCCGCCGCGGCGAGCATGCCGACGGCCGAGCCGCGCAGGTGGTGGACCCCGAAGCCGAGCGCGAGCTCGCCCTTGGCGAGGCGCGCGCGGACGGCATTGGCGGCGATGGGCATCGTGGCGTTCCCCCTGGTCTTGTCGCTGGACGGAGGCGACCACGCGCCGGGCCGGGGGTCAATCGGGCCACGGGCCGTCCGGGCCCGCCCCCCGCCTCCGGGCGGGAACCGGGCAATGGCCACGCAGGGGCGAACCGGCGGGATCCCCTGGGGCGGTGTGGCGCATCCTGGCGATCCCGATATGTCTTCGACACAACACAATTGATCTGGTTCATGGCACGCGCCGCCCACCGGCTCCAGGCTCGGCGCACCGATCAGGAAGGGAGCGTCGTCAATGCCGAGCATCCATCTCTCCGACATCGCCGCGGGCGAGGGCGGGACCGTCTTCACCGGCAAGGATGGCGGGGACCGCGCAAGCTTCCCCGCACCTGCTGGCGATGTGAACGGCGACGGGATCCAGGATTTCGTCATCGGCGCGCCCGAGCACTTCAACGGCGGTCCGGGCCGCGCCTATGTGATCTTCGGCGGCCAGGATTTCGACGCGGGCGAGGCCCTCGACCGGATCGGCACCGGCGACCTCGCCGGCTTCGAGATCGTGGGCGAAAGCCGCTGGACCGGCTACGTGCCGCGCGCGGCCGGCGACGTGAACGGCGACGGCTTCGACGACATCATCCTCTGCTCGCTCTACGACAACGAGGGCGGCCGCAATGCCGGATCGGCCTATGTGGTCTTCGGCAAGGCGGACATGGACAGGGTCGACCTCGACGCGGTCGATAACGGCACCGGCGGCTTCAAGATGGTCGGCGACACGCCCTTCGGCTACATCGGCTACGGCCAGACGGCGACCGGCATCGGCGACATCAACCAGGACGGGCTCGACGATGTCCTGGTCGCCGCGCCGACCGATTTCTTCTCCGCCGGGCGCGGCGCGGCCTATGTCGTCTTCGGCCGCACCGGGACGTCCAATGTCGATCTCGGGTCGGTCGCGGCGGGCCAGGGCGGCTTCCTGATCAACCCGGAGGCGGCGACGCTGGCGCTCGGCGGGACCGTCTCGCCGCTCGGCGACGTCAATGGCGACGGCATCGGCGATTTCGGCCTCACCTCCGGCAACATCAACGGCACGGGCGGCTTCGGCTACGTGGTCTACGGGCACGCCGGCCCGTGGACGACGGTCGAGCTGTCGGACATCGCCGCGGGCATCGGTGGCTTCCGGGTGAACCCCCAGCCGGGCAATCGCTTTGGCTGGGGCATCACCGCCGCCGGCGACGTCAACGGCGACGGCATCGATGACTTTGCGCTCGGTTCCGATCTCAGCGATGCCGGGGCGTTCGATGCCGGGGCGATCTATGTGGTGTTCGGCCAGGCGGGCGGCCTGCCCGCCGTCGACCTCGCCGCGATCGCCGCAGGACAGGGCGGCTTCCGCATCATCGGCGAAGGCGCGCAAAACTACCTCGGCTACGTCGCGCCGCTTGGCGACGTCAATGCCGACGGCTTCGACGATCTGGTGGTCAGCGCCCGCGGCGCCGATGGCGGGAACGGCGCCGCCTATGTCGTCCATGGGAAGGCGGACACGGCCGAGGTCGACACGCGGGACATTGCGCGCGGCCAGGGCGGCATCAAGATCTTCGGCCATGGCGGGACCGATGTGGGCTTCGTCGCCGGCCTTGGCGACGTCACCGGCGACGGGCTCATCGACTTCGCCGTGGGCGACTACGCGTATCAGGGCGAGCGCGGCGCAGTCTTCCTGATTGAGGGGCAGGTCATGACGGCTCGGCTGGTCGGCACGGAGGGCGACGACAGCCTCGCCGGCACTGGATTCGCCGATACCATCCACGGGCTCGGCGGCAACGACACGGCGCAGGGCGGCGACGCCGCGGACCGCGTGACCGGCAGGGAGGGGGCGGACCAGCTCCTCGGCGAGGCGGGTGCCGACACCGTGATCGGCGGCACGGGCGCCGACCTGGTCGATGGCGGCGAAGGTGACGATGCCGTCTACGGCAATGACGAGGCCGACACGGTGGGCGGCGGCCTCGGGGACGATACCGTCTCGGGCGGCGGTGGCGATGACTGGCTCTCGGGTTCCGACGGCGCGGACCGTATCGCCAGCAATGACGGCGCGGACACCGCCGATGGCGGCGCAGGCGCCGACGTCATCGCGGGCGGCACCGGGCGGGACCTGCTTCGCGGCGGCACGGGCCATGACAGCCTCAGGGGCGGCGCCGATGCCGACACCCTCGATGGCGGCACGGGGGCGGATTGGCTGGAGGGGGGCGACGGCGCCGACCGCTTCGTCTTCCGCCCCGATCCCACGGGCAGCGGCCCCCTGCCCTGGGAACGGATCCGCGACTTCGATCCCGATGAGGATGCGATCGACCTGACCGCCTTCGGCTTCGCCGATGCGGCCGCGGTCCTCGCCCTGTCGAGCTGGCAGGGCATCGGGGTGACGATCGCGCTCGGCGCACTCGGTGGCCGCGATCTCCACCTGGACGGCGTCGTCATCGCCGCCCTCGACGCCGACGCCTTCCTGATCTGATCCCCGGGGGCGGGGAGGGCCGCGGCGGCCGGGCAGGGGCGGGCGGCGGCCGGCCCGGCCGGTCCTTCGATCGTGATCGAAGCATCGGGTGCCGCCTGGCGGGTAGGCAGGGCGGGTCCGACCCTTCCGGCGATAGGCTGGCCCCTGCCCCGCGCCAGGCGGCCAGGCTCGGTTCCCGTCGCGCGTGGCCCCGAGGGAGCGAGAGCGCCATGATGCCGCGATCCACCTTTGCCGCCGCCCCGTTCCGCGCCGCCCTGCTGGCGGGTGCCGCCGGCTTCCTCCTGGGCGGCGCCGCGCCGTCCGACCCCGCCGCGGGCGATCCTGCGGCGCAGTGGCTGGCGGCGACCTTCGGCGAGGAGGCGGCGTTCTGCCGCGCCGCGCCCAGCGGCACCCGCGCGGCCTCTCCGCCCCCCCTGCTCCGCCTCGCCCAGTCCGCCGCGTCGGCGCCCGAGCGGCCGGCCCGGACCGAGCTCGGCGGGCAGGTGCGCGAGCTGCCGCGGGGTGCGGCCGCGCCGACCAGCGACGCGCCGCCCGATCGCCTCGACAATCTCGGCCGGCTGAGCTGGCCCGCCGGGACGACCAGCGTCGAGGCCCAGGCCTGGTTCGACCAGGGCTACCGCCTCGCCTGGGGCTTCAACCATGCCGAGGCCGCCCGCGCCTTCCGCGCCGCCCAGGCCGCCGATGCCGATTGCGCGCTCTGCTACTGGGGCGAGGCCTGGGTGCTCGGCCCGCACATCAACTTCGTCATGGAGGAGGACGCGAACCGCCGGGCCCTCGCGGCCATCGCCGAGGCCAGGCGCCTGGCGCCCAAGGCGGGCGAGATGCGCGCGGCGCTGATCGAGGCGCTGGCGCAGCGCTACAGCCCCGACCCGAAGGCGGACCGCAAGGCACTCGACCAGGCCTTCGCCGCGGCGATGGAGACGATGCAGGCGCGCTTCCCCGCCGACACGGAGATCGCGGTGCTGACCGCCGACGCCCTGATGAACCTCACCCCCTGGGACTACTGGGAGGAGGGCGGGCGCCGCCCGAGGCCGACCACGGAGCGTACCCTCGCGCTGCTGGAAGGCGTGCTCGGCGACCGGCCATCCCCGGTCACGCCCAACCCGCTGCACACCGGCGCGATCCACCTCTACATCCACATCGTCGAGGCCTCCGTCGCGCCGGAGCGCGCGGCGCCGCACGCGGCGCGGCTGGAGGCGACGATGCCGGGCGCGGGGCACATCGTGCACATGCCCGCGCATATCTGGTACCGGCTCGGCCAGTGGCGCGACAGCCTGCAATCGAACCTGCGCGCCATCGCGGCGGACGAGGCGCAGATCGCGCGCGGCGGGGCGAGCCCGCTCTACGCCGGCGGCTACTTCGCGCACAACGTGCACTTCGTCATGGCCTCCGCGCTGATGGGCGGCGACGGGCCGACCGCGGTCGCCGCCGCGACGCGCCTGGCCACGCTGATCCCGGAGGAGGCGAAGCGGGCCCTGCCCGGCCTGGCGCAGCCGGTCGCGGCCGCGCCCTATTTCGCCCATGCCCGCTTCTCGACGCCGGAGGTGATCCTGGCTCTCGCGCCGCCGGCGGCCGAGTTCCCGTTCCTGCGCGCGCATTGGCACTATGCGCGCGGCGAGGCGCTGGCGCGGCAGGGCAAGCCGCGCGAGGCCCGCGCCGAGGCGGCGGCGATCGCCGAGCTGGCCGCGACCCCCGGCATCCCCGCGCTGGCGGACCAGGGCGTGCCGTCGCGCGAGGTGCTGGCGATCGCGGAGAAGGTCGTGCTCGCCCGCGCGGCGCAGGCCGAGGGCGACCAGGCCCGGGCTTCGGCGCTGCTGGCCGAGGCGGCGTCGGTGCAGGACCGTCTGCCCTACATGGAGCCGCCCTTCTGGGCCTGGCCGCTGCGCCAGACCCTCGGCGCCTCGCTGCTGGCGCAGGGGAGGAACGCCGAGGCGGCGGAGGCCTTCCGCGCGGCGCTGAAGCAGGCGCCGAACAATGGCTGGGCCGCCTCCGGCCTGGTGCGCGCAGCCGAGGCGGGCGGGGACCGGGCGGGCGCGGCGGAGGCGCGGGCGATGCTGGAGCGGAGCTGGTTCGGCGGCGCGCCGCCGGCGCCCGAGCGGCTGTAGGCGATGCGGGTGCGGGCGGGGCGTGGTAGGTTTGCACCATGTCCCGCGCCCGCACCCTGCCGCCGCCGATGACGGTCGCCGAGTTCCTCGCCTGGGAGGAGACTCAGGAGCTCCGCTGGGAGTTCGACGGGATCGCGCCGGTGGCGATGACGGGCGGGACCGAGGCGCACCAGCTCATCAAGGTCAACCTGCTCGCGGCGCTGCACGGCCGGCTCCGCGGCACGCCGTGCCGGGCCTATGGCAGCGAGGTGAAGGTCCTGGTGGCGGGCAGCATCCGCTACCCGGACGCCTTCATCGCCTGCGGGCCGGTCAACCTGCGCGGGACGGTTCGCGAGGACCCGGCGATCGTCTTCGAGATCCTCAGCCCCTCCACGGCCCGCACCGACCGCATAGACAAGATGCGCGAGTACTGGGACACGCCCTCGATCCGCCGCACCGTGCTGATCGAGCAGGAGGGCATCACCGCCACCAGCTTCATCCGCCAGGACGGGCGCTGGACCGGCAAGGTGCTCTGGGCCGGCGATGTGCTCGACCTGCCGGAGGCCGGCATCGCCCTCCCGCTCGAGGATCTCTACGAGGGGCTCGACCCCGACGCGCTCCGCTCCGCATCCGCCGCCTCGCCCGAGACATAGGCCATCAGGTTCTCCAGGCGGTCCGCCTCGCCCGCCGGCTTGTCGGTCCGGATGCGCGCGATACGAGGGAAGCGCAGCGCCACGCCCGATTTGTGGCGCGCACTCCGCTGCGCCGCGTCGAAGATCACCTCCAGCACCAGCGCCTTCTCAACCTCCCGCACCGGTCCGAAGCGGCCCACCGTATGCGCGCGGATCCAGCGGTCGAGCCAGCCCAGCTCCTCATCCGTGTAGCCGGAATAGGCCTTGCCCACGGGGACCAGCTCCTCGCCCCCCGCCCCGTCCGGGCGCCAGAGGCCGAAGGTGTAGTCGCTGTAGAAGCTCGACCGCTTGCCGTGCCCGCGCTGCGCATACATCAGCACGGCGTCGATGGAGAGCGGGTCGCGCTTCCACTTCCACCACAGCCCCTTCTGCCGGCCCGCGGCATAGGGGCTGTCGGCGCGCTTCAGCATCAGCCCCTCGATCGAGGCGGCACGCGCGCCCGCGCGGATCTCCGCGAGCTGCGCGAAGGAGGCGAAGGCGATCTGCGGCGAGAGGTCCATGCGCGCCGGCGCCGCCCGCGCGACCCAGCCCTCCAGCCGCGCGCGGCGGGCGTCGAAGGGCAGCGCGCGCAGATCCTCGGCCCCCTCGAACAACAGATCATAGAGGCGCACCCCCACGGGGAAGTCCCGCATCATCCTCGCCGAGACGATCTTCCGGTTGAGGCGCTGCTGCAACTCGGCGAAGGGCGCCACGGCGCCGTCGCGCACCACCAGCAGCTCGCCGTCGAGCACGGCGTGGAACTCCATCGCCTCGGCGATCTCGGGGAAGGCGCCGGTGATGTCCTCCCCGCCCCGCGACCAGATGCGCCGGCCTCCGGGGCCCGCGGTGAGCTGCACGCGGATGCCGTCCCACTTCCACTCGGCGCGCCAGGCCAGCGGGTCGAGCGTGGCGACGTCCGCATCCTCGAGCGGATGGGCCAGCATCAGCGGGCGGAAGACCGGGGCGTCGCGCGGATCCGGGCGCTCCCCCTTCCCTTCCAGCCAGCGGAACAGCGGCAGGTAGGGCGGGGCGACGCCGTGCCAGACCTCCTCGATCGCCTCGACCGGCTGGCCGGACCACTCGGCGAGCGCGGTCTTGGCCAGCCGCGCCGAAGCGCCGACGCGCAGCCCCCCCGTCACCAGCTTGATCAGGGCGAGCCGCCCGCCGGCATCGAGCAGGTCGAGCCAGCCCGCGATCAGCCCCGGCAGCTCCGCCTTGGGCGTCAGCTCCAGCGCCTCGGCGACCTCCGAGAGCGTGGGCGGCGGGGCGTTCACCCCCGCCCGCTCGGGCCAGATCAGCGCGACCGTCTCGGCGAAGTCGCCGACATAATCGTAGGACAGCGCCAGCAGCACCGGGTCCGTGCGCGCCGCGACCATGTCCCGGATCAGCGACGGCTTGGCGGCGGTGAAGGCCAGCTCCTCGGTCAGCGCGGCGAGGCCGACGCCGCGATCGGGGTCGGGCTGGGTGGCGAACCAGTCGCGCAGCAGGGCGATCTTGGCGTTGCGGCCGGGGGTGAACAGCAGCCGCTCCAGCAGCTCCGCGAAGGCCGGAATGCTCATGGTGTATCGCCGCGGTCCGCGGCCGCTCCGCCAACCCCGCGGACCGCGGCGAGGGGGGGGGCGGGGGCGCGGGCCGCCGCCGCCGCGCCGCCCCGGGCCACGCGGTCCCCGGGGGGCACCGCCACCGCCCCCCCCAGCGGGTCCCCCACCACCCGCGCGCCCCC
>CAZMCV010000042.1:23603-26560 GCA_964564645.1 uncultured Acetobacteraceae bacterium
GATATGCCCCCGGGTTGCTCGCAACACACCCCCGCTCCGGGATGGCCGTACTCCTCCTGGGGGATCGCCGGGGGCCGGGGCCGCTCCGCCACCCCCGCGCACCGCGGCGAGGGGGGGCTCGGCGCCGCTGTCCGCGGCCGCCTCGCCGACCGTGGCCACGCTGTCCGCGGGGTCCTCGTCCTCGTCCCCGCGCCCGATCAGATGCAGCGCCCGCCCGCGCACCCCGCCCAGGCCGAGCGCGTGCACCAGGGCGTCGTCCCGCCCATGCGTGACCCAGACCTCCGGCGCGCCCACCTCCGCGATCGTCGCCAGAAGGTCGTCCCAGTCGGCGTGGTCGCTGACGATCAGCGGCAGCTCCACCCCGCGCGACTTCGCGCGCTGGCGCACCCGCATCCAGCCGCTGGCGACCGCGACCACCGGATCCGACAGCCGCCTTGCCCAGCGATCCTGCACGGCCGAGGGCGGGGCCAGCACGATCGCGCCCCGCAGCGCCGCCTTGTCGGCGACCGTCGCCGGCAGCAGCGGCCCGAGCGCCACGCCCAGCTCCTCATAGAGCCGGCAGAGCCCGACCAGCGCGCCATGCAGGTGGATCGGCCGGTCCCAGCCGGCCTCGCGCAGCAGCCGGATCAGCCTCTGGCATTTGCCGAGGGCGTAGCAGCCGACCACATGCGTCCGCTCCGGGAACAGCGCGACGCTGCGCAGCAGCTTCGCGACCTCGGCCTCGGGGGCCGGGTGGCGGAACACCGGCAGGGCGAAGGTCGCCTCCGTCACGAAGACGTCGCAGGGTTCCGGCTCGAAGGGGGCGCAGGTCGGGTCGCGCTGGCGCTTGTAGTCGCCCGAGACGACGACGCGGCTGCCCTGCCATTCGAGGCAGATCTGCGCCGAGCCGAGCACATGCCCGGCCGGGCGCAGCCAGACCCGCACCTCGCCCGGCCCGACCCGCAGCACCTCGCCGTAGCGGAGCGGTTGCTGGTCGCGCCCGGCCCCGTCCCGGCCCAGGCGGGCCCGCATGATCGCCAGGGTCTCCGGCGTCGCCAGCACGGCGCCATGGCCCGGCCGCGCGTGGTCGGAATGCCCATGGGTGATCACCGCCCGCGCCACGGGGCGCGGCGGGTCGAGGTGGAAGCCGCCGGGCAGGCAGTGAAGCCCGGCCGGCGTCACCCGCAGCCAGGTCTCGGGAGCGGGCGCGGCCTTGCTCATGCGGCGAGGGGCGGGCGACGGGTGTCGCTCATGCGTCGGGCGGCCCGGATGGGGCGCGGCAAGGGATCCGAACCAAGCTTCCCCCCTTCTCCAAAGCCCGCCGCGCATCGCGGGGGCCGGCTCCAACTGTGGCCGGCCATGCCCCTGGGCAAGGTGGCGCCACGGGCCGCGACCGGGACACGGATCCCGGGATCAGGGCAGGGCCCGCCGCCCGCCCCGCGAAACCCGCCCGACCGTTGCGCGTTGCGCGTTCGAACCCAACGCAAGGCCGGGGCATCGAAGTGCCTCCTTCTCCCGTCGAACGGAACCAGCGCGCCGTCTCCGCCCCGCCAGGAGGCGAGGCCTTCACCCTGCGCGCCGACCAGGCGCCGGTCATGCTCTGGCGCTCCGATCCCTCCAGGGGCTGCGATCACGTCAACCACGCCTGGCTCGACTTCACCGGCCGCACCCTGGACCAGGAGCGCGGCGATGGCTGGACCGAAGGCGTTCACCCCGAGGATCTCGACCGCTGCCTGGCCACCTACGCCGAGGCCTTCGACGCGCGCCGGCCCTACACGATGGAGTACCGGCTCCGCCGGCGCGACGGCGCCTGGCGGTGGGTCCTCGCCAGCGGTTGCCCCTTCGAGACGGAGGAGGGCCGGTTCGGCGGCTATCACGGTTCCTGCGTGGACGTGACGGAGCTGCGGCAGGCGCTGGAGGAGCGGCGGCAGATGCTGCGCGAGCGCGACGCGCTGCTGACCGAGCTGCTGCATCGGGTCAAGAACAATGCCCAGGCGACCACCTCCTTCCTCGCGTTGCAGGCCACGCGGGCCGAGGATCCGGCCGTCGCGCAGGCCCTGCGCGCCGCCGCCACGCGCGTGATGCTCTCGAGCCTGGCGCAGGACCGCATGTTCCGCCTGGCCGGCGCGGCCTGGGTCGAGATCGGGCCGGAGGTCGCCGCGGCGGCGCGGCAGGCGGGCGAGATCGCCGGCCGGCACGGCGTCGCCGTCCAGGCCTGCATCGAGGATCGCCTTTGCGTGCAGGCGGCACGCGCCACGCCCCTGGTCCTGATGGTCAACGAGCTGGTGGTCAACGCGCTCGGGCATGGCTTTCCCGATGGGCGGGCGGGGCGGGTTCGCGTGACCGTGCGCCGGCCGGCGCCCGGCCTCGGAGACATCCTCGTCGAGGATGATGGCATCGGCGCCGCGCCGGACCTGCTCGTCCGGCCGCCGCGCAGCTGCCTGGGCCTGAACCTGGTGCGTCGCCTCGCCCGCCAGGCCGGCGCCACGATCCGGGTGGATGCGGTGGAACGCTCCGGCGTCCGCGCGGTGCTGACCTTCCTCGCCAACCCGTGGCGCGGGCCGGACACCTGACGCCCCCCGGGCCGCGCGACCGGCCCGTCAGCCTCTAGGGCCGTCGACCGCGCGCTTCGGGCCAAGCCGGGCGGCCACGGCGCGCGGGGGCCGGCGCCGCGGGGCACCTGGCCACGCCGCATGGCCGGCGGGAATCCCCATCGGCGGGTCGCCACGCCCGGCCGCCTCTTGCTGCATTGGGTCGCGGGATCTCGAGGATCGGTCGACGGGCCCTGTCGAGCGGGCTTCCCGAAACCGCCCGCCATCCCCATAGTCCCCCGCCGATGCGAACATTGCCAGAACCTTTCCACAGCTGGTTCGCCCGGAGAGGCTGGACCCCGCGTCCGCACCAGCTCGCCGTGCTGCGGACCGTGGCCGAGGACGCGATGTCCGCCCTGCTCGTCGCGCCGACCGGCGGCGGCAAGA
>CAZMCV010000043.1:0-26410 GCA_964564645.1 uncultured Acetobacteraceae bacterium
CCAGGGCCGGCAGCCGCGAGAATAGCTGCCGCCACTCATACAAGGTGGGTTGGGGCTTCGGGGAAGGGAGTTCTCTCCCTTCCCCGATCTTCCTTGCCCCCGGAGCGTGTCCCCCAGCGAGAGAACCAGGGGGTGCCTGAGGGCTTCACCCGATGGCCCCGGCCGTGCGCGCGCGCTTGGCAGCACGGCCGGGCCGGCCTAGAGCAGGGCATGACAGGGTGGAATCGCCAGCGGTTCCCCCGGATCGTTGCCGACCTGCTCTCGTTTCACCATTTTCGGGAACAGGGCCGGCGATGGCGGAACCGCAAGCGGTCCCGTCCCGCCCGCCGCACAGGGCGGCGATCCGGGGCCGGTCGATGGTCGCCCGGTTGCGCAAGGGGTGGCCCCGCCGCCGTCCGGGCCATCCTCCACCCCGCCAACCCCCCGATCACAGCCGGGATCCGATGCGATGAACGATGTCCCGCCCGCCGCCTTGCCCGACCGCCTGTCCGCCGATCCCGCCAGCCCGCACCACGATGCGGCGCTGCTTCAGCGCGGCGTCGGTATCCGCTTCAACGGCCAGGAGAAGACGAATGTCGAGGAGTACTGCGTCTCCGAAGGCTGGGTGCGCGTCAGCCTCGGCAAGGCCGTGGACCGGCGCGGCCGCCCCATGACCATGAAGCTGAAGGGCACGGTCGAGCCCTACCTCAAGGATTGAGGCGCGCCAGCACCCGGTCGACGAAGGCGCCCGCCGCGCCGAGGTAATTGGCGGGGTCGGTCAGCCGCTCGATCGCGTCGCGGGACAGCGCCGCCGCGACGCCCGCATCGCGCAGCAGCGCGTCCGCCAGCGGGATGCGCTCGGCAAGCGCCGTGTCGCAGGCCTGGTTCACGACATGGTGCGCCTCGCCGCGGCCGAGGGCAGGGGCGAGGCCCATCATCACCGCCTCGGCCATGATCAGCCCGCCGGTGCCGTCAAGATTGGCGCGCATCCGCACCGGGTCGACCACCAGCCCCTCGCCGATCGTCAGCGCCTGGGCCAGCGCGCCATGCGCCAGCAGGAAGGCCTGCGGCACCGCCAGCGGCTCCGCCTGCCACGGCCCGGTGCCGCGCTCCTGGTCCTGCGCCATGGCGGCCAGCACCTGCGGCACCAGCGCATGGACGCCGCGCGACTGGGCGAGGATGTATTCGCAGGCGATCGGGTTGCGCTTCTGCGGCATGGTCGACGACCCGCCGCGGCCGGCCTGGTGCGGCTCCGCGACCTCGGCCACCTCGGTCTGCATCAGCAGCATGACGTCGGTCGCGATCTTGGCCAGCGCGCCGGTCAGCAGCCCGAGCCAGCACACCGCCTCCGCGATGCCGTCGCGCGAGACGTGCCAGGGGATGTCGGGAAGGGCGAGGCCGAGCTCCTTCGCCAGCGCCGCCTGCACCGCCTCGCCCTCCGCGCCGAGCGAGGCGAGCGTGCCCGCCGCACCGCCGAATTGCAGGCGCAGCGCGCGCGGCCACAGCGCCTCCAGCCGCTCCCGCATGGTGATCAGCGGCGAGAGCCAGACCGCGACCTTGTAGCCGAAGGTCACCGGCAGGGCGTGCTGCAGATGCGTGCGCCCGGCCATCACCGTGTCGCGGTGCGTGCGCGCCATCGCCGCGAAGGCGTCGATCAGCCGTGCCAGGTCGGCGCCGATCAGCTCCAGCCCGTCGCGCATCTGCAGCACGACGGCGCTGTCCATGATGTCCTGGGTGGTGGCGCCCCAATGCGTCCAGCGCCCCGCCTCGGGCCCCGCCAGCGCCGAGAGCTGCCGCACCAGCCCGACCACCGGATAGCCGGTGTTGCGCGTCGCCGCGGCGAGCGCGGCGAGGTCCAGGCGCTCGGCCTGCGCCGCCGCGGTGATCGCGGCCGCGGCCTCGGCGGGCACGATGCCGAGGCGCGCCTGGGCGCGGGCCAGCGCCGCCTCCACGTCCAGCATGCGCTGCAGGAAGGCCATCTCGCCCATCGCGGCGCGCATGGCGTCGGTGCCGTAGAGCGCGCCCATCACCGGGCCGTCGGCGGGATTCACGGGCATCGGTTCAGACCTCGAGAAAGACAGTCTCGCCATCGCCCTGCAGGCGGAGGTCGAGCCGCCATTCGCCCGCCCCCGCCGGCTGCGCGACCAGCGTGCCGCGCCGCGCCTCGGGCACCGAAGACAGCACGGGGTCGGTCGCGTTCAGCGCCTCGCCGGCGAAGTAGAGGCGGGTGACGAGCTGCGCGAGCAGGCCGCGGGCGAAGAGGCTGAGCGTGACATGCGGCGCCTGGGTGGCGTTGCCGCGGCCGCGCACGGGGCCGGGCTTCACCGTGACGAAGCGGAAGCGCCCCTCCCGGTCGGTGGCGCAGCGGCCGAAGCCGTGGAAGGCCCCGTCGTAGGAGCCGTCCGGATCCGCCTGCCAGATCTCGACCATCGCATCGGCGCAGGGCGCGCCGTCGCCGTCGGTGATCCGCCCGGTCAGCACGATCCGCTCGCCGCCCGTGAAGCCCGCATTCGGCCCGTCGGCGCGCAGCAGGTCGGCCCATTCCGGGTGGTCGATCAGGTGCCAGTAGGGACCCGCGGTCTGGCTGGCCGTCGCGGCGGTCATGCGGGATCCTCCATCGGCGTCGCCTCGCGCCCGCGCAGCACGATGTCGAAGCGGTAGCCCAGCGCATGCTCCGGCTCCGTCACGTCGAGGTCGAACCGTGCCACCAGCCGCTCCCGCGCCGCCGGATCGGGGACGCATTGGAAGATCGGGTCGAGCGCCAGCAGCGGGTCGCCGGGGAAGTACATCTGCGTCACCAGGCGCTGCGCGAAGCCCGCGCCGAACAGCGAGTAGTGGATGTGCACCGGCCGCCAGGCATTGTGGTGGTTGCGCCAGGGATAGGCGCCGGGGCGGATGGTCGTGTAGCGGTACCAGCCATCCTGGTCCGTGAAGACCAGGCCGGCGCCCTTGAAATGCGGGTCGAGCGGCGCGTCGTGGGTGTCGCTGGCGTGGTTGTAGCGACCGGCGGCATTGGCCTGCCAGACCTCCACCATGGCGCCGGGCACGGGCCGGCCATCCTCGTCCAGCACGCGGCCGGCGACGATGATGCGCTCGCCCTGCGCCTCCCAGCCCGCCGGGCCGCCCTTCGTCAGGTCGATCCGCGCGGGGTGGTGCGCCGGCGCCATGCGCGGCGCGGCGGATTCGGTCAGCGTCGTCGGGATGCGCAGCGGCGCCTGCTGCGGATGCCGCTTGTGCGTGCTGCCATAGGCGGGCGCGTCGAGCGGCGGCTGGCTGCCGGGGGCGACCGGGCGCCAGGGGGCGGAATCAGCGGTTCTCATCCCTCCATCTCCTTCAGCGTGGCGCGGGCCACGCGCAGCGCGGCGTTCGCCGCCGGCACGCCGCAATAGCCCGCGACCTGCAGCACGACCTCGGCGATCTCCTCGGCCGTGACGCCGGTGTTCGCGGTGGCGCGGACATGGATCGCCAGCTCCTCGTGATGGCCGAGGGCGGCGAGCATGGCGATCGTCAGCAGGCTGCGGTCGCGGCGCGACAGGCCGGGCCGGGTCCAGATGCCGCCCCAGAGCGCCTCCGTGGCCCAGTCGCGGAAGGGCGCGTCGAGCGGCGTCGGCGCGGCGGCGAGCGCGCCCGCCTGCGCCTCGCCCAGCACCGCCAGCCGCGTCGCGCGCCCGGTCTCCGCCGCGGTCCCGCCCCTTTGCAGCCCGTCGATTTGCAGCCCGTCGAAATGGCCGAGCACGGCGCGGGTGAAGGCCGGCTCGCGTTCCAGCGAGGGGATGTGCGCCGCCTCCGGGATCACCACCAGCCTGGCACCCGGGATCGCGGCAACGATCGCCTCGGCGGCGGCGACGGGCGTCGATTCGTCGCGATCGCCGACGATCACCGTGGCCGGGCAGGTGATCTTCCCGACGACCTCGGCCGCCGAGCAGTCGCGCAGCGCATGCGCGCAGCCGAGCCAGCCCACCGGATCCGTCGCCAGCAGCAGCCGCCGCAGCCCCCTGGACGACGCCAGCGACTTGTCCAGCACCCAGCGCCCCAGGCTCGTCTCGGCGGCCGGCGCGAGCCCGTTCGCGCGGACACTGGCGATGCGCTCCTCCCAGGTGCTCTCCGGCTTGAACTCCAGCGCCGTGTCGCAGGGCAGCAGCGACAGCACGCGGTCCGGCGCCAGCGCCGCGATGCCGAGCGCGATCCGGCCGCCGATCGAGATGCCGCCGACATGCGCGTGGCGGATGCCGAGCGCGTCCAGCAGCGCCAGCCCGTCGCGGGCGAGCTGCTGCATGGTGTAGGGGCCCTCGGGCGCCTCGGTCAGCCCGTGGCCGCGGATGTCCATGCGCACCACGCGGTGGCCGCGCCTGGCCAGCGCGGCCGCCTGCGGCTCCCAGATGGGCAGGGCCGAGCCGAGGGTGTGCATCAGCAACACCGCCTCGCCCTGGGCGGGCCCCTCGACCTGGACGTGGAAGCAGCAATCGCCGAGCTGGATGAACATGTGTCTTCCCCGCCGTCACGCGGCCGCCCCACCAACCCCGCGCGACGGCGGGGAGGGGAGCGGCGTGGCCCTCACACCCGCTCGAGAACCATGGCGATGCCCTGGCCGACCCCGATGCACATCGTCGCCAGGGCGTAGCGCGCCTGGCGGTTCTCGAGCTCCTGCACCGCCGTCAGCACCAGACGCGCCCCGGACATGCCCAAGGGGTGGCCGAGCGCGATCGCGCCGCCATTCGGGTTCACGTGGTCCGCGTCGTCGGGCAGGCCGAGGTCGCGCGTCACGGCCAGCGCCTGCGCCGCGAAGGCCTCGTTCAGCTCGATGACGTCGATGTCGGAAAGCGTCAGCCCGGCCTTCTCCAGCACGCGCCGCGTCGCCGGCGCCGGGCCGAAGCCCATGATGCGCGGCGCGACGCCGGCCGTCGCCACGGCGACGATGCGGGCGCGCGGCCGCAGCCCGTGCTTCCGCGCCGCCGCCTCGGAGGCGACGAGGATCGCCGCGGCGCCATCATTCACGCCGGAGGCATTGCCGGCCGTGACGCTGCCGCCCTCCTTGCGGAAGGGCGCGGGTAGCTTGGCCAGGGCGTCGAGCGTGGTCTCGGGGCGCGGATGCTCGTCATGCTCGACGACGGTCGGATGGCCCTTGCGCTTCTGGATGGTGACCGGGACGATCTCCTGCCCGAAGCGGCCCGAGGCCATGGCCTTCCCCGCGCGCTGCTGGCTGCGCCAGGCGAAGGCGTCCTGGTCGGCGCGATTGATCTGGAAGTCCTGCGCGACGTTCTCCGCCGTCTCCGGCATGGAATCGACGCCGTGCTCCGACTTCATCCGCGGGTTGACGAAGCGCCAGCCGATCGTGGTGTCGAAGATCTCGGCGCTGCGGCCGAAGGCCTCCGCCTGCTTGCCCATCACGAAGGGGGCGCGGGTCATGCTCTCGACGCCGCCGGCGATCATCAGATCGGCCTCGCCCGCCTTGATGGCGCGGCCGGCGATGCCGACGGCATCCATCCCCGAGCCGCAGAGCCGGTTCACCGTGCTGCCGCCGATCGATTGCGGCAGGCCGGCCAGCAGCAGCGCCATGCGCGCGACGTTGCGGTTGTCCTCGCCGGCCTGGTTGGCGCAGCCGTAGATGACGTCCTCGACCGCATCCCAGTCCACGCCCTTGTTGCGCTCGACCAGCGCCTTCAGGGGGATCGCGCCGAGGTCATCCGTGCGCACCGGGGCGAGGCCGCCGGCATAGCGGCCGATCGGCGTGCGGACGGCGTCGCAGACGAAGGCGTCGGGCATGGGCGCGTTCTCCTCCCCAATGTCGGCTTTGCGCCGGGACAGTCGCGCGCGGGCGGGGCGGGGTCAACCGCACCCGCCCACGCTGCCACGCCCGGCCGGCCCGCCGCTACTTGTCGGCCGTGCGCAGCGCCGCCGAGCCGCCCGCGACCGGGATCCGCCGCCCCGTATCCGTCGCGCGCCCGTCATCATGCACCTCGAGGACCGAGAGGTTCCGCTCCACCATGTTGCCGACCAGCAGGGTCCGCCCATCGGCCGAGAAGGCCGCGCCCTGCGACCAGCTGCCGACCTGCGCCTGCGAGACCAGTTCCAGCGTGTCCGGCTTGATGCGCAGCATCACCACCAGCCCCGGGCCGCGGAAGGGCGAGTTGCGGGCCTTGTTCGACCCGTTCATCACCGTCACCGCCACGAGCTGCCCGTCGGGCGAGGCGGTGATGCCTTCCGGCGTCTGGCCGACCGAGATGGTGTCGACGACGCGCGGCGGCTTGGCCGTCAGGCTGATCAGGCTGACCGTGTCGGCATCGCCCTGGCCGCGGCCGATATTGGCGACGACCGCCCACAGCCCGTCGGGCGTGATGGTCAGGCCGTAGGGGCGCAGGCCGGCGCTGATGTCGCGGTCGGTCTTCGTCACCCGCCCCTCGGCATCGATCGCCAGCAGGCTGACCAGGTTGTCGCCGTCGCGGGTGACCAGGGCGCGGGTGCCGTCCGGCGTGATCGCAACATGGCTGACGCCGGAGGCCGCCGGCCCGATCTCGACCGTGCCGGCCGGGCGCACCTCGCCACCCTCGATGCTGAAGACGCTGACCGTGCCGGCATTGCGGTTGGCGACCAGCGCCAGCGTGCCGGCGCGGTTGATGGAGAGGCCCGCCGGCCCGGCGCCGGTCGGCAGGGTGGCGACGATGCGCGGCGGATCGGCGGCGAGGTCGACGACCGACAGGCTGTCGCCCGGCACCAGCTTCGCCGGATCGGCCGGGTCGCGCTTCTGGTTGGCGGTCACCAGCGCCAGGCGCTCATCGGGTGTCAGCGCGACGGAAGCGGGCGGGCCGACGACGCTCGCCGGCACCGGGATCTCCGCCCGCAGCACCGGCGGGTTCTGCGACAGGTCGAGCACCGAGAGGGTGTCGGGCGGGGATTCGGGCAGGGTCCGCACCCGCCCATCCTCCAGCACGACCTTGTTGTCGTTCACCGAGACGGCGATCTGCGCCGCGGCGGGGCCGGCGCCGAGCAGGACGGCAAGGGTCGCGGCACCGGCCAGGCGGGCCGGCGAGGTCGACGGGCGACGTGGCATGGCTTTGCTCCTCCGCGGGGGCGATCGTTCCGGGCGCTCCCGACAGGGTCACTCTTCGCCACCACGGCCCGGCCGCGCAAGCATGCGACGATGACGCGGCGCGGGCGGCGCCGGGCGGTGCCCGGCCGAGGGGCGGCGGGCCAGCGAGCCCCGCAAGCGCCCGCCGCCCCGGCATCACCATGCTGCGCGCGCGCCGGGGTGCGGTTGCCCCGCGCGCGGCGATGCCGCAGGACCGGCCGGGGCGAGGGAGGCGGCGGCATGATCGGCATCGACTGGGGCACCAGCAGCTTCCGGGCCTGGCGCCTCGACCCACGCTCCGGCGCCATCCTGGATCGGGTCGAGACCGGGCAGGGCATCCTGGAAGTACCCGAAGGCGGCTTCCCGGCGGCCCTGGCCGCGACGCTCGGACCCTGGCTCGCCGCGGGCACCCCGCCGCTCCTGCTGCTCTGCGGCATGGTCGGCAGCCGGCAGGGCTGGCAGGAGGCGCCCTACCTCGCCTGTCCGGCGGGTCCGGCCGACATCGCCCGCGCCCTGACCGTGCTGCCCTTCGCCGGTGCGCCGCGCTGCCTGCTGGTTCCCGGCCTGTCCACCACCGATGCCGCCGGCGTCCCGGACGTGATGCGGGGGGAGGAGACGAAGCTGGTCGGCCTGATCGACGCGATCGGCCCGGAGGAGGCGCTGGCCTGCCTGCCCGGCACCCACAGCAAATGGGCGCGCATCGGCAACGGCCGGATCCTCGGCTTCGGCACCCACATGACCGGGGAGGTGCGGGCGACGCTGCTCGACCACTCCATCCTCGGCCGCCTGGCCGCGCCGCCGGGCGGGGAGGCCGGGGGGGAGGCCGCGTTGAAGGCCGGGGAGGAGGCCTTCCGCCGCGGGGTCCGCCGCGCGCGGGAAGCCGGCGGGCTGCTGCACCACCTCTTCGGCACGCGCTCCCTCGGGCTGATGGGGCGCCTCGCGCCGGAGGAGACGGAGGCCTACCTCTCCGGCCTGCTGATCGGCCATGAGGTGGCGGCGGCGCTGGAGGCGGGGCATGGCGCGGGCGGGGCGGTGCACTTGGCCGGCGCCGACGTGCTCTGCCGCCGCTACGCCATCGCGCTGGAGGAGGCGGGGCTGGAGGTCCACCGGCACGAGGCCGACCTGGCCGCGCGCGGCCTGGTCCGGCTGGCCCGCGACCTCGGCTGATGGCGCGACCGGAACGCCCCGCGGGACCGCCCTCGCCGGGCTCGCCAACCGCAGACGCTCCGAGGAGGGACGCAGGATGACCTTTGCCGACTGGCTCGCCCGCTGCCCCCTCGTCGCCATCCTGCGCGGCCTCCGTCCGGAGGAGGCGGTGGCGGTCGGCGAGGCGCTGGTCGCCGAGGGCATCGTCATCCTTGAGGTGCCGCTGAACTCGCCCGAGCCGATGGAGAGCATCCGGCGCCTGGCCGCGCGCTTCGGCCAGGGCGGCACGGCGCTGGTCGGCGCGGGCACGGTGACGACCCCCGGCCAGCTCGGGCAGGTGGCGGAGGCGGGCGGCACGCTGCTGGTCACGCCGCATGCCGATCCCGAGCTGGTCCGCGCGGCGAAGCGGCGGGGCATGCTGGCCTGCCCGGGCTTCTTCACCCCGGCCGAGGCCTTCGCCCTGCTCGGCGCCGGGGCGGATGCGCTGAAGCTGTTCCCGGCGGAGGCGGCCTCGCCCGCGGTGCTGAAGGCGCTGCGCGCCGTGCTGCCGCGCGGGACCGCCCTGCTGCCGGTCGGCGGGATGGATGCCGCGACCATCCCGCCCTGGCGCGATTCGGGCGCGGCCGGGTTCGGGATCGGCAGCGCGCTGTACCGGCCGGGCGACACGCCGGCGCAGGTCGGCGCCAAGGCGCGCGCCCTGCGCGCGGCGATCGGCGGCTGATCCTGCCCGGAGCGCTCCCCGAAACGGGCTTGCGGAATCCCCTGCGGTTCGCTTGAAGTCGCCGCCCGGTCCGCCCCGCCCCGAGAGCCAAGGCGACCCGCCCAGGGAGGCATCCGTGAACCGACCGATAAGCCGCCGCCTGCTGCTCGGCGCCTCCACCATGGCCGCGCCCGGCCTGCTGACCGCCACGCGCGCCGCGGCGCAGGACGGGACCGTCACGCTCCGCCTGCACCACTTCCTGCCGGCGGTCAGCAACGTGCACCGCTTCTTCCTCCAGCCCTGGGCGCAGAAGGTCCAGGCCGACAGCAACGGGCGGCTGCGCATCCAGATCTTCCCGGCGATGCAGCTCGGCGGCGCGCCGCCGCAGCTCTTCGACCAGGCGCGCGACGGCGTCGCCGACATCATCTGGACCCTGCCCGGCAACACGCCGGGCCGCTTCCCGCGCGTCGAGGTGTTCGAGCTGCCCTTCGTCGCCCACAAGAAGGCGATCGTGAACTGCAAGGCGGTGCAGGAATTCGCCGATGCGCATCTGAAGGACGAGTTCCGCGAGGTGCACCCGATCTGCGTCTGGGCGCATGGCGAGGGCATCATCAACACCCGCCGCCCGGTGCGCAGCCAGGCCGATTTGCAGGGCATGAAGATCCGCTTCCCCTCGCGGCTGAACGGCGAGGCGCTGAAGGCGCTCGGCGCCGCGCCGGTGGGCATGCCGGTGCCGCAGGTGCCGGAGGCGCTGAGCCAGGGCGTGATCGACGGCGCGGTGGTGCCGTGGGAGATCGTGCCCGCCCTCCGGCTGCAGGAGATGGTGCGCTACCACACGGAGGTCCCGGGCAGCCCGACGCTCTACACCGCGACCTTCATCATGGCGATGAACCGGGAGAAGTACGCGTCGCTGCCCGCCGACCTGAAGCGCGTGCTCGATGCCAACAGCGGCCAGCCTGCCGCGACGATGGCCGCCGTGCCCTGGGACGAGCGCGGCCCGATCGTCGAGCAGCAGGTGCGCGCCCGCGGCAACGAGATCATCGTGATCTCCGAGGAGGAGAAGGCGCGCTGGGTGGCGGCGACACAGCCGGTGGTCGACAGCTGGATCGCGGCGAGCCGGGAGCGCGGCTTCGACGGCGCGGCGATCCTGGCCGAGGCGCGGGCGCTGGTGGCGAAATACGCGAAGTCGGTGGCGTGAAGGAGATTCCCTCCCCCGCGAGGCGGGGGAGGGAGAGCGGCATGAACGCCCTGTCCGCATCGGCGCGCCTGGCCGCGCCGCTGGCGCTGGCGGGCGGGCTCGTGCTGCTGGCGACGGCGCTGCTGACGACGGTCAGCGTCGTGCGGCGCTGGCTGACGACCCAGCCGATCGCCGGGGATTTCGAGCTGGCCTCGCTCGGCGCCGGGCTCGCCGTGATGGGCTGCCTCGCCTGGGGCACGCAGCGGCGGTCCAACATCCTGGTCGACAGCTTCACCACCTGGCTGCCGGCGGCGGTGACGCGGGTGATCGACGCCGCCTGGATGCTGGTCTGGGCGGGGGTCGCGGCGGTGCTGGCCGAGCGGCTGTTCGTCGGCGCGCGGGAGACCTGGGCGAGCGGGACGACGACGATGGTGCTCGGCCTGCCGACCTTCTGGGCGGTCGGCCTCGGCGCGCTGGCCTTCGCGGCGACGGCGCTGGCCGCGCTGGTCCAGTCCTGGAGCCTGCTGCGCGGGCGGGAGGGCTGATGGCCCCGGAATTCGCGCAGGCCGCGATCGGCTTCGCCGTGCTGCTCGGCCTGATCGCGCTGCGCTGCCCGGTCGGGCTGGCGATGCTGCTGACCGGGGCGGCGGGCTATGTCTGGATCGTCGATGCCGCGATCCTGCTGAGCTACCTGAAGACCACGCCCTGGCATCTCTTCGCCAACTACACCCTCTCCGTCATCCCGCTGTTCATCCTGATGGGCGCGCTGGCCGAGCGCGGCGGTCTGGCCCGCGACCTGTTCCGCGCCGCCAACGCGCTGGTCGGGCACCGTCCCGGCGGGATGGCGATGGGCGTGATCGGCGCCTGCGCCTGCTTCGGCGCGGTCTGCGGCTCCTCCGTCGCGACCACCGCGACCATGGGGCGCGCGGCGCTGCCCGAGCTGCGGCGCTACGGCACCGATCCCGGGCTGGCGACGGGCGCGATCGCGGTCGGCGGCACGCTCGGGATCCTCATCCCGCCCTCCGTCATCCTGGTCGTCTATGCGATCAGCACGGAGCAGAACATCGCCAAGCTGTTCATGGCGGCGCTGATCCCGGGGCTGCTGGCGACGCTGTTCTACATCCTGACCATCGCCTTCGTCGTGCGGCGCAACCCGGCCCTGGCCCCGCCCGCCGCGCGCGTCCCGCCCGCCGAGCGCGCCGCGGCGCTGCGCGCCGTCATCCCGGTGCTGCTGATCGCCTTCGTCGTGGTGGGCGGCATCTATGGCGGCGTCTTCACGCCGACCGAGAGCGCCGCGGTGGGGTGCATCGCGACCCTTGCCGTCGGCGCCGCGCGTGGATCGCTGCGTGCGCGCGCGGTGCGGGAGGCGCTGCTGGCGACGGCCGAGACCACGGCGATGATCTTCGTGATCCTGCTGGGCGCCGAGGTGTTCAACGCCTTCCTGGCGCTGACCCAGGCGCCGGAGCTGCTCGGCCTATGGATCTCGGAGCAGGGCTACGCGCCCTATGCGGTGCTCGGGATCCTGCTGCTCGCCTACATCGTGCTGGGCGCGGTGATGGATGAGCTGGCGATGATCCTGCTGACCCTGCCGATCTTCTTCCCCGTGGTCACCGCGCTCGATTTCGGCCTCGGCGGGGCGGAGCCGACGGCGATCTGGTTCGGCATCCTGGTGCTGATCGTGGTCGGCATCGGGCTGACGGCGCCGCCGATCGGGCTGAACGTCTTCGTCGTTTCCTCGCTGGCGCGCGACGTGCCGATCGCCAGGACCTATCGCGGCGTCGCGCCGTTCCTGGTGATGGACCTGGTGCGGCTGTCGCTTTGTGTCGCCTTCCCGGCGCTCAGCCTCTGGCTGGTGCGCGCGCTGACGTGACAAGTGGCCGAGGCGGTTTGGACAGTTGACCAAACTGCCCCCGCTTCCTAGCCTTCCGGCTCTCCGTTCGGGAAAGGCACCCCCACCATGGCCAGGCATGCGGGCCTTCGCTTCGGCATCTTCTTGGCACCCTTCCACCGGGTCGGCGACAACCCGACCCTCGCGCTCGGCCGGGACATGGAGCTGATCGAGTGGCTCGACACGCTGGGCTTCGACGAGGCCTGGATCGGCGAGCACCATTCGGCGGGCTGGGAGCTGATCGCCTCGCCCGAGATCTTCATGGGCGCGGCCTTCGAGCGCACCAAGCACATCAAGCTCGGCTCCGGCGTCACCTCCTTGCCCTACCACCACCCCTTCCTGGTGGCGCAGCGCTTCGTGCAGCTCGACCACATGAGCCGCGGCCGCGCCATGCTCGGCTGCGGCCCGGGCGCGCTAGTGTCGGACGCCTACATGATGGGCATCAAGGCCGAGGACCAGCGGCGCATGATGGATGAGAGCCTCGGCGCCATCATGCAGCTGCTGGCCTGCGAGGAGCCGGTCACCATCAAGACCGACTGGTTCGAGCTGAAGGAGGCGCGCCTGCACATGGCGCCCTGGAGCTACCCGCGTTTCGACATCGCGGTGGCGAGCGCGACGACGCCGTCGGGCGTGATGACGGCGGGCAAGTACGGCGTCGGGCTGCTCTCCCTCGGCGCCGGCCTGCCGGGCGGCAACGCCAAGCTCGCCGAGCATTGGCGGCTGGGCGAGGAGGAGGCGGAGAAGCACGGCAAGACGATGCCGCGCGACGGCTGGCGCCTGGTCGTGAACATGCATGTCGCCGAGGATGACGAGCGCGCCTTCCGCGACGTCAAGCTCGGCGAGCGGCAGGAGACGCTGACCTACTTCTCGGAGACGCTCGGCCGCCCGCCCATGCGCTCCGAGGATCCGCTGGGCGATGGCCTGCGCGCGGGCACGACCCTGGTGGGCTCGCCCGAGACGGTCGCCAAGGGGATCGAGCGGCTGGTCGAGTACACCGAGGGTGGCTGCGGCGGCGTGCTGTTCCGCGCGCATGAATGGGCCAACCGCGAGGACACGCTGCGCAGCTACGAGCTGTTCGCCCGCTGGGTCATGCCGCGCTTCCAGAACTCGCTGACCATGCCGCAGCAGTCGCGCGACTGGTGCAGCGAGAACCGCAGCGGGATCTTCGGCCCCTCGCTGGGCGCGCTGCGCAAGGCTTTCACCGATGCGGGGCAGGAGGTGCCGGACCACATGCGGCTCAAGCTCCACACGGGCAAGGTGGAGGTCTGAGCCAAGGGGGGCGGATGGGGTGGGATTCGAACCCACGGTGGGCATGAACCCACGCCGGTTTTCAAGACCGGTGCCTTAAACCGCTCGGCCACCCATCCCGCGCCCTGCGGCCGAAACCTAGGGCAGATCGCGGCGGGATCAAACGGGGCGCATCGCCCCGGGGCCGAGCGTCCCGGGGCCGCGGCTCGGCCCCGGGACATCGGACGGGCCGGGACCCGGCGCTACTCCCCGGCCAGGCGTGCCGCCATCATCGGCGCGCCGAGCCGCATCAGCCCGTTCACATCGCCCGCCTGGTCCAGCCCGATCACCGCATCGGCGAGCTGCACCGCCCGCTCCGCGCCGAGCACGGCATCGGCGAGGCCATGGAACTTCGCGCGCAGCTCGGACTCGGTCAGGAAGTTCTCGGGCTCGCCCTTGGCGACCTTGACCAGCTCGCTGAAGGTCTCGCCGCGGGCCTTCACCGTCAGCTTGCCGGCCATGTAGGTGGGGAAGAGGGCCTGGACCTCCGGATCCTCCTCGCAGGTCACCTTGGGCAGCAGGGAGCGGACGGTGTTGTCGTTCAGCAGCGCGTAGCTGTCCCAGCCCATATGGCCGGTCGCCAGGCCGCAGCTCACCACGAAGGGGCCGCTGAACTGGCCATCCACCACGTTCTGCGGATTCTGCTTGTAGGCCAGCGGCGCGCCGACCAGCAGCATGCCCTTGTTGGGCAGGCCCATGACGACGCTCTCGACCTCCTCCGGCCGGATGCCGTGGCGGGCGCGGAGCGCGATCGCCGCATCCACCCCGGCATGGCCGTAGCGGCAGGAGGGGTAGGGCTTCACCGCGGTGTTCATCAGCTCATACATCTCGCCCAGGCCCTGCAGCGCGCGCTCGGGCACCGGGTTCGGGGCGTAGGCGCGGAGGAACCCGGCCTTGCCCTCGAAGGCCTCGGCCGCGCCGCGGAAGCCCTCGCGCGCCAGGCACGCGGCGGCGAGGCCGTTCATCGCCGACCAGCCGACCTGGAAGCGCTTCGTCCAGGCGCCGTTGGCGAGGAATTGCAGGCTGCCCGCGGCCTGGGAGAGGGCGATGCCGAAGGCATCCTCCATCCCCTTCGCATCCAGGCCGAAGACGCGGGCCGCCGCCGCCGCGCCGCCGAAGGCGCCGCAGGTCGCGGTCGGGTGGTAGCCGCGGTCGTAGTGGTCGCCACCGGGCAGCGCGAGGGCGAGGCGGCAGGTCACCTCATAGCCCGCGACGATCGCCGACAGCACGGTGTGGCCATCGGCGCCGACCATCTCGGCCGCGGCGAGCGCCGCGGGGATCACCGGCGCGCCGGGATGCAGGGTGCCGGCGGCATGCGTGTCGTCGAAATCGAGGCTGTGGGCCAGCGCGCCGTTCAGCAGCGCCGCGCCCGCCGGGGTGTAGCGCGCGCTGTCACCGAAGACGGCGGAGCGGCCGGCGGCCAGGCCCAGCGCACGGGCGGCGGCGAGCAGGGCCGGGGTGCTCTCCGCATCGTGGCGGCCGCGGACGATGTTGCCGATCAGGTCGAGGACGAGGAAGCGCGTGCGCTCTTGCACCTCGGCCGGCAGGGTGGCGAAGTCGAGGCCGGCGGCATAGGCGGCGATCTCGGCGGTGACGGGGCGGGCCATCGGGGCGCTCTCCTCGGACGTGTTTCCTCGGCCGAGTGTATCCCCTCCCGCCGCGCAGGGGGAGCGGGGGAGGGCGGATCCCGCCACGCGGCTGCCATCGCGCGCGCCGGCGGCCGCCCCGCCCGGCCGATGCCGGTGCCCCGCGCGCATCACGCCGGCTCCATGTCCCGCCGGATGCGGGAGAGGCCGCCGCAGGCGCGGTGCATCGCCCGCATCGCCCGCCAGACCGCCTTGGGCGGCTGCCAGGGCGGCCCCTCCAGGAGGCCGAGGACGCGCTGCGCGGCGCGGCGGAGCACGGGCAGGTAGATCGCGGACAAATCCCGGTCCGGCAGCGCCGCCGAATGCGCCGGCAGCGCGGCGTAGAGGCTGAGGCGCCGGGCCAGCGCCAGCCCCGACATCCCGAGGCGCCGCACCCCGATGCGGCGGAAGGCGCAGCAGGCGCGGTAGCGCAGGCCGAGCAGGAAGGAGCCCGGCCGCGCATGCTCGGAGCGGCCGCGCCCGCCGCGGCGGGTGAGGTCGGCGACGGCGCGGAGCAGGCGGTGGAAGAAGCCGGACTCCGCCAGGCGGCGGAAGGCGCGGCGGAGCGTGTCGGGCTTCGGGCCCGTCTCGGTGGCGGCATCCGCCCAGGTGGCGCGGCCGGGGCCGCGGCGGGTGGGGCGCTTCTGGAGGACGGCGCGGAAGATCGCGTCGAGCCGCGCGCGGGCGGGGTCGGGGGTGGCGGGGGTGGCCCAGATGTCGCCGGAGACGGGACGGCCGGCGAGGCCTTGGTCGGGGCCAGGGGGCAGCAGGAGACGAAGAAAATCCCATTCGGCATCGGTCATGGGGGCCCAGGGGTGGGGCGGGGTGAGGGTCAGGATCGGGCCGGTGTAGAGGCGGTGGACGAGGTGGTGCCTGGCGAGGAAATCCGGGGGGAGGAGGGGTTCGGCGGGGCGGGGCATGGCGGCTCGGTCCGGACGCGGGGGGGCGGGAGGATAGGCCGGATCGGTGCGCAGACGCAAGGAAAATAATCCTTGCCGACGATCCACGGCCCGGAAACCGACACGGAAGCGCGCGACGGACGCCAAGCCACCCCGCTTCGTGGTAGGATCGCGCCATGGCCGACGCCCCGACCACGACCCGGACGGCAACCGCCGCGCACGTGATCGCAATGCTTCGCGCGCATGAGGCCGAGCTGCGCGCCGCCGGCATCCGGCGCCTGTCGCTCTTCGGCTCGGTCGCGCGGGGCGACGACGAGCCGGAGAGCGACGTCGACCTCGCCGCGGAGTTGGACCCGGAGGCGGGGATCGGGCTCTTCGAGCTCGTCAGGCTGGAACGGCGCCTCGGCGCGATCCTCGGTCGCCCGGTCGATCTCCTCCCCGAGCCGGTTGAGAAGCCGCGCCTGCGGGCGAACCTCGAGCGGGACCGGGTCCGTGCCTTCTAGGCCGCTCCGCCACGATCCGGCGAATTGCCTTGCCGACATCATCGACAATGCCGAGCGGATCGAGCGCCATCTCGGCGGCATGGACCGCGACGCCTTCGAGGCGGACGGCCGGACCCGCGACGCCGTCGAGCGCTGCATCGAGCGCGTCTGCGAGGCGGTGCATCGCCTGTCCGACCTGGCCGAGACACTGATGCCCGGCCATCCCTGGGCCGACATCCGCGGCACCGCGAACCGGCTGCGCCATGCCTATGACCGCATCGACGCCACCATCATCTGGGTCGCCGCCCGCGAGGAGGTGCCCGCCCTCGCCGCCGATGCCCAGCGCGCGCTCGCGCGGCTGGAGGCCGGGACGCCAGGCGCTGGTTGAACCGCGCGAGATGTCTGTGGCGGCGCGACAAGGCGGCCCTGGCGGGGCGATCAGGCGGGAGGGCGCTGGTCGCGGCAGCGCCTCGACCCCGGACCCACCCGCCAAAGGGGCGTTGCCCCTCTGGACACCCCACCAAAGGCCGAAGGGCCTCTGGACACCACGCCCTGGAGTGAGTGCGACGGGCGGTGCGACTACGGGGCGCCCTTGAGCTTGCCGATGAGCTGGTCGCGGAGTCGCGTTGCTTTGCCAATGTAAAACTCTGCCCCGGCGGCCAGGTACTCTTCGAGCGCCGCGTTCACCTGCTCTAGCGCCGTGCGCCACCGCGCGGCGTCCCTCGCCCTATCGCCCCACGCGTCATAAGCAAGCGCGAGGTTTTCCATAGTCTGCGCCCAGAGGAAGGGCGCACGCTCGCGCGTCCTCTCCTCCAGCGCGGCGCGGTATGCTGCGACCGCCTCCTCCAGACGCGCCGTGCCGCTCTCCCGCGTCCCAAGCGTGCGCAGCGCGTTGCCAAGGTTGTTCTGCGTCACTGCCCAGTTGAGCGGCACGCGCTCACGCGTCCACTCCTGCAGCGCAGCGCGGTAGGCCGCGACCGCCTCCTCCAGACGCGCCGTGCCCCCTTCGCCCTCTCCGAGCGCGGCTAGCGCGGTGCCGAGATTGTTCTGTGTCGCTGCCCAAGCAAACGGGACGCGATCGCGTGTCCACTCATCCAGCGCGGCGCGGTAGGCGGCGACCGCCACGTCCAGACGCGCCGTACTCCCCTCGCGCCCCCCAAGCTCAGTAAGCGCCGCGCCGAGGTTGTTCTGCGTCGCCGCCCAGTCGAAGGGCGACCGGTCGCGCGTGATCTCCTCCAGCGCGGCCCGGTAGGCGGCGATCGCTTCCTCCAGACGCGCCGTGCCGCTCTCGCGCGCTCCGAGCGCCCGGAGCGCGTTGCCGAGGTTGTTTTGCGTCGCTGCCCAGTCGAGCGGCACGCGCTCGCGCGTCCTCTCCTCCAGCGCTGCGCGGTAGGCGGCGACCGCCTCCCTTAGCTGATCCGTGCCGCTCTCCCGCTCCCCGAGCGTGGCTAGCGCGGTACCGAGATTGTTCTGTGTCATCGCCCAGTCGAGCGGCAGGCGATCACGTGTCATCTCCTCCAGCGCGGCGCGGTACGCGTAGACCGCCTCCTCCAACCGCGCAGTGCCGCTCTCGCGCTCCCCGAGGGCGGCTAGGGCGGTGCCAAGATTGTTCTGCGTCGTCGCCCAAGCGAGCGGGACTCGCTCACGCGTCCACTCTTCCAGCGCGGCGCGGTACGCGTAGACCGCCTCCTCCAGTCGCGCAGTGCTACTCTCGCGCGCCCCGAACGAGGTGAGCGCCTTACCAAGACTGTTCTGCGTCGCTGCCCACTCGAGAGGCAGGCGGTCGCGTGTGAACTCCTTAAGCGCCGCTCCGTGCGCTGCGACCGCCTCTTCGAGGCGTGCCGTGCCGCTCTCACGTGCCCCGAGCGCCTGGAGCGCGGCTCCTAGCAGGTTGCTGGCTTCGCCGCGCTCGTCCGGTGTTGTGGCGGTGGCGAGCATTCGCCGCGCGAGGACTATCGCGATCTCCAGCGACAGGTTCAGTCCCTTATCGCGCCCCTCCTCGTCGAATGCATCCCACCGCGCCCGGAAGCCCGGCGCCCAGGCCGGGCGGCTTGGCGCCTCCAGCGCCACCAGCGCCTCCACCCGCCGTGCCGCAGCCTCCGCGTTGCGGCGCAGGATCTCCTGGCCGATCCCGGCCTCCAACAAGGTCGCGCGGGCGCGGCGAAGCGCGTCGCGCTGCTCCGCCTCCCGCGCATCCAATTCGGCGAGGCCGTCATCCACCGCGCGGGCGCCGCCCTCGAGGTCGCCCGCCCGGGTGCGCTGCGCCACCTCCGCCAGCACCCTGCCGACGAAGGCGTCCTCGTTCGAAGCCGGGCGCTCGCCGCGGCGGATGAGGTCGAGCGCGATCTCCACCGCGTGCTCCACGGCGCGCACCGCGCTATCCAGGTCGTGCGCCTCCTCCGGGCGCATCCGTTGCGCGAAGGTGAGGATGGTGCGCTCGGCCAGGCCCGCGGCCTCGGCGCGGGCCGTGATGCCCTGCGACCGGATGGCCGCGAGAATTGCGCCGAGCTGGGCAGCAGCCTGCCGTTCCTGCGCGGCCAGCAGCACCTCGACGTTGGCCGATGGTTCGGAAGGTTGATCGCTCATCACCGCTGCTCCAGCCTTCTGCGAAGCGAGTCAATCTCCGCCGCAGCACTAGCGGTCATGTCTACCCGAACGCGAAATGGTACTATAATCGTAGTGTAGTTTGACGGATCGAGATGCGATATTTTTTCTGCGACCGCATCTGGCAAGGCTTGGATTTTGGCTTCCATGCGTGAATGAGAGGCAGCGATACTTGCCAGAAGCGCCCGGATCGCCTCCACATCGCCCAGCAGCGACGCCACCACCGGCTTCAGCGCCGTGCTGTCCGCCACCAGCCTGGCGGTGCGGGAGACCAGGAAGGCGTCGCGCGCCTTCGGGTTGTTCTTCAGCACCTCGCGCATCAGCCCGAGGAAGCAGAGGCGCCAGGGCGGCAGGCCGCCCCGGTCGGCGCTGCCGTGCAGGAAGCGGTCGCGGAACACCTCGGGCGCCGGGCCAGCCTTCGCGCCCTCGACCAGGGCGGCGAGGACGGCCTGCTCCGTCTCCGCCACCGCCTGGGCGGCTGCCGTGTCGGGTTGCCCGGTGGCGAGGAACCCGTCCAGCGCCTCCTCCATCCGCGTGACGAGCGCTTCGTCCATCTCGAGGCGGAGGCTGGGGCAGAGGCCGAGCTGGGTGAGCACCCAATTCTCCGCGGCGGCGAGGAAGGGGGGCGGCGACGCGATGCGGACATCCCCGGCGCCGATTCCATCCTCCACCCAGTCGGCCTGCCATTGCCGCAGGATCATCCAGGTCGCGCCGAGTTCGCAGGCGCGCATCGCGCGTTCCAGATCGTGGTTCCGCGGGATGCGTCCCGTGAAGGCCTGCATCCGCTGCTGCATGTCCCGCAGCATGTCGGAGGCGCGCTCGCCGAACACCGCGCCGGCGGTCGCATCGAGGGCGCCCGCGGTCTTCTCTGCAATTCCCAGCGCGACGAGGCATGAGCCGAGGAGCGCCATGAACGGTTCCGGCTACGATTCGCGTAAAGACTTCATCGGGAAGCACCGCCGATGCAACCCCTCCAGGAGGAGGGTTCCAAGGGCCTTTCGGCCTTTGGCGGAGGGTCCAGGGAGGCAGCGCCTCCCTGGCGGGGGATCGGGGGCGGAGCCCCGGCCCGCGGCGTCGGCATCCGCGGCGGCGCGGTCCTCCCCCGGCGCCGGCCGAGGTCGGGCGCCGCCCCGGCCACAATTCGTGTCGAAACATCAACAAAACCATGGCGGGGCATCTGAGGAAAACCTTAAGCTTCATCGCGCAAACAGGAGCGGTCGGGGATTCGCTCCGCCCGAATCGAGACGGGTCCCACGGAGCGGCCCGACACCGCAGGGAAGCGCCGATGTCGCCGGATCGCGATGATGCCGCCCTCTTCCGCGCCATCTTCAACACCGGCTCGGCCGGCTTCGCGGAGGTGGACGTGGCCTCGGGCTGCTACCTCCGCGCCAACCGCCGCTTCTGCGAGATGACGGGGCGGGAGGAGGCGGCACTCCGCCGGCTCGGCCCGGCCGACATCGTCCATCCGGACGACCTGCCGATCCTCGCCGCCTTCTGGGGCGAGGAGGATCCGGACCGGGCCAGCCGCGACGCCGATCTCCGCTACCTCCGCCCGGATGGGGAGCTTCGCTGGGCCCGGGTCAGCCTGTCGATCTCGGCGCGCGACGCGGTGGGGCGGCCGCTGCGCCGCCTGGCCGTGGTGCAGGACATCACCGAGACCCGGCGCATGGCCGAGCA
This sequence comes from uncultured Acetobacteraceae bacterium, assembly GCA_964564645.1. Classification (GTDB taxonomy): domain Bacteria; phylum Pseudomonadota; class Alphaproteobacteria; order Acetobacterales; family Acetobacteraceae; genus CAZMCV01. Next base: position 20,531 of record CAZMCV010000043.1, read on the forward strand.
GGCCCGCGCGCGGGAGGCGCTGCTGCGGCTGTCGCTCGAATACGGGCGGATCGGCACCTTCCGCCGCGACCACCGCACCGGCATGGTCGATCCCGACGCCGAGGCGCGCGCCGTGCATGGCCTGCCGCCGGGGGAGGGTCCGCTGGACCAGGAGGCGTGGGTCGCGCGGCTGCTGCCGGAGGATGTCGGGGACCTCGCCCGGCAGATCGGGGCCCTGAACGCCGCGCTCCTGGCGCAGGGGTCCTTCCGCTACCGGCTGCGCCGCCCCGGCACGAACGAGATCCGCCACATCGAGGCCCGGGCCCGCTACGAGTACGCGGAGGATGGCCGCCCCCTCCAGGCGATCGGCGTCGTCATCGACGTCACCGAGCAGCGCGAGGCGGAGGAGCGGCGCCAGGCGAGCGAGGCGCTGCTCCGCCTGACCCTGCAGGCCGCGCGGATCGGCACCTTCCGGCGCGACCCGGCCACCGGCCGCTTCGAGGCCGATGCCGCCGCGGCGGCGATGCAGGGCCTCGCCGCGGAGGGCGGCAGCTTCTCGCCGGAGGCCTGGGTGGCGGCGCTGGTGCCGGCGGACCGGGCCGCGATCCGCGCGCGCATCGACGGGTTCCTGGCGGCGCGCGAGCCGGAAGGCGCCTTCGACTTCCGCGTCCGCGCCCCCGGCGGCGGCGGCGTGCGCCACATCGAGGCCCGGGCGAGCCATACCTACGACGAGGCCGGCCGGCCGCGAGGCTCCATCGGGGTCCTGATCGACGTCACCGAGCGCCGGCTGGCCGAGGAGAGGCTGCGCGAGCGCGAGGCGCTGCTCCGCCTCAGCCTGTCGATCGGCAATATCGGCACCTACCGCCGCGACCACCGCGCCGGGACGATCACCTGCGGGCCGGAGACGCGCAGCCTGCACGGCCTGCCGCCGGGCGAGGCGCCGATCCCCGAGCAGACCTGGTTCGAGATGGTGCTGCGCCCGGACCGCGCGCGCCTGCGCGCCGAGCTCGGCGCCGCCATCGCCGCCCGGCAGCAGGAGATCGCCTACGAGTACCGCTACCGGAACCCGGTCGACGGCACCGTCCACCACATGGAGGCGCGGACGCGCTTCGAGTACGATTCCGAGGGGCACCCGGTGCGCTCGACCGGCGTCGTCATCGACGTGACCGACCGCCGCATGGCCGAGGCGAGGCTGCGCGAGCGGGAGGCGGAGCTGCGCCTCAGCCTCGCCGGCGGCAACATCGGCACCTACCGCCGCGACATGGTGGCGGGCACCTTCGAGTGCGGGCCGGAGGCGCGCGCGCTGCTCGGCCTGCCGGAGGGCGAGGAGGCGCTGAGCGAGGAGCTCTGGTTCGACCTGATGCTGCCCGAGGACCGCGGCCCGATGCGCCGGCGGCTCGAGAAGGCGCGGGCGCACTGCCAGACCGAGATCGCCTTCGAGTACCGCATCCGCCGCCCCTGCGACGGCGAGATCCGGCACGTCGAGGTCCGCGCCCGCTACGCCTATGACGAGGCGGGCCAGCCGATCTCCTCGCACGGGGTGGTGATCGACGTGACGGAGCGGTGGCAGTCCTCCGAGCTGCTGCGGCTCTGCCTCGAGATCGGGGGCATCGGCGAGTTCCGCCACGACTTCCGCACCGACCTCGTCACCGCGGGGGCGAAGGCGCGGGAGCTCTACGGCCTGCCGCAGGACGACGCGCCGATCGCCGCCCGGGACTGGTTCGCCGCCATCCTGCCCGAGGACCGCGCGAGGCTGCGGGTCCAGAGCGGCGAGCGCATGGCCAGGCGGGCGCGCGACAATGGCGGCTTCGACTACCGGATCCGCCACCTGCAGGACGGGCGCATCCGCCACCTCGAGGCGCGCGTCCGCTACGAGTACGACCCGGACGGCGAGCCGCTCTCGGCCATGGGCGTCGTCATCGACGTCACCGACCGGCGCGAGGCCGAGGAGCGCCTCGTCCACATCGCCCGGCACGACCCGCTCACCGGCCTGCCGAACCGGCTGCTGTTCCGCGAGGGCCTGGACGCCGCGCTGGCCGAGGCGCGGCGCGGACGCGGCTTCGCGCTGCACTGCCTCGACCTCGACCGCTTCAAGGAGGTCAACGACACGCTCGGCCACCCGGTCGGCGACGCGCTGCTGCGCGAGGTCGCGGAGCGCGTCCGCGGCGTGCTGCGCGAGACCGACACCCTGGCGCGGCTCGGCGGCGACGAGTTCGCGGTGATCCAGAAGGGGGCGGAGGGGAGGGAGGCCGCCGAGCGCCTCGCCCGCCGCATCGTCGAGGTGCTCGCGCGTCCCTTCGACCTCGGCGGCCACCAGGTCGGCATCGGCACGAGCCTCGGCATCGCCTTCGCGCCCGGCGACGCGGTGGAGGCGGATGTGCTGATGCGCGACGCCGACATGGCGCTCTACCGCGCCAAGGCCGAGGGGCGCGGCCGCTGGAGCTTCTTCGATCCCGAGATGGACGCGCGCATGCAGCTCCGCCGCGCGCTCGAGCTCGAGCTGCGCCGCGCGCTCGCGGGCGAGGAGTTCGAGCTGCACTACCAGCCGATCGTCGATGTCCGGACCGGGGGCCCGTGCGGCTTCGAGGCGCTGATGCGCTGGCGGCACCCGGAGCGCGGGATGATCCCCCCGGACGGCTTCATCTCGCTCTGCGAGGACATCGGCCTGATCGTCGCCCTCGGCGAGTGGGCGCTGCTGCGCGCCTGCCGCGACGCCACCACCTGGCCGGGGTCGCCCCGCGTGGCGGTGAACCTCTCGCCCTCGCAATTCGCCACCTCCGGCCTGGTGGAGGCCGTCGCGCGGGCCCTGGCCATCTCCGGGCTCGACCCCGCGCGGCTCGAGCTCGAGGTCACCGAGACGGTCATGCTGGGGGACGCCGATTCCGCGCTCGCCGCGCTGCAACGGTTGAAGGCGCTCGGCGTGCGGATCGCGCTCGACGATTTCGGCACGGGCTACTCCTCGCTCAGCCACCTGCAGCGCTTCCCGGTGGACAAGGTGAAGATCGACCGCTGCTTCACGAGCGAGCTCGGCCTGTCCGCGCGCAGCCGCGCCATCGTCGAGGCGGTCACCCGCCTCTGCGACGGGCTGGCGATGACGACCACCGCCGAGGGGGTGGAAACGCCGGCGCAGCTCGAGGCGATCCGCGGGATCGGCTGCGTCGAGGCGCAGGGCTACCTGTTCAGCCACCCCGTCCCCGCCGCGGAGGTGCCGCGCCTGCTCGCGCGGCTGTGGCGGCACGCCGCCGGGCCCGGGGAGCGGGTCCCGACGGCCCGGCCGCCGCGGCGCGGCCTGGGGACCACCGCCGGGGCCGGCGCCATCAGTGCCTGACGCCGGCGGTCGCGGGATCCGCCCGCGGCGCAAGGGTCGCTGCCGCGCACGCCCCCTCCGAGTCAGGGCACGCCCTCCCGCGCGCGCCGCATGGCTGACCCGGCACGCCCCCGCACACTGCGCGTTGCGGCGCGGCGCGCGGCGTGGCACGGAGCGCCCATGCCCATCCCGCGCCGCGCCTTCCTCGGCGGAGCCGCCTCCGGTTTCCTCGCGCCCGCCTTCGCCGCCGCCCAGTCCGGCAGCTTCGACGCCTTCCTCGAGGGCGTGCGCGGCGATGCGCGCCGGGCCGGGGTGTCGCAGGCCACGCTCTCCCGCGCCTTCGCCGGAATCCGGCCGAACCAGCGCGTGATCGAGCTCGACCGTCGCCAGGCCGAGGGCGGGCTGGCGTGGGAGGATTACCGCGACCGCATCATGGTCTCGCCGACGCGGGTCGCGAATGGCCAGCGCAACTATGCCGACAACCGCGCCCTGCTGCAGGCGATCGAGCAGCGCTACCGGGTCTCGCCGCGCGTGATCGTGGCGATCTGGGGGGTCGAGACGAATTTCGGCGGCAACACGGGTGGGTTCGGCGTGATCGAGGCGCTGGCGACCCTGGCCTGGGAGGGGCGGCGGGCGAGCTATTTCCGCAGCGAGCTGATCGCGGCGCTGAAGATCCTCGAGGGCGGGCATATCGGCGCGGACCGCATGAAGGGCTCCTGGGCCGGGGCGATGGGCCAGCCGCAATTCATGCCGACGAATTTCGAGCGCCTGTCGGTCGATTTCGATGGCGATGGCCGGCGCGACATCTGGGACAGCCGGGCGGATGCGCTCGCCTCGATCGCCAACTACTTCCAGAAGAATGGCTGGCGGAGCGGCGAGCCCTGGGGCCGCGAGACGCTGCCGCCCTCCGGCTTCGACTGGCAGCGCGCGGACACGGAGACGAAGCGGCCGCTGCGCGACTTCGCCCGCATGGGGTTCCGCGACGGCCAGGGCGGGCCGCTGCCGGCCTCGGACATCGAGACGCGGGTGGTCCTGCCGAATCGCGGCTCGGGCCAGGTCTTCCTGGGTCACCACAATTTGGCGGTGATCCGGCGCTACAATTCGCCGGTGAATTACGGGCTCGCGGTCGGGCTGCTCTCCGATCGCGTGGCGTGACCCGCCGGCGGGCGGGCCAGGGGGCGGGCCAGCGGGCAGGGCAGGGGGCGGTCGCCTTCGCGCTGGCCGCCCTGCTGTTCGGCTGCGCCCCGGCCGCGCCGCCGCCCCAGGGACGCTCCATGCTCGGCGCGCCCTACCGGATGGGCGGGCTGTGGTCCTATCCGCGCGAGGATTTCGCGCTGCGCGAGACGGGTGTCGCCGCCATCGTCCCGGACCGGCGGCGCGGCCGGGCCACGGCGAATGGCGAGGTCTGGGATCCGGCCAGGCTGGTCGGCGCGCATCGCACGCTGCAGCTGCCGGCGATCGTGACGGTGACCGCGCTCGAGACCGGGCGGCAGGTGCAGGTCCGGGTGAATGATCGCGGGCCGGAGGCGCCGGGCCGCGTCATCGGCCTGTCCCGTCGCGCGGCGGAGCTGCTCGGCCTCCCGGAGTCCGGCACCGCCGCGGTCCGGATCGAGGTCGATCCCGTGCCGAGCCGCGCGCTCTCCGCCGGCCTGCCGAGCCTCGAGCCCGACCGCGCGCTGCCGATCGTGGCCGCGCCGCGCGCGGAGGTGGTGGCCGAGGCGCTGGCCCCGCTGCCGGGCCAGCGGGAGACGGCGGCGACGCCGGCCCCGGCGGTGCGGAGCGTCGCGGCCGCCGCCCCCCCGCCGGAGGCGGCGCTGCCGCCCGATCCGCTGCCCGAATCGGTCGCGCAGGTCGCCCCGGCCTTCGGCCCGGTCCGCTACGTCGTCGAGGCCGGCAGCTTCTTCCGCCGCGACCTCGCGCAGCGCCAGGCGGCGCGCCTGGCCGGATCGGGGGCGCGGGTGGAGACGGAGGGGAGCGGGCGGCAGGCGGTCCATCGGGTGCGGATGGGGCCTTACGCCGACCTCGCCGCCGCGGACCGCGCCGTCGCCGGGGTGCTGGCGGCGGGCCTGCCCGAGTTGCGCCTCCTGGTCGAGTAGCGGCGGGCGAACCTCCGCGGGGATGAGGGACTTGCCGGGCTTTGCGACGAAGGCGCTTGAGCCGCGGAGGCGGAAGGCCCTATGCCTTCGGGACGCCGCCAGGGCGTGATCGCCGGGGGTGGAGCCACCGGCGGCGGATGTCACGCGCAGAGTGCCATGGCCCGGAGCATAATCCGCGCGTCGCTGCGCGGCGATCGCGCGCCGGGCGTCGCCGGAGACCGAACGAGATGACCGACCGCGCCGAGGATGGAGGCTGCCGCGACCCCCGGGAGGGGCCGCCCGCCGAGGCCATGCCCGACCGCCCCGCGGCCGCGTCGCGGCGCGGGCTGCTGGTGGCGGGCGGCGGCGCGGCGCTCGCGCTGCCGGTGGCGATGGGCGATGCCCTGGCGCAGTCGGGGCGGCCCCGGGGGGGGGGGGCCCGCCCCCCCGCCCCGCCGGCCCCGCCGCCGCGCCGGCCGGGCCCCCCCCCCCGCGGGGCGGGCGTCACCCGGGCGCGCC
>CAZMCV010000044.1:0-26404 GCA_964564645.1 uncultured Acetobacteraceae bacterium
GTCAACACCGACAGCCTCAGCCGAACGCGGCAAGGGCCCCTAGACGCCGCTTACGATCAAGCCGCCTCTCCAGACCCACCTGGTGAAGCAGGCGCGGGTAGTGGCGGAAATCGTCACTATAGGCGTTGGATGCTTGGCTCCGTGGCCGACCGCGTTTCACGAGTTCCTCCGTCGCCTTGGATCCCGGCGTGATGTTCGCGAAGGACGGTTCGGCGCATATCGTGAGTTTGGACATGTGGCCGCTTGGCTCTCCGAGCTCGACGATAGCACTCCTCTTGGGGCGCTTCTCGCTCCGGAGATCCGGCGCGTGCTCGCGGCTACGACGCAACCTAGGCCGACGAGGCTTCGGCACGGCGCTCTCATCCAGACACAGCGGTTCCTGACGCTGGCCGAAGCGGCTCGGCGCATCGGATGTGCCTCGGTCAAGATGAGAGAGATCCTGAAGCAATCCGGGGTCGAGGTTGCGTGTTCTGGGTCAGGAGAACCTGCCCAAATCAGCCCAGCTGTGATCGAAAAGATCGAGGTGGACCGTCTTGACCTGATGACAACAAGGGAAGCCGCGTTCCTGCTCGGGATCCGGCGCGACCGTGTGCCTGCCGCAATGAGAGCCCTGGGGTTGGCCCCGGATCGCCGCCCGGCGGCGCTGCTCATACCTGCAACGACTTGGCCGAAGGGGGCCTTGCGTCGCTCCCTCGCCGAACTGGCAAAGGGGCTCCCGGGACAAAGCCCGAGCGCAACGCTGCTTACTTTCGGCGACGCCGCAGGTCGCCTCGTTCGCCTTGGATTATCCTGGGAGCACGTCTGCGTCCGGCTGGTGTCGGGTGAAGCCCCGGCCGAGGCTCAGGATCCACGACGAAGGGGCTTGGCAGGCCTCCTTTTCCGGCTCAAGGACATAGAGGGACTGGTTGGTCAAAAGCTTGGGTTGACGATCACCGAGGCGGGTGTCCAGCTCGTCATCAACAGCGAGCTGGCCCACCTTCTCGTCCGTTATCGTCTGCTCGATGTCGAGGCGACCCGCAGGGGAAGGGTCGTGAGCCAAGCCGCTATCGACCGCTTTACGGCGACATACGTCCTGCCTGCGAGGCTTGGACTCGATATCGGGCAGCACAGAGGTTGGACGGCGGCCCGCCTCATGGCCGTCGGATGCCTGCCTGTGCTCGGGCCCGCACAAGGATCGCGCCATCTAGTGTTTCTGAGGCGAGACGTCATGGCGGTCCTGGAGACCCTGCGGTGACGATTTCCTTGCGTGGCCGTTTCGCAAGAGGCAACTCTTGCTTCCGTGAAGGACTCGAGTGCCTCCCGGCCCTTACCGCTTCGAATCGACATCGAGCCGGGCGAAAGCCTCAACGGATTTCTTCTGCGTCTGGCAGAAGGAAACGGGCGCACGCATCCTCGCCAAATCCTAGGGAAAGACCTTACCTGGGCCTATCCCGGTTACAGTGGAGGCGGCGGTTTGCTCGAAGCCGTAGCCCCACTCTCGGGGCTGCCGGTCGAGGCGCTCCGGAAGCTTTGCTGGGAAGTTCCAGAGGTGCGGCCCGCCGATGGGCGCTTCGTGCGCCTCTACCAGGGTCAACTGCTCGACCGCCCTGATCTGCGACACAAGCGGCGCGCCGCATGTCCGGCCTGCATGAAGGAGAAGTCCTTTCACCGGGCGCGCTGGGACCTGTTGGCATTAGGGGATTGCTCCCAGCACGGCACGGAACTCGTGACACGGTGCCAAAAGCCGGATTGCGGGCGATTCCTCGACTGGGATCGGTGCAGCATCCGGGAATGCGCTTGTGGATATCCCCTCTCGGAGATCACTGGGTCCCCCGCACGGGATGACCGGCTCGACCTCGCCGCTTATCTCGAGGGGCGGATGAGTGGACATGAGGTCCATGAGCCTCGACTGCTGGAAGGCCTACCGCTGTACCAAGCCATCCGGGTGATGTTGCTTCTCGGAGCTCTTCGGCTGGGAAGACCTCCCTGGAGTGCTGGCTACGACGAGCTGGACCCTGCGCGGCACGACGTTGTTTCGCTCGGCTTCGGGTTGAGCGCCAGGCACCCGGGAGAACTGGTGGAACTCATTGAATTGCTGCCCGAGTTTTTCGAGGAGCAGCACTGGCTATCCTACGATATGCTCGACAGGTATGGCTGGATGGCAGAGCATGAGAACCGAGAGCTCCGACAGCTCGGCGGTGTCCTGGTCCGGTTGAGCCAAGCCACTGCTGAAGCTCATCCCCGAAGGCGAAGTGGTAGACGATGGAGGTACCGGTGACTGCCGCAGCTATCCGATCCTTTTTCGCCCGGGGCAAGGTTGGTGGCACTGTCACCCATCTGGGACACAGATGATGGCGCAGGGTGACAGGTCTCCTGGCGAAGCGTCGCTGGACATCAATGGCTTAGGGCAATTCTGGGGACAGGTTGTCTGACGCCTTATAGCGGGGGCGAACCGGCGGGGGGAAGAAGACGCTTCTTCCCCCCGCCAACCCCCCATCATCGTCTTTTGGCACTCGTCCTTGGCGGTTCGGGATGAGTGCCGGGAATGGCAGGGAAGGGGGGCGGGGGTTCAGGCGCCCACATACTTGATGGTGCAGCCATAGGCCTGGGTGCTGGCGCGCTGCACCGGCCGGCCTTCGGCCACCGCGATCATCGCCTCGCGCAGATAGGGCTCGGCCCGCGCCACATCCTCCACCCGCGTCGAGCGGATGGAATCGATCCCGCCCATGTAGCGCAGCACCCCATCGGCCGAGACGACGAACATGTGCGGCGTCACGGCCGCGCGGTAGGCGCGCGCGGCGACCGAGCCGTGGTCGAGCAGCACCGCCGCGGGCGCGCCCTTGCGCGCGGCGGTCAGCTCCTTCGCCTGCGGCCCGGTGACGTAGCCCTGCTCGCCCTCCGGCGAGGAGGCGATGGAGAGCCACACCACCCCGCGCTCCGCCGCCAGGCGCTGCAGCCCCTGCATGTTCTCGCTGCTGTAGTGCTTCCGCACATAGGGGCAGTCATGGTTGGTCCATTCCAGCACCACCACCTTGCCGCGGAAATCCGACAGGCGACGCATCGTCCCGTCCTGGTCGGGCAGGGCGATCTCGGGCGCCGGCGCGCCGATCGCGGGACCATCGGCGGCGGCGCCGATCCGCGGCGCGAGCAGCAGGGCACCGGTGCCGGCGAGGGCGGCGCGGCGGGTGATCGTCCTCGGCCTCATGTCGCGTCTCCTGGGCTGGTGATGGCCCGCAGCACGATCCCTTCCGTCAGGATCTGCGGCAGGACGAGCGGCACCGCGCCGCCCGGCGGGTAGAAGAGGTAGAGCGGCACGCCCTCGCGCCGATGGGCGCGGAGCAGGGCCGAGATGGCGGGATCGCCGCGCGTCCAGTCGCCGACGAGATAGGCGATCCCCCCCGCCTCGAAGGCGCGCCGCACCGCCTCGGTGGACAGGGCGACGCGCTCGTTCACCTTGCAGGTGATGCACCAGGCGGCGGTGAGGTTGACGAAGACCGGCTGCCGATCCGCCCGCAGCGCGGCCAGGCGCGCTTCCGACCAGGGTTCGCCGCCCGAAGCAGCGCCGCGCGCGACGGCGGGCTGCGAGCCCTGCACGAAGCCCAGCATCGCCAGCGCCGCGACCAGCGCCGCCGCCCCTGTCAGCCGCCCGAGCCGCCCGCCCGTGCCCTGCGCCAGCCCCCAGGCCCAGGCGGCGAAGCCGATCAGCACCCCGCCCGCCAGCACGGCGAGCACCGCGGTCGGGCCCGCCTGCTCCGCCAGCACCCAGACCAGCCAGGCGGCGGCCCCATACATCGGGAAGGCGAGGCCCTGCTTCAGCCGCTCCATCCAGGGGCCGGGCCGCGGCACGCGCCGCGCCAGCCCGGGCGCCACGCCGAGCGCCGCATAGGGCAGCGCCATGCCGAGGCCGAGCGCGGCGAAGACCGCCAGCGCCTCGACCGGACCCATGGAGAGCGCCGCCCCCATCGCCGCCGCCATGAAGGGGGCGGTGCAGGGGGTGGCGACCAGCACGGCCAGCGCGCCGGTGAAGAAGGAGCCGGCATGGCCCCCCTTCGCCGCCAGCGATCCGCCGGCCGAGACCGGCCCGCCGACCGAGAAGACGCCGGACAGGTTCAGCCCGACGGCCAGCATCAGCCAGGCCATGCCGGCGACGAAGATCGGCTGGGTGAACTGGAACCCCCATCCGGCCGCGCCCCCGGCGGCGCGCAGCCCGACCAGCAGCCCGCCAAGCGCCAGGAAGGACAGCACCACCCCGGCCGTGTAGCTGGCCGCATGTGCCCGCACCGCGCCGCGCGAGCCACCGGACAGCCGCGCGATGCCGACCGCCTTCATGGCCAGGATCGGGAAGACGCAGGGCATCAGGTTCAGGATCAACCCGCCCATCGCCGCCAGCAGCGCGGCCTGCCACAGCGGCAGCGCGGCCGCGCCGGCCGCATCCGGCGGCACCGCCCCGGCGCTGGCCGTGATCCGATAGGCGCCGCGCACCCCGGCGCCGTCGGTGAGGGCGAGGATCCCCTCCACCTGCCCCGGCACCGCCTCGGCCTGGCCGCGGGCGAGGGTCAGGGTCAGCGCGCCGTCGCGCACCGCCAGGGCCTGGGGCGCGGCATTGTCGATCACGCCCCATTCCACGGGGAAGAAGAAGGCGTCCCGCACCGCGCCCGGCGCGATGTCCGGCCCCGCGACCTCGATCGCGCCGCGCGACCCCTCGAAGCCGAGCCGCGCGGTGAAGGCGGCGTCGCGTGGCTCTTCCGCCTCCGCCCGGGCGAAGACCGCGGCGGTGGCGGGAGGCGCGGGGAGGGGCGCCGCCGCCACGGGGATGTCCAGGCGGAAGGTCGCTTCCTCGGGGATGCAGACCCGCTCGCAGACAAGCCAGGAGGCCTGGGCGGTGATGCCGAGGCTGTCGCCGGGCCGGATCGTGGCGGGGGCGGTGACGGGGATGGTGAAGACCGGCTCGCCCTCATAGCCGAAATTCACCAGCGGGCCGTAGGGGATGCGCTGCGGGGCGGGGAAGCGCATGGGGCCGGCGGAGGCGCCCTCGGGCAGCGACAGGACGACCTCCGGCGGCTGCCCCGCATCGCCCGGGTTGATCCAGTAGGTGTGCCAGCCCGGCGCCAGGCGCTGGCGTAGCGCGAGGCGGAATGCCTGCCCCGGCGCGATCTCCGCATGGTCGGCGAGCAGGGTGACGCTGGCGCGCGGCGAGGTGGCGGGCGCGGTCTCGAGCGCGCGCGCCGCGGGCGCGGGCGCGAGGAGGCCCGCCAGGAGAAGGAGCAGCCGCAGCATGCCACAGAAGAAGGTGGCCGCTGGGGCCGGCGCAACCCCCCGCCCAGGGTTTCGCGCCGCCTTCCGGGGGCCGGCACGCCCTGCAGCGCCGGTCCCGCGCGGTGGCGCATCCGGTGGGAATGTGCCGAACTGCGCGTGGAGGCGATCAGGGGGCGGCGCGATGGTCCGGAAGACGATGATGCATCTCGGCATGTCCATCCGCGGGCTCGGCTACCATCCCGCCGCCTGGCGGCATCCCGAGGTGCCCGCCGACGGCACGCTGCGGATCGAGCACTACGTGCGCAGCGCCCAGGCCGCCGAGCGCGGCAAGATCGACCTGCTGTTCTTCGCCGATGGCATCGGCATCCGCGAGCGCGACCTGCCGCGCGGCTCGCTGGCGCGGTCGGGCTACGAGATCGTCGAGATGGAGCCGATGACCCTGCTGCCGGCGCTGGCGATGGTGACCTCGCGCATCGGCCTCGTCACCACCGCCTCCACCACCTACAACGAGCCGTACCACATCGCCCGGAAATTCGCGACGCTCGACCTGATCAGCAAGGGGCGCGCGGGCTGGAACGTCGTGACCTCCTGGTCGGAGGCCGAGGCGAGGAACTTCAACCGCGACCAGCACCTCGACTACGCGACCCGCTACGACCGCGCCGCGGAATTCCTCGAGGTGGTCCGCGGCCTCTGGGACAGCTGGGAGCCGGACGCCTTCCTGTTCGACAAGGCGGGCGGCCGCTTCTTCGACGAGGACAAGGTCCATGCCCTGGACCATGTCGGCCAGCATTTCCGGGTGCGGGGCCCGCTGAACGTCGCCGGCATGCCGCAGGGCCATCCGGTCATCTTCCAGGCCGGCGCGTCGGAGCAGGGGCGTGAGATCGCGGCGGCCACGGCCGATGTGGTCTACGCCGTCCCGGACAGCCTGGAGAAGGCGAAGGCCTACCATGCCGACGTGAAGGGGCGCATGGCCCGCCACGGCCGCGACCGGGACGATTTGAAGATCATGCCGGCCTTGCGTCCCGTCGTCGGCCGCACGCGGGCGGAGGCGCAGGCGAAGTTCGACCAGCTCCAGGCGCTGCTCGATCCGCTGGTCGGCCTGGCGCGGCTGCACGGCACCTTCGGCGACCTGTCCGGCTATCCGCTCGACGGACCCGTGCCGCTGGACGCGCTCGGGCCGATGGAGGTGCGCAGCATCGGCGAGGCCCGCCTCGCCCAGGTGCGGGCGGAGAACCCGACGATCCGCGAGCTCTACCTCCAGGTGGCCGGCAAGGGCGCGTTCTGCCTGATCGGCACCGCCGCCGACATCGCCGATGTCATGGAGCAGTGGATCGACGAGGAGGGCTGCGACGGCTTCAACATCACGCCGACCCACCTGCCGGCGGGCTGCGAGGATTTCGTGGAGCTGGTCGTGCCCGAGCTGCAGCGGCGGGGTCGCTTCCGCACGGAATACGAGGGCGCGACGCTGCGCGAGAATCTCGGCCTGAAGCCCGCGATCCGCCGGCATGCGGGGGGCCGGCGCGCGCCCGGTTAGGGCCGCCGGCGCCCGCGGCGCTTCCCGAACCGCCCGAGCGCCGGCGTCAGGCCGGCTCGAACAGCGCCTCGACATCCGCCTCGGTGAGCCGCAGCGCCCCGCCCTGCTCGGCATCGAGCACCGCCGCGACCAGGGCCCGCTTGCGCTCCTTCAGCACCTCCATCTTCTCCTCGATGGTGCCGAGCGCCACCAGCCGGTGCACGAAGACCGGCTTGTCCTGCCCGATCCGGTGCGCCCGGTCGGTCGCCTGGTCCTCGGCCGCCGGGTTCCACCAGGGATCGTAGTGGATGACCGTGTCGGCCGCCGTCAGCGTCAGCCCGACGCCGCCGGCCATCAGGCTCACCAGGAACACCGGCACCGTCCCCGACTGGAAGCGCTCCACCGGCCCGGCGCGGTCGCGCGTCGTGCCGGTCAGGATCTCGTAGGCGATGCCGCCCGCGCGCAGCCGCTCCTCGATCAGCGCCAGCATGGAGGTGAACTGGGAGAACACCAGCACGCGCCGCCCCTCCGCGAGCAGCATCGCGAGCAGGTCCATCAGCCGCTCGAGCTTGGCCGAGCCCGCCTTCGACGCGGCGCGGCCGCCCGTCTTGGCCACCTTGGGCAGCAGCCGCGGATCGCAGCAAGCCTGGCGCAGCTTGAGCAGCGCATCGAGGATGACGATGCCCGAGCGCGCCAGGCCGCGCTCGGCGATCGCCGCGCGCACCCTGGCATGCATCGCCAGCCGGACCCCCTCGTAGATCGCGCGCTGGCCGGCCTCGAGCTCCACCTCCTCCAGGATCTCGGTCTTCGCCGGCAGGTCGCGCGCGACCTCCCCCTTGGTCCGGCGCAGCAGGAAGGGGCGCAGTCGCCGGTGCAGCGCCGCCTGCCGCGCGCTGTCGCCATGCTTCTCGATCGGCGTCCGCCAGCGCGCCCGGAAGCCGGCCTGGGTGCCGAGGAAGCCCGGGGCGAGGAAGTCGAACACCGACCAGAGCTCGCCGAGGTGGTTCTGCAGCGGCGTCCCCGAGAGGCACAAGCGCTGCCGTGCGCGCAGCCGCCGCGCCTGCTGTGCCGCCTCGGTCGCCGGGTTGCGGATCGCCTGCGCCTCGTCGAGCAGCACCGCGTGCCATTCCTGCGCCGCCAAAACCTCCCCGTCGCGCGCGAGCAGCGGGTAGGTGGACAGCACCAGGTCATGCGCGCCGATCTCCGCGAAGCGCTCCTTCCGCGCCGGGCCGTGCAGCGCCAGCACGCGGAGCGACGGCGCGAAGCGCGCCGCCTCGCGCCGCCAGGTCGGCACCAGGCTGGTCGGGCAGACCACCAGCGCCGGGCGGTCGAGCCGTCCCGCCGCCTGCTCGATGGAAAGATGCGCCAGCGCCTGCACCGTCTTGCCGAGCCCCATATCATCGGCCAGCACCCCGCCCAATCCCGCCGCGGCGAGGAATTGCAGCCAGGCCACGCCCTCGGCCTGGTAGGGGCGGAGCGTGCCGTGGAAGGCCTCCGGCAGCACCGCCGGCGGGATCGCGCCACCCGCCTCGCGGAGCTGCCGGCCCAGCGCGCGCACCGCCTCGCCACCCTGCCAGGCGAGGCCGGACGCCTCCTCCAGCGCGGCGAGGTCGGCGGCGTCGTGGCGGGCGAAGCCGATGCGCCCGGCCTCGGGATCGAGCCCCCCGCCGGCGAAGATCGCGCCGAGGGCGAGCAGGATCGGGCGGATCCGCCCGATCGGCAGAGTCAGCAGCCGCCCATCGGCGAGGGGCATCAGGAAGGACTCGTCATCCTCGTGATGCTCGACGAGGGCGGCGCCGCGACCCTCGGCGATCAGCCGCACCAGCAGCGGGACGAGGTCGAGGCGTTCGCCATCGACCACCACCCCGAGCTCGAGCTCGAGCCAGTCGATGCCGCTGCCCTCGGCCCCGCGCAGCCGGGCCTCGATATCGCCCTCGGGGGCGACGAGGCGGACGGGGAAGTCCTCGGCGATCTCGACCTGCCAGCCCTCGGCGCGCAGCGCCGGCACCTCGTCCAGGAGGATGCCGATCCAGTCCGTCCCGTCCGGATCCTCCGCGTCCAGCACCCATTGCTCGCCGCCGGCGCTGCGCGGTCGCCAGGCGGCGGCGAGCGGTAGGGCCCTGGCGGCATCCACCAGCCCGATGGATTGCAGCCGCTGCAGCGCGCGCAGCTCGGCCGCCGGATCCCGTGTCAGGCGATAGAGGCGGCCGCTCCGGGCGAGGATGCGCGGTGGCTCGTGCGGCTGCGGCGGCAGGACGACCGGGCCGTAGGCGAAGGAGGGGCGGGCCACCGGCGCCTCGATCTCGCGCAGCGGGAAGGCGCCCGCCGGGCGAAAGGACGACGATCCGAAGATCATCGGGCCCACGGGCAGGCGGCCGAGGGTCAGCAGCAGGCGTGGCACCGGCGGGCCCGACAGCGGCTCGGGCGGGGGGAGGGTGGCGGGCGGGGGCAGGTTCAGCCCGGGCAGGCGCCGCGCCAGCTCCGCCGCGACCTGCGGCGCCGCCTCGACGGGGATGGCCGGCGCCGCGAGCAGCCGGCCGGCCAGGGCCGGCGCCACCCCGGTCTCCACCGGGCCGAGGCGGCCGGCGGCGGGATCGGCGTACCAGGGCTCGGGCAGGCGAAGACCGACCAGCCCGTCCGCCAATTCGAGCCTTGCCCGTTGCGCCCCGTCCTCCCCGACCTGCCAGGCGAGCCGGCCCGGCTGCGGCGGCCCCGGCTCAAGCACGGCGCCCTCCGGCGTGCCCCAGCGGGCGCGGCCGGTGGCGAGGATGTGGCGGAGCAGATCGGGAACCTCGTCCTCCACCGCCGGGCCGGCGGCGCCCTGGTGGGACCTCAGCCGCGACAGGATGCGCAGGATCCGCCGGTCGGAGGGACGCAGGTATCGCGCCGGCGTGTTCACCTGGTGCGGCGCGTAGGGCCGGGTGGCGCCGAAGGTGCCATCCTTGCGCAGGGTGGCGACGACGCAGCCGATGCGCAGCGCCGGGCCGCTGCCGCTCTCCCACGGCCCCGGCGCCACATCGAGGAGATAGAGCAGCCGCTGGCGGATCGTCGGCGGATAGGCCTCCGGGTCGGCGCCAGGGTCGGACGCGGCCAGGTCGCGCAGCCAACCCTCGACGCCAGGCGGCAGCGGCGCCTTCGCCGGAGGCGCTGCAGGGCCCGGGGGTGGGGCCAGGGGTAGCGGCAGGGATGCGGGCACCGGCGGCGTGGCGCCGGCGCCGGCGGCGATCAGGGCCGCGGCGACGTGCTTGCAGGCCCCCCCGACCGGGCAGGTGCACGTGCCCAGCAGGCGCGGCCTCGCCTGCGGGTCGTCGCTCGGGGGCGGCACCGTGATCCTTTGGCGGTAGGGGCGGAGCGCGGTGCCGCGCGTCTGCGCCTCGACCAGCCAGCCGCCCCGGTCCTGCGCCTGGACGCGCACGGAGAGCACGCGACCCGACGCCGCATAGGCGCGGCCCTTGATCAGCGTCGCGCGGGGGAAGAGCCGCAGCAGCGCGGCCTCGTCCAGCGGCACTGTCGGCGCGGCGAGTCGGGGCTTGGTGCCTGACATCGCGGCGAGGATGCCGCGTGGATCGGCATGGGCCAAGGGCCGGGCACCCGGCGGCATGTCGAGCCCGGGCGCGCGATCCGGGCCCTTGCCCCGCGGGGCGCACCGGCCAATGTCGTGGGGCATGGACACGCCCCTGCTCGCCGCGGATCCCACGCTGCGCATCCCCTTCGACAACCGCTACGCGCGGTTGCCGGAGCGCCTCTTCGCGCGGCTCGATCCGACGCCGGTGCCCGCGCCGAGGCTGCTGGCGCTGAACGAGGGGCTGGCCGTGACGCTCGGCCTCGACCCGGCCGCGCTCGCGGCGCCCGAGGGGGTCGCCGTGCTGGCCGGCAACCGCGTCGCCCCGGGCGCGGAGCCGATCGCGCTGGCCTATGCCGGGCACCAGTTCGGCCATTTCACGCCGCAGCTCGGCGATGGCCGGGCGATCCTGCTCGGCGAGGTCGTCGGGACCGATGGCGCGCGCCGCGACATCCAGCTCAAGGGCTCCGGCCCCACCCCCTTCTCCCGCCGCGGCGACGGGCGGGCGGCCATCGGCCCGGTGCTGCGCGAATTCCTGGTCAGCGAGGCGATGCATGCGATGGGCATCCCGACCACGCGCTCCCTCGCCGCGGTGGCGACCGGCGAATGGGTGTTCCGCGAGGATGCGCTGCCGGGCGCCGTGCTGACGCGCATCGCCGCCAGCCATCTCCGCATCGGCACCTTCCAGTACTTCGCCGCGCGGGAAGATCTGGAGGCGCTGCGGGTCCTGGTGGACCACGCCATCGCCCGCCACGACCCGGACCTGGCCGGCGCGGAGAACCCGGCGCGGGCGCTTTTCGGCCGGGTCGTCGCCCGGCAGGCGGACCTGGTCGCGCGCTGGATGCTGGTCGGCTTCATCCATGGCGTGATGAACACCGACAACACCACGATCAGCGGCGAGACGATCGACTACGGCCCCTGCGCCTTCATGGAGGCCTTCGATCCGGCGACCGTCTTCAGCGCGATCGACAGCCAGGGCCGCTACGCCTACGGCAACCAGCCGCGCATCATGCAATGGAACCTGGCGCGCCTGGCCGAGGCGCTGCTGCCGCTGCTCGATGCGGACCAGGACAGGGCGGTGGCCTGGGCGCAGGAGGCGCTCGGCGCCTTCGCCCCCGCCTTCCAGGCCGCCTGGCTCGGCGGGCTGCGCGGCAAGCTCGGCCTGGCCGAGGCGCGGGAGGGCGACGCGGCGCTGGTCCAGGACCTGCTCGATGCCATGCGGGCGGGCGGGGTGGATTTCACCCTGGCGTTCCGCCGCCTGGCCGATTCCGTCACCGAAGGCCCCGGCCCGGCCCGGGGGCTGTTCGCCGACCCGGCCGCCTTCGACGCCTGGGATGCCGCCTGGCGCGCCCGCCTCGCTTCGGAGCCCGCCATCGCCCCCGCCGCGCGCCAGGCGGCGATGCGCGCGGCGAGCCCCGCCTACATCCCGCGCAACCACCTGGTGGAGGAGGCGCTGGCCGCCGCCGCCGCCGAGACGCCGGACCTCCGCCCCTTCGAGGCGCTGCGGGCGGCGCTCGCCCACCCCTTCGAGGAGCGCGCGGGCCTCGAGCGCTACGCCCTGCCGGCGGCTCCGGCGGAGCGCGTGACCCGCACCTTCTGCGGGACCTGAAGGGGGCGCGCCGCGCCAGGCCGGGCCGCGGCCCGGCCCGCGGCAAACTCCACCCCTGGTTGTCGGCACCCGGGATGCGCCCTATGGGAATGCCCGATGGCCGAGACGGATCACGAGACTTCCGTGAAGGGTCCCGAGGCGCCCGCGGGCGTCGACGCGGCCGATGCCCCGCTCAGCGCCTCGCGCCGCGAGGACGTGGTCAACGCCTATCGCGCCTTCCTGGGCCGGAACCCCGAGAACGAGGCGGTGGTCGAGCGCAACCTCCGCCGCACGCCCGCCGAGATCGCCGCGATCCTCATCCGCTCGCCCGAATTCCGCTCGCGCCTCGGCGAGCTGGCGTCCGGCCGCGTGACGCCCCACGCCAACCTGCCCCCGCCCGCCCTCGCCGAGGCCATCCTCTGGGCGAGCGGCCTCGGCCTGCTGGAGCAGGGCGCGGCGGCGGCGCTGGAGGAGGCGTCCCCCGCCCGGCTTCTCGCGGGCCTGCTCTCCTCGCCGCTCGGGCGCGCGGAGGCGGAGCGCCAGCCGGAATCGCTGGCCATGCCGCGCGACCCGCGATGGCCCGAGCGGACGGCCCTGCATCTCCTGACCCGCCCGGCCGAGGAGGAGGACGCGCTCCGCCTCGGCCAGATCCTGCTCGGCGCGGAGGCCGAGGGCGCCGAGGCGATGCCGCCGGGGGCGACGCTCCTGCAATTGTTGCGATCCCGGATCGGCCAGCAGGCCCGGCCGACCGATCTGCTGCCAAGGCTCCTGGGCGGGCAGGTCCCGCCGATCTTCGGGCTGACGGCGGAGGAGGCCGGGGCCTGCGCCCTCTGGCTCGATCGCCGGATGGGCATCGCGGTGCCGCAGGACAGCGGCCATGGCGGCCTCTCCCTGGGCGCGCTGCTCGTCGCCCTTCTGCGCCATCCGGTGGTGCAGGACCTGCTCGACCGCATCCCCACCCTGGACCAGGCGGCGGTCGCTTCCGCGCTGGCGGATGTCGAGACGGGGGCGCTGCTGCTGCGCACCCGGAAGGCGACGCCGGAGGACGTGAACCTCGCCTACCTGACCCTGCTGGGCCGGCCGGCCGAGAGCGAGTCGGTGCGCCAGAACCATGCCGGGGGGGAGCTGGCGCGGCTGGCCGGCAACCTGATCGGCTCGCCCGAATTCCGCGCGCAGATCCTGGGCCGCCTGACCGCCGGCAAGGCCATCCCGCATCTCCAGCTTTCGCTCGAGGAGCGCAGGGCGGTCGATGCCTGGCTGGCCGGGCGGCTCGGATTGCCGGCCTGGTCGGGGCGCCACGCCGCGACGGCGCAGCGGCTCCATGGCATGGCGCTGCTGGCGCGCGCCACCGCGCTGCCCGCGCTGGACCGCGAGCTCGCCCGGCGGCACGGGGAGCTGTGGAGCGAGGCGCGCGCCGCGCTTTCCCTCTGGCTCGCCGGGAGCGCCCGCGGCCTGGCGGGGGGGATCGACTACGTCACCGGGGATTGGGTCGCGGGCTGGGCGCTCGACCGCCGGCAGCCCGAGTCGCCGCTGGCCATCGAGGTGCATTGCAACGACAGGCTGGTCGCCTTCGGTCGGGCCGACCGCCCGCGCCTCGCCCAGACCGAGGACGAGGCCGAGGGGAGCTGCGGCTTCCGCCTGGCCTGGCGGGGCCGCTCGGCGCTGCGCGCGGCCGGGCCCGGTGCCGCCTTCCGCTTCGAGATCCGCGACGCCGCCAGCGGCGAGCGCATCGGGGCGGCCTTCGAGCTCGACGCGATCTTCGCCGATGCGAGAGGCTCCCTCCAGCGCATCGCCACGCAGCTCGAGGAGGTGAAGCGGACGGTGCGGCAGCTGGAGGCGATGCTGCCCCAGCTCGAGAGCTTCGCCGCCTTCCCGCCGGAGGACCACGCCACCTTCCGCCGCCTGCACCGGGTCGCCCCGCCGCCCGCGCTGCCGGGCGCGCCCGCGGTCCGGATCCTCGCCCTGATGTCCTGCCGCGGCGTCCCGGCCCGCGGGCTGCGCCGGATCCTCGACGCCCTCTCCTGCCAGACCTGGCCGCACTGGGAGGCGGTGCTGCTGGTCGCCTCGGCCGAGGAGCGGGGCCTGGCCGAGGCGGCCGCCGCCCGCGACCCGCGCCTGCGGTGGCGCGCGGTGGCGGAGGACGGGCCGGAGGCGGAGAACGCGGCCGCCGCGGCGGCGGAGCTGGCCGCCGAGGAGGAGCTGGCCGCCGCCGCCAGCGGGCCCGATGCGCTGGTCCTGATGCTGCCGCCCGGCGCCGAGCCGGCCGAGACCGCCTTCGCCTGGTTCGCCCATGCCGCTGCCCGCTTCCCGGCCTGCCTGGGCTTCTTCTGCGACGAGGACCAGGTCGAGGAGGACCCCGCCGGCCCGGCCCGGCACGACGCGCCGGTGTTCCGCGCCGCCCTCGATCCCTGGGAGCTCCCGCTGCGCAACCCCTGCGGCGAGGTCCTCGCCGCCCGCCCCGGCGCCGCGCTGGCGGCGGCGCTGGAAGCCGCCGCCGCCGCGGGTCCCGACCGCGCGGCGCGGCGCTGGGTGAGCTGGGCCGCCCTGGCGCGCCAGGGGCCGGTCGCGCACATCCCGCGGCTGCTCGTCGCGATGCAGAAGCTTGCGGCCATCGCGGCGGAGACGCCCGCGCCGCCGACCGAGACGCTGCGCCCCCTGCTCCGCAAGCCCTGGCTGCTCGACCCTGGCGGGGTCCCGGCCGAGGCGGTCGCGGCGGAGGGGCCGATCACCGTCATCATTCCGACCCGGAACGGCGGCGCGCTGCTCGCGGATGCGCTCGGCGCGCTCTGCGCCAAGGCCGCGGAGCCGTCCCGCCTCGATCCGCTGGTGGTGGACAATGGCAGCGACGAGGCGGCGACGCTGGCCTGGCTCGCGGCGGGGCAGGCGGCGGGCCGCTTCCGGCTGCTGCGCGTGGACGAGCCCTTCAACTGGTCGCGGCTGAACAACCTGGCCGTCGCCGCGACCCCGGCCGAGCCGGGCGGCCTGGTGCTGTTCCTCAACGACGACACGCGGATGCTGAGCCAGGGCTGGGACCGCACCCTGCGCGCGCTGCTGGCGGATGGCGAGGCCGGCGCGGTCGGGGCGCGGCTGGTCTACGAGGATCTGACGATCCAGCATGCCGGCGTGGTCATCGGCCAGGAGCGGCTGGCGGCGCATGAGGGGGTGGGCGAGGCGATGGACGCACCCGGGCCGGAAGGGCGCTGGCAGCGCCTGCGCCAGGCCGGGGCGGTGACCGGCGCCTTCCTCGCCTGCCGGCGGGAGGTGTTCGACCGGCTCGGCCCGTTCGATGAGCAGGGGCTCGGCGTCACCTTCAACGACGTCGATTTCTGCCTGCGCGTGCGCGCCGCCGGCCTCGGCGTGCTCTACGCGCCGGACATCTCGCTGGTGCATTTCGAATCGAAGAGCCGCGGCATCGACACCTTCGATGCCCGCAAGCGCGAGCGCGCGGAGTTCGAGCGGCGGAAGCTGGAGGATGCCTGGGGGGAGGGGCTGTGGCTCGATCCCGGCGTGAACCCGCACTGGGCGCGCTGGACCGCGGCCTTCGCGGCGATCCGCGAGCCCTCGGCGGCGGAGATCGCGGCGCATATGGCGCTGAGCGCGGCGCCGCGTCCCTGGCAGGCGGGGCTGCGGCGGGGCGGTGGCGACATGCCCGTGGAAGCGGGCGGGGCTCCGCCCCAGGCCCCGCCAGGAGGGCGCCGCCCTCCTGGACCTCCCACCAAAGGCCGAAAGGCCTCTGGACACCAGCCCCGGGTGCCGCGGGCGCCGTGATTGCCCGGGGCCGGCGCCGGGCTAGCCGTGCTGCAGCAACCCTTCCAGGTACCGCCCATAGCCGCTGTTGCGCAGCGGGCGCGCCACGGCGAGAAGCTGCTCGTCGGTGATGAAGCCCTTGCGCCAGGCGATCTCCTCGGGCGAGGCGACCTTCTGGCCGGTGCGCTTCTCGATGGCGCGCACGAACTCCCCGGCCTCCAGCATGCTGTCATGGGTGCCGGTGTCGAGCCAGGCGAAGCCGCGGCCCATGCGGGAGACGCGGAGCGACCCTTCCTCGAGATAGACCCGGTTCAGGTCGGTGATCTCGAGCTCGCCGCGCGGCGAGGGCGTCAGGGCGCGGGCGATCGCCGGGGCGCGGCCATCGTAGAAATAGAGGCCGGTCACCGCCCAGTCGGAGCGCGGCGCGGGCGGCTTCTCCTCGATGGTGAGCGCCCTGCCGGTCGCGTCGAACTCGACGACGCCATAGCGCTCCGGATCGGCGACACGATAGGCGAAGACGGAGGCGCCATGCGGCGCCTTGGCCGCCTCCATCTCCTCCTCCAGGCCATGGCCGTGGAAGATGTTGTCGCCGAGGATCAGCGCGGAGGGGGCCCCGGCCAGGAATTCCTCGGCCAGGATCATCGCCACGGCGATGCCGTTCGGCTTCTCCTGCACGACGAATTCCAGCCGGATGCCCCACTGGCTGCCATCGCCGAGCAGGCGGCGGAACAGCGGCACGTCATGCGGGGTGGAGATCACCATGATCTCGCGGATGCCCGCCAGCATCAGCACCGACAGCGGGTAGTAGACCATCGGCTTGTCATAGACCGGCAGCAGCTGCTTCGAGACGCCGAGCGTCGCGGGGTAGAGCCGGGTGCCGCTGCCGCCCGCCAGGACGATGCCCTTCATGCCTTGATTCCTTGTTCCGGCCCGATCAGGGCGTCGAGGCAACGCGCGAGCCCGTCGCGCCAATCCCTGGGCGGGATGCCGAGCATGGTCGCGGCCCGCGTGCAATCCAGCCGCGAATTGGCCGGGCGGGTCGCGCGCGTCGGGTACTCGGCCGTCGTGATGGCATGCACCTTCGGCGCCGGGCCCCGTCCCCGCGCCGCGGCGCCGGCGAAGATCGCCTCGGCGAAGCCGTGCCAGGTGGTGAAGGGGGTCCCGCTCAGGTGGAAGACGCCGAAGGCGGGGTCGCCCGCCCGGGCGGCGACCAGCCGCGGCAGCAGCGCGACGGCGGCGTCCGCCAGGTCATCGGCGAAGGTCGGCGCGCCATGCTGGTCGGCGACCACGCGCAGCTCCGGCCGGTCCGCGCCGAGGCGCAGCATGGTCTTCACGAAATTGCCCCCATGCGCCGAGCACACCCAGGCGGTGCGCAGCGTGACGGAGCGCGGGTTGGCGGCGTGCAGGCGCCGCTCGCCCTCGAGCTTCGAGGCGCCATAGACCCCGACCGGGCCGGTCGGGTCGTCCTCGGTGTAGGGGCCGTCCTTCGTGCCGTCGAAGACGTAGTCGGTGGAGTAGTGCACCACGGGGATGCCGGCGCGGGCCGTCGCCTCCCCGAGCAGGCCGGGGCCGGTGCCGTTCACCGCGAAGGCCAGCGCCTGGTCGTCCTCGGCCTTGTCCACGGCGGTGTAGGCGGCGGCGTTCACCACCGCGTCGGGACGGAAGGCGGCGAGGGCGGCGGCGATGCTCTCCGCGCGGGTCAGGTCGAGCTCCGGTGGCTCGAGGCAGAGCGCCTCATGTCCCGCCGCGGGCAGGCGCAGGGCGAGCTCGGTGGCGATCTGGCCGATGCGGCCGACGACGAGGACCCGCATCAGGGCTTCGCCGCGTCGGCGGCGGGGATCAGGCCGAGCCTTTCGCCGCCATAGCGGCCCTCGCGCAGCGGCCGCCACCACCAATCATTGGCCAGGTACCAGTCCACGGTCCGCGCGATGCCGGTGGCGAAGCTCTCCCGCCCGCGCCAGCCGAGCTCGCGCTCGATCTTCGAGGGGTCGATGGCGTAGCGGTGGTCATGGCCCGGGCGGTCGGCGACGAAGCGGATCAGGCCGCGCCGGGGCGTCGCCGCCGGGCGGCGCTCGTCGAGCAGGTCGCAGACCGCGTGCACCACGTCGAGGTTCTTCATCTCCGACCGGCCGCCGACGCAGTAGGTCTCGCCGGGATGGCCGCGCTCCACCGCCAGCACCAGGGCGCGGACGTGATCCTCGACATAGAGCCAGTCGCGCACATTGGAGCCGTCGCCATAGACCGGCAGCGTCTTGCCCTCGAGGGCGTTGAGGATGATCAGCGGGATCAGCTTCTCGGGGAAATGGTGCGGCCCGTAATTGTTCGAGCAATTGGTCACCAGGGTCGGCAGCCCGTAGGTCTCCCGCCAGGCCCTCGCCAGATGGTCCGACGCCGCCTTGGAGGCCGAGTAGGGGCTGCGCGGATCGTAGGGCGTCGTCTCGTCGAAGGCGCCCGTCGGCCCGAGGGAGCCGAAGACCTCGTCGGTCGAGACGTGCAGGAAGCGGAAGCCGGCCCTGGCCTCGCCCTCCAGCCCGCCCCAGTAGCCGCGCGCGGCTTCCAGCAGGCTGAAGGTGCCGTTCACATTGGTCTCGATGAAGGGCGCCGCGCCGGCGATGGAGCGGTCGACATGGCTCTCGGCGGCGAGGTGCATCACCGCGTCGGGACGGAATTCGGCGATCGCCGCGCACATCGCGGCATTGTCGCAGATATCGGCTTCCAGGAAGTGAAAGCCGGCCCGCCCTTCGCAGTCGCGCAGGCTGCGGCGGTCGCCGGCATAGGTCAGCTTGTCCACGACCAGCACGGCCTCGGCCTGCTTCTCGAGGACCAGGTGGCGGACGAGGGCGGAGCCGATGAAGCCGGCGCCGCCGGTGACGAGAAAGCGCATTCTTCGTGTCCCGATCCGTCGGTGAGGGGCCGCGGCCGCGTCAGAGCGTGCGAGGTCGTCGAGGGTGCGAAGAAAGCCGCGCCGCGATCACCGGGGACGATCCCCCGGGATCGGGGCTGACGGGCATTCCTTCGCAAACCCTCAGTCGAAGAGATCGGGCGAGTCGCTGAGCCGCGGCGCGCGCCGGTCCTTGTCCGAGAGCTGGACCGTCTCCGCGCCCACGGGCCAGGCGATGCCGAGGGCCGGGTCGTCCCAGGCCAGCGACCGGTCGCAGGCCGGCGCGTACACGTCCGTCACCTTGTAGGCAACCTCGGTGTCCGGCGTCAGGGTGCAGAAACCGTGCGCGAAGCCGGCCGGGACGTAGAGCTGCCAGCCATTCTCGGCCGTCAGCTCCACTGCGACATGCCTGAGGAAGAAGGGCGAGGAGCGGCGGATATCGACCGCGACGTCGAGGATCGCGCCCCGCAGCACCCGCACCAGCTTGGCCTGGGGGTGCGGCGGCAGCTGGTAGTGCAGCCCGCGCAGCGTCCCGGCGGCCGCCGAGAGCGAGTGGTTGTCCTGCACGAACACATCCGGCAGGCCGATCGCGGCGAAGTCGCGCGCCGCCCAGGTCTCCTGGAAGAAGCCGCGATGGTCGCCGAAGCGCCGCGCCGAGACCAGCACCGGCCCGGCGACCGCGAAGCGGCGGGCAGTGAAGTTGCCGGAGACGCGGGGCGGCTCGGCCTCGGCCGGGGCGGTCGTCACGACGGCGGGGCTCGCCATGGTCCAGGCCTCCATTCTTGGAGCTGATCGAACAGGGCGCGGAACGGGCAGGCCACGTCACCGGCGCGGGTCCGCGCGGTCACGCGCCCGTGCAGGCGGGAATCGACGCAAGGGCTGCGGAAAGTCAAGCCGCAGAACGTCGCCGCCCCCGCCCGTGCCGTTCCTGGAACCGCCGCCGCCGCCGCGACTTTCCTGTCGGGCAGGCCCGCCTGGGCCCGATGCGGAGCGGGAGAGAGGCGGCCATGCGGCTTGAGGGTGAGCGGGAGAGCGGGAATGTCGTGGATCGCCGGGGTGCGTCGCGGCGCCTCGGGCCCATCGGCATCGCCGGCGGCGGGATCGGCGGCGTGGTGCTGGTGGTGCTCGCGCTGCTGTTCGGTGTCGATCCGGCGTTGCTGACCGGCGGGGGCGGCGAGGCAGAGCGGCCGCGGGTGGAGCGGTCCGCTGCCGAGTCCGCGCCCGATGCGCCCCTCGCGCCTGGCGAGGAGGCGCAGCGGCGCTTCGTGGCGCAGGTGCTCGCCACGACCGAGGACGCCTGGTCGCGGCTCTTCGCGGCGGAGGGGCGTCGCTACGAGCCGCCGCGCCTCGTGCTGTTCCGCGACGCGGTGCGCTCCGCCTGCGGGTCGGCGAGCGCGGCGGTCGGGCCCTTTTACTGCCCGGCAGACCGGCAGATCTATCTCGACCTCGCCTTCCTGGCCGAGATGGGCCGGCGGCTTGGTGCGCCAGGCGATTTCGCGCAGGCCTACGTGATCGCGCATGAGGTCGGCCATCACGTGCAGACCGAAATCGGGATCACCTCGCGGGTCGAGGCGCTGCGCCGCCGCCTGTCGACGGCGGAGGCGAACGCGCTTTCCGTCCGGATGGAGCTGCAGGCGGATTGCCTGGCTGGCGTCTGGGCCAACCGGGCCGCGGCGGCGCGACCGATCCTCGAGCGTGGCGACATCGCGGAGGGGCTGGCGGCCGCGGCCGCGGTCGGCGACGACCGGCTGCAGCGACGCGCCGAAGGCATGGTGGTGCCGGAGAGCTTCACCCATGGCACCTCCGACCAGCGCATGCGCTGGTTCCGGCGCGGGCTGGAGGGAGGGCGGATCGAAGCCTGCGACAGCTTCGCGGCGGAGCGGCTGTGAGCGTGCCCGCCGGCCGCCGGGCCAAAGACGCCTTCGCATCCGATCCGGGGCGTGCCTGCGTCGGTTCGTAACCCCGGTGCAGGTGCGGGAGGCTGGACGCCCGCCGCCGTGGCTGGGGATGCGGCGGAACGCGGCCGCCTGCCGCCCGTTATCGGATCGGAAGATGGGGCACGGCCCGCAAGCCGGCGCCCCGACCGCCACCGCCACACGGGAGAGATGATGCGAACGACCCTTCTTCGCCTGGCCCTGCTTGGCAGCACGGCCACCGCGATCGCCCTCGGCGCCGGCCCCGTCCTGGCCCAGACCTCCCCCGCCACCCCGGACAGCGCCCGTCCGCCGGCCGCCACCGAGGGCGCGACCCGGCCGGGCACCGTCCCGCCCGCCCCCCGCGTCGAGCGCATGGACAGCATCCGGCCCGACCGGCCGAACGAGGCCGCGCGGCAGGGCGGCCAGGGCATCGGCGCGCCGCGGAACGACACCGCCACCGGCGCGGCCGCCACCACCGGCACCCAGGGCGCGACCGGCGGCAACAGCGCGGTGACGATCGACGAGGGCGCGCGCCGCGGTCCGCTCGAGGCCGGGGCGAACAGCTTCACCGAGGGGCAGGCCCGCAGCCGGATGGAGGAGGCGGGCTTCACCAATGTCGAGGGGCTGCAGAAGGACGGCAACGGCGTCTGGCGTGGCCGCGCCATGCAGGGCGGACGCCAGGTCGAGGTCGGCCTCGATTACCGCGGCAACGTGTCGCCGGCCCGCTGACCGTTCCGCCACCTGCCCCGGCGCCCTTCCCTGGGCGCCCCGGACACAAGGGAGAAACTCATGGCCATCCGCACCATCGCGCGCATGTACGACAGCTACGCCGATGCCTCCGCCGCCATCCGCTCGCTCGAGGCCGCCGGCTTCTCGCAGGATGATGTCAGCCTGGTCGCCCAGTCCCCCGAGGAGACGGGCGGCGCCGCCGGCGGATCCGGCGGGGCCGGCGCCGGGACGGGCGCCACGGTCGGCACCCTGCTCGGTGGCGGCGCGGGGCTGCTGGCCGGCCTCGGCGCGCTGGCCATTCCGGGCCTCGGCCCGGTGGTCGCGGCCGGCTGGCTGGTCGCCACCCTGGCCGGCGCCGGGTTCGGCGCGGCGACCGGCGGCCTGATCGGCGGCCTGGTCGGCGCGGGCCTGGGGGAGGAGCATGCCCAGGCCTATGCCGAGGGCGTGCGGCGCGGCGGCAGCCTGGTGACCGTGCGCGCCGAGGAGGGCCGGATCACCGAGGCCGAGGAGATCCTGGAAAGCCACCGTCCCGTGGACATCGAGCACCGCGCCGGCGAGTACCGCGCCGCCGGCTGGACCGGCGCCGAGGGGAACGCGGCCGCCACGCCGACCCCGGCCCTTGGCGCCGCCACCGGCCTGGGCACCACGACCCTGGCGAGCGCGACGGGGACCCGCACGCACACCGACCCGATGACCGGCACGCCGGATGGCATGCCGGGCAACCCGCCTGGCACCGCGGCCTCGCGCGGCATGGACGACACGCTGGGAACCAACGCCAGCGGGGCGCGGCCGGAGAACGAGGCGCGGCGCGACGGCACGCCGGGCAACCCGCCCGGCACCGCCGCCTCCCGCGCCCTGGACGACACGCTCGGCAGCAATGTCAGCGGGGCGCGGCCGGAGAACGAGTCGCGGCGGGATGGCACGCCGGGCAACCCGCCCGGCACGGCGGCCTCGCGCGGCGTGGACGACGCGCTCGGCACCAATGTCAGCGGCGCGCGGCCGGAGAATGAGCGCCCCCGGCGCTGAGCCGGCTCAGAGTTCGTGAAGAAATCGAACTCGGGAAAGAATGCCCGTCGAGATCGCGGCTGACGGGCATTCTGCCACAAGCTCTCACCGGGCCCGGGCGCGCGCCAGCAGGTTGCGCGCCCGGGCGACGACCGGCTCGTCGATCATCTGGCCTTCGAAGCTGACGGCGCCGACACCGTCCGCCAGCGCCGCGGCGAAGGCCGCGACCATCCGCTCGGCGCGCGCGATCTCCTCGGGCCGCGCGCCGAACTCCTCGTTGAGGATCGGGATGTGCGAGGGGTGGATGGCGGAGGCGCAGGCGAAGCCGATGGCCTTCGACCGCCGCAGCATCGCGCGGTAGCCCTCGAGGTCGCCGAGGCCTGCCACCGTCCCGATGAAGCCCAGCGGCAGGATGCCGGCGGCGCGCGCCGCGAGCACGCACATCCGCTTCGGCAGGTCGAGTGCATCGGGCGTCGCCTCGGCGCCGAGATCGGTCGCCAAATCCTCCCCGCCCACGCCGAGCGCGGCCAGGCGGGGCGAGGCGCGGGCGATCGCCTCCATCGGCGCGAGCGCATCCGCCGTCTCGACCAGGCCGATGGCGCGGGTGCGACCGACGGGGATGCCCGCCGCCGCCTCGGATTCCGCCATGAGCTCGGCCAGCAGCCGCACATGGTCCGGGCCCATCAGCTTGGTCAGCACCAGCGCATCGGCGCCGGCCCGGATGGCGGCGTCGATGTCATCGACCGCCATGCGGAGCGG
Organism: uncultured Acetobacteraceae bacterium; assembly: GCA_964564645.1. Taxonomy (GTDB): domain Bacteria; phylum Pseudomonadota; class Alphaproteobacteria; order Acetobacterales; family Acetobacteraceae; genus CAZMCV01. Next base: position 22,936 of record CAZMCV010000044.1, read on the forward strand.
CCGGTTCACGCGCACGCAGACATCGGCGCCGGCCTGGCGGACGGTCGGCACCGCCGCGGCCAGCGCCGCGCGCGCCGCGGGCTTGGCCGCGGGCGCAACCGCGTCCTCGAGGTCGAGGATGATCGCGTCCGCGCCGCGGGTGTGCGCCTTCTCGACGAAGCGCGGCTGCGTCGCCGGGACGTAGAGCAGCGAACGCCAGGCGGGCAGCGCGCGGTCCATGCTCAGGCGCCCCTTGCCGCGCCGCTCACGCCGCGACGCCGAAATCGATGAGCTGGCGCACCGCCTGCCCGCCCTTCATGCGCTGGAAGCCCTCGTTGATCTCCGCCAGCTTGATCTTGTGCGAGATCATGTGGTCGAGCTTCAGCTTGCCCTGCTGCCAGAGCGTCAGCAGCCGCGGCATGTCGGTGCGGAAATGGTTGGAGCCCATGGAGGAGCCCTGGATCTTCCGCTCGCGCAGGAAGTCGAAGCCGTGCAGCTCGATCTTCTGGCCGAAGGGCACCATGCCGACGATGGTCGCCGTCCCGCCCGGGCGCAGCATGGCGAAGGACTGCTCGGCGGTGGTCTTCAGGCCGAGGCATTCGAAGCTGTACTCGACGCCGCCGCCCGTCAGGTCCTTCACCGCCTGCACCGGATCGTCATTGCCGACGAGGACGGTGTCGGTCGCGCCCATCTCCTTCGCCAGCTCGAGCTTGGAGGGCTGGGTGTCGAGCGCGATGATGCGCGACGCGCCGGCGATCGCCGCCCCGTTCACCGCCGCCAGCCCGACGCCGCCGCAGCCGATCACGGCGACGGTCGATCCGGCCGGGATCCGCGCGGTGTTCATCACCGCCCCCGCCCCGGTCATCACCCCGCAGCCGACGATGGTCGCGCGGTCCAGCGGGATCTCCGGGTCGATCCGCACCAGCGCGTTCTCGTGCACCAGCAGGTTCTCGGCGAAGGCCGAGAGGTTCAGGAACTGGTTGATCGGCCCTTCCTTCTGCCAGGACAGCCGCCGCGACTGGCCGGGCTGCATCTTCACCTCCGTGTTGTCGCACAGCACGGTGCGGCCGGAGGTGCAGTAGGAACAGGCGCCGCAGAAGACCGACAGGCAGCCGATCACGTGGTCGCCGGGCTTGAGGTAGGTGACGTCGCTGCCGACCTGCTCGACCACGCCCGCGACCTCGTGCCCGAGCACGGCGGGCAGCGGGTGGGGGTAGAGGCCCTCGATGAAATGCAGGTCGGAATGGCAGAGCCCGGCATAGGCGGTGCGCACCAGCACCTCCCGCGCCTTCGGCTTGGCCAGGCTGACCTCCTCGATGGTCATCGGCTGGTTCACGGCGTGCAGCACGGCGGCCTTCATGCGCGGCGTCCCCCCAGGACGTGTTGGTGTCCCGGGAAGGCTAGCCCGGCGCGCCGCGGCGGGGAACCGGTCGCGCCGCTTCACCTCGGCGGCGCGTTGGGGGCGGCGATGCGCGGGCCCGGATCCTCGTGGGGCATCGCGGTGCCCGCCGTCCCACCCGGTAGGGCCCGGGTCGGCAGGCCCTGCGGCGCCGGTTCCACCTCCGGCAGGCGGTCGCAGGCCGCGAGGGCGAGGGCGGCGAGCAGGAATGTCGTCATGCGCATGGCAGGCCTCCAACGGGTCCCGCCCTGGAACACAGCAACGGCAGCCGGGTTCGTGGCGCGCCGGGGAGGCCTTGCGCCGGCGGCGCATGCACCTGTATGCAGGGGCGTGGTGGCAATGCCTTCCCCCTCCCCACCGCCCGGCGGCAGCCTGGCCGACCGGGCCTATGAACGGTTCCGCCAGGCGCTGCGCCAGGGCCGCCTCGCCCCCGGGCAGCGCCTGCTGGAGACCGAGATCGCCGAGGCCTTCGGCATGAGCCGCACCCCGGTGCGGGAGGCGATCCGCCGCCTGCAGGCCGAGGGGCTGGTCGCGGTGCTGCCCGGGCGGGGCCTCTGCGTCGCGCAGTACGACGATGCGCAGGTGGACGAGCTGTACCAGATGCGCGAGGCGCTGGAGGGCACGGCGGCGCGGCTCGCCGCGCGCAATGCCGGCCGGCCCGACATCATGGTGTTGCGCCGCCTGCTGGAGGAGGAGGCGGCGCTGCCGGCCGATGGGCTCGCAGAGCACAACCGCCGCTTCCACCGCGCGCTGCACCAGGCCGCGCACAACCGCTACCTGCTGCGCTCGCTTTCCGCCATCTCCGACGCGCTGCTGCTGCTGGGGCCGACGACGCTCGACCTGCCCGGCCGCGCCGCGGCGGCGCGCGAGGAGCATGGCCGGATCGTCGAGGCCGGCGCGGCGCGCGCCGATGCCGCCGCCGAGGCCGCCGCGCGCGCCCACATCGCGGCCGCGCACGAGGCCCGCCTGGCGCTGGCGGCCGCCGCCCCGGCTTGAGGGGCCGTCCCGCCCCATGTATGCACCTGCACACGGAACCGAGGGGTAGGAACCAGCCCATGTCCTCCGACAGCTTCGACGTCATCGTCATCGGCGGCGGCAACGCCGCCTTCTGCGCCGCCCTCTCGGCCCAGGAGCAGGGCGCCCGCGTGGTGGTGCTGGAGCGCGCGCCGGAGGAGGAGGCCGGCGGCAACACCCGCTTCACCGCCGGCAACATCCGCTTCGCCTATCGCGGCGTCGAGGATCTGCGGGAGATCATGCCGGACCTGACGGATGACGAGGTCGCCATCACCGATTTCGGCACCTACACCGAGGACCAGTTCTTCGACGACATGTTCCGCGTGACGCGGAACCGCACCGACCCCGACCTCTGCGAGATCCTGGTCCGCCAGAGCTTCGAGACGATGAAGTGGCTGCGCGGCAAGGGCGTGCGCTTCGTCCCGATCTGGGGCCAGCAGGCCTTCAAGATCGATGGCCGCTTCAAGTTCTGGGGCGGGCTGACCGTCGCCGCCTGGGGCGGCGGGCCGGGCCTGGTCGCGGCCGAGACGGAATCCGCCAAGAAGCGCGGCATCGACATCCGCTACGCCACGCGTGCGCAGAAGATCCTCTATGACGGCTTCAAGGTGCAGGGCGTGCAGGTGAAGGCACCCGGCCGCATCTACGACATCAAGGCGCCGACCGTGATCCTGGCCGCCGGTGGCTTCCAGGGCGATGCGGAGATGCGCACGCGCTATCTCGGGCCCGGCTGGGAGCTGGCGAAGGTGCGCGGCACGCGCTTCAACACCGGCGACGGCATCAAGATGGCGCTCGACATCGGGGCATCCCCGTTCGGCAATTACAGCGGCTGCCACGCCGTGCAGTGGGACTTCAACGCGCCGGAATACGGCGACCTCGCGGTCGGCGACGCCTTCCAGAAGCACTCCTACCCCTGGTCCGTGCTGATCAACGCCAATGGCAGGCGGTTCCTGGATGAGGGCGCCGATTTCCGCAACTACACCTACGCCAAGTACGGCCGCATCGTGCTGGAGCAGCCCGGCAATTTCGCCTGGCAGGTCTTCGACGCGAAGGTCGAGAAGCAGCTGCGCGACGAGTACC
>CAZMCV010000045.1:0-25815 GCA_964564645.1 uncultured Acetobacteraceae bacterium
TCGTCAGGCTCATAACCTGAAGGTCACAGGTTCAAATCCTGTCCCCGCATCCCCCGTTATTGGCTCAGCAAGCGCCCCGACGGCAATCGCCTCGGGGCGTTTGCCGTTTCCGACCCCTTCGTCAGGGCCAGGATTGCGCCCGATGCTCCGCGAACCGCGACGCTGAGCCGGCCGTCGTCCAGTCCGGTTTGATTGGCCTCCACCAGGGCGCGCACCGCGTCGCTCGCATTTGCAAATTCGTCCTGCGCCAGCGCCTCGGTGAAGAGCCGCGCCGTGTTCGCGGCAGCGGTCGGCTCCTCGAAGCCCAGGTGACGCCGCAGCCGGGGCTTGTCCGCCGGCGCGATTCCAGGCTCCCGCATCGGCCGTCGCGCCTCCAGGGCGATGAGCAACCAGGGGCCTCCGCTTCTGACGCGGCCCGGTCAGCTCCCGCCGCCAGTCTGCCCGTCTTGCCGCGGCGTCGGCTTGCAGCCGCGTTCCCTCGGAAGCGCACTTTTCCACGGACACCCTCCTCCGGCCGGTACCGCCGTATTGGCCGCGAACCCGCGCACCCCATCGGTCCCCCATCCCAGGCCCGGGATCAGGCAAAGCGCAGCGTGCTGAGCTTGGTGTCGCCGCCGCAGGCTCGATGAATCATCCGCGAGGCGACGAAGTGGCGCGACCACTGGCCTCGCCAAGCCCGCCATCGGTGCGGAGGGACGAGGGGTCAAGTCGAGAGCCAGGTCGGGCTGCCACCCGAGAGGCTCTCCACGCGGCATTGGCGGGCGCCGTGCTACCGGCGACCGTAGGCGCTCCTACTCGATCACCGCGTTGCTTATGCCCGGGCCGGTTGCCATCCGGAGCGCAGGGCGCGCAGGGTGTTCGAGGCGGTCCCGCCTGACCTGGCGCCGAGTACGGGCCGGGTCGACGGCTTCCACGCCCGGCGCTCCAGGACGGCCCGATGACTTCGAGCTCCCCCCCCCGCGCGTCTCGCACACTCTCCCGAGACGGACCCGGCGGTGAGGGATGGGTTCGAATGTTCGCCCCCGCCAGATCCGATGGTGTCGGCCCGAGCGAGCCTCAACCCCCGGGCGAAGAGCACTTCCCAGAAAACCCGGGACGTCGCACACTTGCTCGCGATCCGGCGACAGCGTGCGACGCCGGCAAAAGGGGGCGACCAGGATGGCGCGACCGCACCTCGCCGGCAGGGCGAATGATACCGCCTGTGCGCCATCCGCCATCCGTCGCGGGGGCGACCGGTGAGCGTCCGCCGCGGCATCAGCCTCCTCGATATCCTGCCGCCGACGACTGCGCTCGCCGTCCAGGCGCCGGACGCGACGGTCGAGACGATCGGCATCCTCACCGTCCTCGACCACCGCGCCACGACCAGTGCCGACTTCTTCCTGCATGAGGGCGTGCTGCAATCCCCGGCGGATGCGCTCGACCTCAACACCGCCAACTGGCCGGTCCGCATCCCGGGCCTCACCCATGGGCTGCCCTTCCGGCTGGCCATCCAGCGCATGCCCATCCCCGCCGGCGGGCAGGAGGCGGTGCCGGCGCTCTGGGCGCTCGACATCGAGGTGCGTGACGTCGAGGTGGTGATCCCCGGCGCCCGCGCGGCGGCCCCGGTCGGCGGCAGCGGCATCACCCCCCTCTCGCTCGCGCCGGTCGCGGGCGGGCCGCAGGCGCAGCGCGTCCTGCTCGTCGCCAGCGCCGTGCTGCGCATCGCCGGTGGCGGGCCGGGCGGGACGCAGGTGCAGTTGGTCGATTCGCCTGACCCGCTCGACCCGCTGGCGCCGACGGGCGGCGTGGTGCGCATCGGTGCGCGGCCGCCGCATTTCCTGTTCGGCCAGTCGCAATTCGGGATGACGCTCGACAGCTTCGTCCTCGACTTCTCGCCGGCCTTCACGCCGCCCGAGATCGCCGCGCGCGGCCATGACGAGGCCTGGCAGGGCGTCGCCTTCAAGGAGACCACCTTCTACTTCCCGCCGAACACGCCGCTGCTGAACTCGCTCTCGATCAGCACGCGCGACGTGATCATCGGCGACCCGGGCGGGCTGCAGGGCGAGGTTCGGATCGAGTTCGGGCACGATTTCAACGACGTCTTCAACACCCGCCTGACGGTCAAGCAGCGCACCGATGCCGGCGCCGAGAGCGACGTCGCGCGATCCGGCGCGCTGCAGCCGGGCCAGACCGCGCTGACCTATCCCGTCCCCGCCGGGCCGAACGGCGCCCCGCGGCGCGTGCGCGCGCTGTTCGAGGTCGGGCCCTCCGCCTCCATCCCGGGCCATGCCGGGCTCTACGCCGTCGGTGCCTGGTGGCGCCTGCCGGACGGGCGGGAGGGAACGGGGCCGGCGACGCCCTGGTTCGACGCACCCACCGACGGGCTGCTGCGGTACCGCCTTCGCGTCGGCGAGCAGGGCACCGCCGGCAACGTGGCGGCCACGCCCAGCGCCGTGCCGGCCGACCAGACCGAGCTCGGCGAGGTCACCGTCGCCTTCCCGCGGCAGGCCGGCAGCCCCTCCGGCCAGGCGCCGCTCATCGACGCGACGATCGACGGCGTCACCTACCGCAACGTGCTGCACCTGCGCGGCACCCGGGCCAGGCTCGCCGGGATCGCCCTGGCCAAGCGCCCGGGCGCGCCGGCGGGGCCGGACGCCGAGTGGCGTCTCGGCAGCGGCGCCGCGCCCCCGGGCGGTCGCGGCCCGGGCTTCACCCTGCCGATGCTCGACCAGGGCGTCGCCGCGGCCGATCTCACCGCCGCGGATGCCGACGGCACGCGCCGCCTCCGGATCGAGGTGGTGCCCGAGGGTCCGCTGGTGGTCGGCCACCAGAAATCCACCGCCGCCGCCGATCCCGCGGTCGTCACGGTGATCGGTGCCGGCCCGGCGACCCCGACCGCGGTCAGCCAGACCTTCCTCGCCGCGCCCTTCCACGCCGGCGGCGCGCGCGCCGCATCGGCCGTGCCGTCGACCCTCGCGGCCACCGATGTCGCGATCCCCCAGGGCGCGGACGCCGAGGTGGAGGTGCCGGTCCCCGCCGGCGCGGCCGAGCCGCTGCCGGACGTGCCGCCCGCGCAGGTGGCGTCGCGCCGGACCGTCCAGGTGCTGTTCGGCTGGGAGGAGCCGCTGCGCTCCAACCAGGGGCCGACCAGGGTGGTCTATCCCTATGCCGGCACCCCGGGTGCGGCGGAGACGCAGCAGCACGAGGCCGCCGCGCTCGAGATGGCGCTCGGCCTCGACACGCGCGAGGAGCTGCCGGGCGCCTCCGCGACGGAGCGGCTGCGCGGCTGGATCGCCGCCCTCGGCCCGCCGGCGGGCACGCGCACCTATGCGATCGTCGGCCGCACCGACGACCTCTGGTACGGCGCGGTCCAGGCCGACAACAAGCAGCGCAACGACGAGCTGGCGGCCGCGCGGCTCGAGAAGGTGCGCGAGGCCCTGGTCGCCGCCGGTGCCGACCCGGGCAGCATCGTCGCGCGGGTCGAGAGCGCCGCCGCCTTCACCCCCGTCCCGCCCGCCGGGGCGCTGGACAAGGCGCCGCCGCGCATCAAGGGCGGCGGGCGCCTGGCGCTGCCGAACGGCAAGATCGCCAAGCCCGCCGGCGCGAACGCCCCGGTCTGGCGCGATGGCTGGAACCCGGACGCGCTCAATGCCGCGATCCACGCGGCGGCCAAGGACGATCCGCGCCGCCCGCCCTACCGCTCGGTCGAGATCCATGCCGCCGACAGCGGCGCGCCGCCGCCCGTCGTGGTGCCGCCCGCGGGACCGCTGACCGTGATCCGCGTGCTGGTGCCCGGCCCGGATGGCGCGCCCGCCGATCCGGTCGTCACCACCTCCGGCGGTCCGCCGCCGACCGACTACCGCGTGCGGCTGCGCGCGAAATGGGACAGCCCGACCGTCGTCACCCTTGCCGACGGCGTGCCGACCGAGGCCGAGGCGCTGATCGCCTGGAAGACCGCGCAGGTCGAGGTGCCGGGCGTCGCCAACCCGATCCCCGCCCCGACCGGCCAGGATTTCTGGGAGCTGGTGCTGCGCTGGGCCTATGACAGCCGCACCGGCGAAACCGAGGCCTCCGGCGCGCTCAGCCTGCCCGACGGCACGGTGAACATCGCCAGCAACGCGCTGGCCGGCGCGATGGCGATCGGCCCGGCGCTGACCGCGACGCTCGCACCCGGCGACGCCATCGGCGACCCGCTCGGGCAGTTCGTGCTCGCCTCGGCCATGATCGCCGCGGGGGCGGCGATCGGCGAGGCGCTGAATGCCGCGCCCGGCGCGACGCCCGGGCGCGTCGACATCGACAAGGTCGCCATCTCCTACCGCTGGAACGGCGCGGCGCGGGTCGCGGCGACGCTCGACTACACGGTCGACCTCCGCATCAACGTTGCGGTCGCCGGCGCGGGCTCGCTCTCGGGCCTGCTGCGGCTGCGCTACAAGGGCGTCGGCCTGCGCTTCGACGGGCCGAAGGGCGGGGGCGGCACGCTCGCGGGCGTCGCGCTCACCTATGACGACCTCTCCGTGCAGGTCGTCGACCCCGGCACCTGGAGCCTGGGCGGGCCGCTCGGCAACCTCATCCGCATCGCGGCCTCCCGCATGGGCAATGGCTCGCAGTGGATGGAGTTTGACCTCGAATTCGCGCTCGACCTCGGCGTCGTGCGGCTCGAGGGCGCGCGCATCCGCCTCGACCTCGACCCCTTCAAGGTGGAGTTCCGCGGCCTGACGGCCAGCGTCGACATCCCCGGCACGCTCCGCGGCCGCGGCTCCGTCACCATCGGCGATGGCGGGTCCTTCCGCGCCCTGCTCGCGCTCGAGGTCATCCCGGCCAAGCTCTCCGCCTATGGCGCGCTCGCCGTCGACCAGGACTTCGTCGCCGTCGAGGTCGGCGTGCAGCTGCCCGTCGGCATCCCGCTCGGCGCCACGGGCTTCGGCATCTTCGGCTTCATGGGCCGCTTCGTCGCCAACGGCACCCGCGATCTCTCGAAGGTGCCGCCGGGCGGCGACCCGGTGCAGCGCCAGCTCGGCTGGTACGTGCTCGACCCCAAGGACAAGTACACGCGCAAGCCGGGCCAGTACGCCTTCGGCGTCGGCGCGGTGGTCGGCACGCTGCCCGACGGCGCCTTCACCTTCAACGCCGAGGGCTCGCTGACCATCGGCTTCCCCGACATCTCCGTGGTGTTCGGCATCGACGCGAAGCTGGTCTCGGAGCGCAAGCAGGCGGCGACCGAGAAGGGCGCGCCGAACAATGCGAGCTTCCGCATCCTCGGCGTGGTCGTGATCGAGCCCGAATCGATCATGGTCGCGGTGCGCGCGAAGTACGAGATCCCGAAGGTCCTCCGGCTGGAGGTGCCGATCTCGGCCTATTTCCCGCTGGCCGGGGGCGATGCGTGGTTCATCCGCATCGGCACGGACAACCACGCCAAGCGCCCGGGCGACCCGGTCACCATCACCCTGCTGCCCGAGACGCTCGACGTCCGCGCCTGGGCCTTCATGCTGATCGAGGAGAAGGGGATCGAGGGCCTCGGCGGCACGATCGTCCCGCTCGACCTCGCCCAGCCGCTCGATTTCGACGGCTTCTCGATCGGCATGGGCGCCGGCTTCGACCTGAAATGGGAGGCCGGGCCCTTCTCGCTCGAGATCTCGGCCTTCCTGCTGGTGGGGATGGGGACCAAGCCGCTGCTCTTCGCCGGCGCCGCCGGGGTGGCGGGCGAGCTCGACCTCGTGGTGATCTCGGTCGGCGTGGACGGGCTCGTGCACTTCCACGTCTCGCCCGGCTACAAGTACGTCGAGGGCCATTTCTGCGGCCATGTCGACTGCTTCTTCTTCGAGGTCTCCGGCTGCGTCGACATCCGCATCGGCGACCCGGCGCCGAGCGACATCCCGAAGCCCGCCAGCCCGATCGCCGGCCTCGACCTCTGCGACCACCTCGCTGTCGTGAAGGGCCGCGCCGCGGCGGGCGGCGCCGGCGCCCCGCCCGTGGTCTTGCCGGACACGATCGCGGTGCTGCGCTTCCAGCATTTCGTCGCCGACGCGCTGGGCGCCGGCGCCGATTTCGACCGCAAGGTGAAGCCGCCCGCCGCCCTGTCGCCCTGGTCGGGCACGACGGAGCTGAAATACGCCTACCGGCTGACCGCGGTGACGCTCTGGAAGCTGAAGCCCGGCGCGAACCCGGCGCTGGAGGCGAGCTGGGACAAGGTCCCCGGGCCCTTCGACGCGGCCTGGTGGCTGCCGACGCACCGCGCCGCCATCATCCAGGGCGGCGACGCGCCGGGCCCGAGCACGGAGGAGGGGCGGGAGCTCGGCCTCTTCACCTGCGACCCCCGCGCCTGGTCGCGCTGGCTCGGCGAGGGCTCGCAGGACCTGCCCGGCGATCCCGCCGGCACCGTCGAGGAAATCTGCGAGCAGAGCGCGCCCGCCGACCCTTCCTGCGCCCTCGGCCGCGACCGCAAGCCCGCGACCGGGCACCTCGCGGGGTTCAAGGCCGAGCCGAAGCCGGGCGCCGCCTTCCCGAGCCGCTTCACCGCCTTCGCTGATCTCGACGAGGGGCTCGACATGGCGACGCTCGCCGCGCTCGGCGCGGATGCGGGCTGGGCCTGGATGCCGGGCGCGGTCGCCCCGCTGCATGTCCCGGCCGTCGTGCATGGCGAGACCATCGGCACGGGCTGGCGCTTCCCCGGCTGGCGCAAGGCGGGCACCCATGTCGCCAGCGCGCCGATCCGCCTCGGCCTCTCGAAGCCGCTGCTCGAGGGCGAGCTGACGCTCGAATTCTGCGAGGAGAACCGGGACGGCCGCATCCCCGGGATCGGCGCCTGCGACACCATGCCGGACAAGGACGGCCCCTATGGCGGCTTCACCGGCAAGAGCGGCGCGCAGTACGAGGGCTCGGGCCTCGCCTTCGAGAGCGGGTCGGAGCGCGCGCTGCGGCTGCTGCAGGGGCTGCTGAACGGCAGCCATCCGGGCACGGTCGGCAGCGTCATGGTCGACCTCGACCCCGGGAAGGAGGACGCCTCGGTCGTCGCCTACGCGGCGAACGGCGCCAGCCTCGGCTCCGCGACCGCGATCGCCGGCGGCGGGCGCCAGCGCCTGACCGTGACGGCCGCGGGGATCGTGCGGGTCGCGATCCGCGGCACCGACCAGCCCGTGGTCTTCGAGGTCTGCTGGGGCGGCGGGCGCCCCGCGATCCTCGGCCTCGTGCCGATCGAGCCGCTCGCCGCGCCGCTGGTCGTGGCGACCGGCGTCGACGGCAAGACGCTCGTGCTGCCGGGCGCGCCGCTCAACGCGCTGCCGAAGGACGACAAGGCGCCGCCCTGCCGCACCTGGCGGTTCAAGCTGCCCGCCGGGCCGGGCTGGACGAGGCTGGAGGTCGCCGCCTGGACGAAGGGCGACGTCACCCTGGTCTCGCTCTGCGGCGTGACCCTGGAGGCCGCGGCGGCGCAGCAGGAGGATGCGGGCTTCCGCGCCGGGCTGCAGCTCTGGCTGCTCGACCTGGCGGAGAAGGCGGAGACGGACACGCCGACCCACGACGTGCATCTCGACGCGGCCTCGACCTACGAGATCCGCGCGGCTTGGCAGTACCAGGGCTGGCGGCCGCCGAGCCCGGGCGCCGAGCCGCCCCCGCCGGGCAGCTGGACCGACGGCGGCACCGACCGCTTCCGCTTCGCCACCGCCGCCTTCGGCCTCGCGCCCGCCCCGGCGCCGGCGGAGAATGCCAGCCTCGACGTCGATCCCGCCCAGGGCGGGCCCGGCTTCGACGAGCGGACCTTCGACCCGCGCGGCATCGCGCGCTTCGTGATGCGCGCCGCGCCGGGCGAGGAGGACGCGCCGCATTTCCTCGACGATCCCGCGGGCTTCTGGTTCAGCGCCGACCACCTGGAGAAGCTGGTCGCCAAGTATGACCGCACCCTGCAGGTGAAGGTGCTGCACACGCGGCCCGCGCCCGGCGCCCTCCACCAGGCGCCGCTGCATGTCGCCGGCGGGCTGCACCTGCTCGACGTGACGCAGACCGTCGACTGGTCGATCGACACCCTTTCCTGGTTCGAGGCGGACCACCGGCTGGTCGAGGCCGCGCTGGACGCGCCCTGCATCGGCAAGCCGCCCGCGCTCGGCTCCTCCTCGGTCAGCGTCACCGCCGACCTCCAGCCGCGCTCGGAGTACGACCTGCTGCTGAACGCCGCCCCGAAGACGCTCGGCGCCTTCCCCGAGACGCCGATCGCGCGCAGCCATTTCCGCACCTCGCGCTACCGCAACCCGACGGGCCTGCTGCGCGCGCTCGGCTTCTCCACGCCGCATGCGCTGGCCGTGCCGCAGGACGCGGTCGCCAAGGTCGCCATCCCCGGCGGGGCGCTGCAGATCGGCGATACGGAGCTCGACGCGCTGCTGGCGACGATCGGCCTCGATCCCTGGCCGCTGCCCGCCGCGCCGCGCAGCACGGTGGTCTGGCTGCCGCCCGCCGGCGCCGGCCTGCCCTGGCGCATCGCCGGCGTGCTGCTCGAGGCCGACGAGCCGATCCGGCGCGAGGGCTTCCGCACCGGCGCGATCGGCGAGGCCGCGCCGCCGCCGCGGCTCGAGATCCTCTCGCTCCGGGTGTTCCGCACCTACGACCAGCCGAAGATCGTCATCGTGACGCCGGGATCGCCGCCGCCCCCGCCCGGCGGCGCGACGATCACCAAGCGCGTGGCCCTCGGCCAGGTGCTGACCGAGCGGGTCCGCAACGCCTCCGGCACGCGCATCCTGCTGCGCGCCGGCACGCCCATCGCGATGTCGGGCGGCCGCCTCTACGACCTCGAGCTGCAATTCGGCGAGCGGGGCAGCCCCGGCGCCTCCGGCCGCGCGACCCTGCTCGACCGGCCGCTCACCCTGGCGCAGGAGGGCCTGTGATGCCGTCGCTGCTCTCCCCGCCCTGGGCCTTCGCCGCGGAGGCGATCGACGGCGCGGGCGACACCCACCTGCCGCAGGGCATGCACCTCCGCTGCCTGCCCGCGCCGCCGCTGGGCATCCCGGCGACGCCGCTCGTCGTCACGCGCGCCCTGCTCAGCCGGACGGCGTTGCAGGCCGCGCTGCGCCAGGACGGCGTCGTGTGGGTGGATTCGAAGAACCAGCTGCGCACGCCGCCCTTCACGGTGACGCCGGACAACCCGGTGACGGCCCATTTCCCGCAGGCCGACGCGATCTATGCCGAGCTCAGCGCCGACGCCGGCGCCGGCGCGCTGCGGATGGAGGCGGTCGGCAGCACGGGCCACGGCCCGCAGGTGATCGCCAGCCGCAGCCTCGCCCCCTACCGGCTGGCGCACTGGACCATCCCGATGGTGCGCGTGGCGGGGACGGGCAGCGTCCGGGGCCTGGCCTGGCTCGACGGCTCGGTGACCCAGAAGCTGCGCGACAGCGCCTGGGCCGTCTGGTCGCTGCCGGTGAAGCCGGCGCCGCGCTACCAGCCGACCGCGGACGCCGTGGCGGAGGCGAAGGCGCGGGTCGATCGCGGCGCGGTGCTGCGCCAGCCGCTGCACATCGCCTATACCGCCGCCGCGCCCGCCGTCGCGCCACCCGCCACGGCGGCCGATGCGCAGAAGCGCGTGGCGCAGGTGGCCGGCGAGATCGACCGCTGGCTCGGCATCCTGCTGACCGACCTGAGCCAGCCGACCAGCGCCCTCAAGGACAGCCAGGGCATCGCGGGCGTGGACGGGACGATCGGCTTCCCGATCGAGCCCGCGTTGCTCGGCGGTTCGGTCGATCCCGATCTCGGCCGCCATCTCGGCCTCGGCGATGTGGACCGCGAGCTCAAGGCGACGCAGGGCGCGCTCGGCTTCTGGCGCATCCGCGGGCTCTGGCGCTGGCGCCCCGAGGCCTGGCGCACGGCGCAGCGGGCCGCCTTCGCGGCGGGCCTGCGGACCGACGCCGCCGCGGCCGCGAAGGAATGGCCGGCCCTCGAGACGCTCGGCATCCTGCCGAAGGAGGCGTCGGCCTTCGTCGACCTGCACGCCTGGGCGGTCGGGCTGGTCGGCATCCCGCCCGACCGTCCGCCGGCGGTCGCCATCGATGCGGTCGAGGACCGCGGCTGGCTGGCGTCGCCGCCGCCGCCCGATCCGCGCCGCGTCGTGCGCCTCGGCGCCGGCGGCTTCCGTCCCCGCGCGCTCGCCGCCTTCATGGCCAAGGATTCGCGCGGGCCGCGCACGCTGCATCCCTTCCCCAAGGGCGGCCGCTGGGTGCCGGGGAAGCCGGCGCCGGCGGGGATGCCGCTGCCGCTCGTGGTCGCGCGCCCGGGCGATGCCGAGGTGGCGGGCCGCGGCGGCTTCGAGGACCGCGACGCGCCGGAGGGGGCGGTGGATTACCGCCTTGCCCCGGGCGACTGGTTCGGCCGCTGGGGCGACTGGTCGGGCGCGACTTCGCCGGCCAAGGCCCGCACGCCGCCGATGCGCCCGGCCATCGAGATCTTCACCGCGCCACCCGCCTACGGCACGCCGATCCCGAACGAGCCGCTCTCGGGCACCATCGCGCTCCGCATCGGGATGCCGAAGGTGGAGGACCTGCCGCCCGGCGGGTCGGCGCTGGCCAGGCTCGACCTGGAGGAGAGCTTCGAAGGGTCCGCGACCGTCACCGTGCCCCACACCCTGGCCTCGCTGCCCGCCGGGACGAGCCTGCAGGTCGACCCCGCGACGGGGCTGACACAGCTGGTGATCGGGCGCACCGGCCCGGCCGTGCCGCGCGCCGGGGCGCGCAAGGTCTCCTACACCGCGCGCTGGGTGGACGCGCTCGGCCTGGTCTCGGCGAAGGCCGACCCGGTGGCGCGCACCATGGTCGACCCCCGCCCGCCGCCGGCGCCGAAGGTGGAGACGCGGCTGCGCTACACCGCGCGCCCCGACCCGGAGGGCCATGCGCGCGTCGACCTCGATTTCGCTTCGGTCGCGGGCACGCGCTACCGCGTCTTCGCCAGCACCGAGACGGTGCTGCTGAAGGCGCTCGACCAGGCGGGGACGCTGGCGGCGAAGAACGCCGCGGCCGCGATCCGCGCCGCCGCCCCGGGTGCCGCGCGCGCCGAGGCGTTCAAGCAGCACAAGGGCAAGTTCGACTGGGACCATTTCGAATCCCTCACCGCCCAGCCGATCGTCGCCAGCGGCGCCAAGACGCGCTTCGTCCACCGCGTCTCCGCCTCGCTCGAGGTGCTGGCGATCTACCGCGTGCTGGCGGAGGGCCCCTCGGGCCAGCTCTCCGAGATGGACCAGGCCGACCTCGTGCCCTTCGCCGTGCCGAACCTGGGCGGGCCGGCGCGGCCGCTGGTCTCGCTGGTGAATGCCGGGCTCGACCCGGCGACGGAGGGGGTGGTGCTGCGCGTGAAGGTGCCGGTCGGCCGCGCCGTGCCGGTCGCCTGGCGCCTGCGGCGTTCCAGCGTGCCGGTGGGCGACCCGCTGCGCATGCGAATCGTCGCGGAGGGCCCGGTCGCCGACACGACGACCGAGGACGGGGCGACGGTCTTCGAGATCGCGGCGCCCGAGCCCCTGGCGGCCTGGAAGCAGCTGCGCTTCGCGGTCGAGGTGCAGGCCGGCAAGCCGCCGGGCGCGCCCAATGCCGGCCCGCAGCCGCCGCCCGGCGAGTGGAGCGAGGCGAGCGCGCCGGTGCCGCTCGCCGTCATCCCCGCCGAGGGGCCGCTGCCGCCGAGCGCGGTCGCGATCGCGGCCGGCGGCGGCGGGCTGCAGGTGACGGTGACCCACCCCGCCGCCGACAGCCTGATCGCCACCGCCCTCGGCGCCTACCGCTTCGAGCTGTGGCGGATCGAGCCGGGGAAGCGCCCGCAGCCGCGGGAGCTCGACTTCCGCCGCGGCGCGGGCGCCACCTGGACCGCGACCGATCCCGGCCCGGCGCCGCCCCCCCTCAGCTTCGTCTCGGTCAGCGTGATCGACCCGATCGGGCGGCGCAGCGAGGCCGTCACGTCCAACAAGGTCTGAGGACGCGCCATGGCGATCACCCTCGCGCCGACCGTCGCCCTGCTCGGCATCATGGCGCCCCGCCTCGGCCCCTGGTTCTCGACCGCCGTGCCGCTCGGGGCGATGCAGCCGGGCCAGAAGCTCGGCCTGACCGTCACCTTCCCGGCCGCGACCGACTGGTTCGCCCCGGCCACGGGGACGCTCAGCCTCTTCGTCAGCAACCCCGGCAGCATCCCGCCCGCGCTCGACGCGCTGCAGGACAGCGACGGCAACTGGCCTTTTCCGGCCGGGCGGCTGGTCGCCCATTTCCGCCTGCTGCCGGAGGTGGAGGCGCGGCTGCACGCGCTGATGGGGCTGGTGCCGGCGGCCACCGCGAACGCCGTGGCGAACGCGCCCACCGTGATCGGCGTGCCGACGCGCCCGCAGGTGCGCAGCCTGGCCCTGGTGCTGCCGGCCGCCGTCCCGCTGACGCCGGCCGGCGTCTATTCGGTGATGAACGGCGCGGCCAATGTCCCCGGCAACACCGACGCCGAGCGCATGGCCGCGCTCGGCCTCGCGCTGAACGGCGGCAACGTGGTGAACGCGGCCCTGCCGATGACCTGGCTGCGCCGGCCGGGCGGGGCGCTGGCCGACCGCGACCGGCTGCTCTTCGGGCTGACCGGCCAGGCCGATCTCTGGGCCTTCGACCGGCGCGGCCGCGCCATCGACCCGGGCGCGGTCGCCTGCTGGTGGTCCTGGCTGCTGAACACGGCGGTCGGCAACGACCCGGCGACGGGCGCGGTCGACTACCAGCTCTTCGCCCCCGACCTGGCCCTGGCCGACTACCCGCAGAATGGCGGGGTGCCCTTCGTGGTCGGCAACGTCGCCGCGCAGCGCACCATCCATGTGGTCGACGCGCATGAGGGGCCAATCGGCGCGCCCTTCCTGAACGGGCGCCTGCGCAGCGCCGGCGCCGCCGTCACCGGCAACCTCATCGGCGTCACCGGCAATGCCGGGACGGCGTTGCGCTTCTCGAACCCGCCGGCCAACCCGGCGGGGACGCCGCTCGACAACCCCGCGGTGGACGACGCGCCGCGGCCGCGCCTCGCCGTGCTGCCGAACGGCGCCTATGCCAACACCGTCCAGCCCAACGGCCAGTACGGCAACGTGGCGACGCTCTGGCCCGGCGGTCCGGTGCATGCGGGGCTGACGCGCGACTTCGTGCGCGTCGCCGTGCTCGACGAGGAGGCGCATCTGACCGGCCTCTCGCGCCGCGACAGCCGCGCCGCCATCGCCAATGCCGGCGACCGCCGCCGCTCCGCCCAGAACCGGCCGAGCACGCGCATCGGCGTGGCGCGCACGGCGAACCAGGCCCCGGTGCTGCTGGCCAACGGCCAGGCGACGGCGGCGGCGCTGCTGGCGCTGCCGAACGCGGCCAACCCGACGCGGATGGTGCTGGGCCTTGCCGACGCGGCCTGGGGGGCGGGCGCGGCGCTGCCGGCGGCGGGCCCCGGCGCCTTGCCGGCGACGCTCGCCGACAGCGGCGGCCCCCCGCCGGCCGCCGGCCAGTACCGGGTGCTCGGGCTGCTCGGCGGCGGCGCCAGCATCGCCGACGAGCAGATCGTGCTGGTCGAGCTGCACACGGGCATCGCCAATGCCTGGGTGCGCTGCTGGCCGGTCGGCTTCGACCTGGCCGCCGCCGAGCGCTTCCGCCTGACCGGCGGCGCGGGGCTCGCCGATGCCAATGGCCTCGCCCGCCTGACGATGCTGCTGCCGAACGGGCGGACCGATGCCAGCGGGCTGCTCGGCATGGATGTGCTGGTGGTGCTGGCGGGCGCGCCGGGCACGGCGCCGGTCACCCGCAGCTATGCCGACCGCCGCTTCCAGCGCCCGGCCGCGGTGGCCGGCGCGCCGCCCGTGGCGATCGGTGGCGGCACCGGCTGGTGGGTCTGCGAGACCGGCGCGACCGGGCAGGGCGCGCTGCCGAACGGCGCGGTGCCGCCGGGCGGGCGCGTGGTGCTGCTCGGCAACCCGCCGGCGCTCCTCGACCGGACGGCGATCCCGGCCGCCGCCTGGGCGGCGAACACGCTGCGCAACCGGCTGCAGGCGACCGACATGGTCTCCCTGACCGCGCCCGCCTTCGATGCGACCCCGGACCGCCTCGACGCCGCTGGGCGGCCGCTGCCGCGCATCCCGGCCACGCCCGGCGCGCCGGATGGCGGGCTCGCGGCGATCCTGGCGGGCGCGGGCGGGGCGAGCACGCTGCACCGGCTGGACCGGTCGATGCTGTCGGGCGCCACCGCCTCCTCCGTGCCCTATGCGCTGCTCGATCGGCTGGAGGTCGCGGCGGCAACGGTGGGCGGGGGCGCGGCGACGGCGGTGGTCGGCGCCCTGCCGCCCGTGCCCTGGGCGATGGAGCCGGCGAGCGACTTCGCGCTCGGCCATCCCGGCGTGCCGGCGGCCATCGAGCGGCATGGCACGGGCGTCGCGCTGACCGGCGCGCCGGCCGTCGCCGTCGCGGAGTACCTGCGGGAGCGCACGGCCGGGCTGTCCTTCGGCTTCCTGCAGACGCTGGCCGAGCCGGGGCGCTCCGCGGCGCTGCAAAGCGAGCTGGCCGTCGCGGCCGAGGCGGCGCAGACCGTGCTGCCGCAGATCGCCGAGCCCGCCGCGCCGGGCCCGGTGGTCGCCGTGCTGCGCACCGTGGCGGCGGGGATGGAGGGCATGCCCGGCGCCGGGCTCGGCGCGACGGCGGACCCCAACCTGTTCCCCTTCAGCCGGAACGAGCTGGCGCTTGAGGCCTGGCTCGACAGCAACATCCCGCTGGTCCCCGGCGGCGCCGGAAACCAGCTGCGCGCCGCCGCGGCGGGCCCGATCGACAGCATGACCCGCGCGCTCGACCGCCGCATCCTCGCCTCGGCCTATGGGGCGCGGGAGGCGATGACGGCGCTGATGGCCGCGATCGGCCGGGCGCAGGACCTGATCTACGTCGAGACGCCGGCGATCGACGCGGCGGTGGTCGATGTCGACGGCGAGGCGCTGTCGATCTGGGCCGCGCTGATGGGCCGGATGGGGCAGCGGCCGGGCCTTCGCCTGGTGCTGTGCGTGCCGAGCCGGCTCGGCCCCGGCACGCCGCGCAAGCTGCAGGCGGTGCGCGACGAGATGCTGCTGAACGCGGTCGGCACGATGCGGGCCCAGTACGGCGCCCGCTTCGCGCTGTTCTCGCCGGGCGCGGGGGCGGGGCGCGCGGTGCGCTTCGCCAGCACGAGCGTGATGGTGGACGATGCCTTCGCGCTGACCGGCACGACGCATCTCTGGCGGCGCGGCCTCAGCTTCGACAGCTCGCTGGCCGCCGCGGTGTTCGACGAGCGGCTGGTGGATGGGCGGCCGCAGGACCCGCGGGCCTTCCGCATCCAGCTCATGGCCGACCGGCTGGGGATTCCCGCCACGCGGCTGCCGGACGATCCGGCCGAGCTGGTCGCGGCGATCCGCACCCTCGACGCGCGCGGCGGCGCGCGGCTGTCGGCGATGCCGATCCGGCGCCCGGCGACGCCCCCGACGCTCGACGACATCCGGGTGTGGAACCCGGACGGGGCGCAGCCGGACGCCCTGACCGCGGCCGATGTGGTCGGGCTGGTCACCAGCGCGCTCGCCCAGACGGGGACCGAGCACGCCATCGTCGAGGGGTAGGGCGGACCGGGCCTGGCTGGCATCACGGGGGCGTCCGACGCGAGGCGCCGGCGTGATTCGTCATTCCCCGGCCTCGGGCCGGCGGCGCGGATCCTGCGACCTGGCACGCCGCGCCCACCGCCGCGCTCTACGCCGTCGAGGCGGAGATCCGCGGCCGGTCCTTGGAGGCGCGCGCCTTCCTCCCCGCCGGGCAGGAAGCGATCGGGACGCCACCCTCGCCGGCGGCACGCATCCTGGCCTGGACCATCGTCGCCTGACTCGCCGTGGCCGTCGCCTAGGGGAGCGCCGGGTCGAAGGCGGGGTCTGCCGGCGCGAGGGTGTTCACGCGGCGCGTTCGGCGGCATCGGGCGTCATGGCCTCGCGCAGGCTGCGCGGGCGCCTATCGGTCGATCGCGCCTCTCCAGAGGCGAGGCACGCGGCCTAGTCGCCGACCGACCCGAACGAGGGCGGCTGCGCGCCGAAGGGGAGCAGATCACCGGCATCGGCTCTGTGCTCGAGGTCCAGAACCCTGGGTCAAGCGGCGACATCGCGCACCCGCCCGGATCATCGGCGGCCTCATCGATCGGTCCGGTCGAAGGCAGGCGGCTTCCTGCCCGCCAAGGAGGGCGGCCCAGCGACCCGGTGCTCGCCCGTGCCGCCCGCTTCGCCGCTCCGCAACCATCCGCCGCGCCGATCCACCCTCCCTCGCGTCCCCAAAAGAAAGGCGGGCCGTCGCAACCGCGACGACCCGCCCCTCATCTGGCGAAGGAGAGAACGGCGGCCGGGATCAGGCCGCGGCAGGCACCAGGGCCATGGCGCGCGCCTCGAGGGCGGCACGGATGGTGGCCGGAACCTGCCGGTAGGACTTCGCGCGCGGCAGGTCCATCTCGGCGACAGCCGCCTGGCCGGCGACGAGCGCCTCGTACTCGGCCCAGTTGTCGAACGCCTCGCGCTCGGTGCTGTCGACGAAGGTCTCGGCCGGGGTGCCCTCGGCGAGGACCAGGGCGTGGTCGGCCAGCTCGATATGCCAGTAGGTGAACACCTCCGGCACCGCATGCTCGCGCACCACCGTCGTGCCGTTCACCAGCGCGGCGGCCTGCACCAGGACACCCTCGACGAGGATGGCATGGGCCGGGGAGACGAGGAGGTCGCGGACCGGGAGGTTGTCCGCCAGGGCGCCGGCGCGGATGCGGATCGGCAGGGCGCGCATCGGGTCGGCGAAGCGGGTCGAGACCGTCTGCTTGCCCATCCAGCGCACCGGCGCGACGCGGCCATCGGCGGTCACCACCAGGTCACCGGCCATCAGCGTCTCGACCGCGACTTCGCCGGCCGGGGTGCGGATCAGCGTGCCGGGGTAGAAGCAGACGGGGATCGTCGTGTCGTTGAACTGGATGAACTCGGCGCCGTAGATCTTGTCCATGCCGTCATTGCTGACGACCAGCACGTAGTTGCCGTCGCCATCGCTGCCGAAGGAGACCGTGGCGTTGTTGCTGGTGGCGCCGATCACGACCGTATCCACGCCGCCGCCGGCGAAGATGAGGTCGTCGCCCCGGCCGCTGTCGACCGTGTCGTTGCCGTAGCCGCCATCGACCGTATCGTTGCCCTTGCCGGCCGCGATCAAGTCGTTGCCGCCATGCCCGAGGACCGAGTCGTCCTGGTTGCCGGCATTGATGGTATCGTTGCCCGACCGGCCGCGCAGGATATCGGCGCCGTTGCCGCCGGCGATGCTGTCGTCGCCATCCGCGCCACTCAGCGTGTCGTTCTGGCCGACGCCGATCATCAGGTCATCGTCGACCGTCCCGACGAACTTGTTCGGCTGATTGTTGCCCTGAAAGGTGGCCATCGCTGCTGGTCTCCCGCTCGCCTGTGCTACGGCCCGGCCGGGTGGTTTCCAGCGGGCCGCGGCCGGCCTCGGGTGGATTCCCCGTGCCGAACCATAGGCTCCGCATAGACGCCCACGACGCCTAGCGCGTTGGTTGGACTTTCGTCATCCGGAGTTGGACCGTCAAGCATCATTCCGTGACGACCGGCCCTGGCAGGTGGAGAATCTCCTGCCTCCTGCCCCTTCCGGTTGATAAAACCTTTCGATATCAAGGGATTGAAAATTGCGTCCTTCATAGTGACATTACAAATCCACACATCTTGCGGCAGCGCGCAAACCGCCCGCGAAAGGGTCCGGACGGCACTTTCGCGGCCACCGAGGCACCTTCCACCCCTTCGGAGCGCCACCGCCGCATGTGGTCCCCCTCTCATCCCGCCCTTGCGCCGTCGAGTCGAGCCGCGGGCAGGGCCCCTCCGCTTGCCTTCGGCGGTCCCGCCCGGTAGGTAGGCCGCCCCGCGCGACCGGGCCCGATGGGGCATGCCCGGCCGCGGCATCGCGCGCCGTCCGATCCCCGGGCGGGCGCCTTCCCGACCAGGAGGTCCGAAATGCCCAAGGCGAAGACGAAGTCTTCGGTCAAGAAGCGATTCCGCTCGACCGCGACCGGCAAGGTGCTGGCCGGGCCAGGCAACAAGCGCCACGGCCTGATCAACCGCCCGCAGAAGATGAAGCGGCAGAACCGCGGCACCCAGGTGCTGGAGCCCCAGGACGGCAAGACCGTCCTGCAATGGGCGCCCTACGGCCTCTACCGCTGAACTGAGGGAGATCGGCCATGGCAAGGGTCAAGCGCGGCGTCGTCAAGCGCGCCCGTCACGAGAAGGTCCTCGAGCTCGCCAAGGGCTACCGGGGTCGCAGTTCCACCAATTACCGCATCGCGCTCGAGCGGGTCGAGAAGGGGCTGCAATACGCCTATCGCGACCGGCGCAACAAGAAGCGCGATTTCCGCGGCCTCTGGATCCAGCGCATCAACGCCGCGGTGCGTGAGCATGGGATGAACTACAGCCAGTTCATCGCTGGGGTGAAGGCCGCCGGCATCGAGATGGACCGCAAGGTCATGGCCGCGCTGGCCTTCGATGAGCCCGCGGCCTTCGCCGCGATCATCGAGAAGGCCAAGGCCGCCCGGCCGGCGCCCGCCGCGGCGGCCTGACCGCGCGCGGCGCCGGGGTTCCCCGGACCCGCGCATCTGGCTAGAGGAGGGCCGCCCTGCGAGGGGCGGCCCTTTCCGTCTGCGCCCCCCGGGAACGACGAGCAAGATGAGCAACGACGCCCCCATGACCGCCCCGTCCGGGGACGAATTCGCTGGCCTGCGCGACCAGACCGCCGCCGAGCTTGCCGCCGCCGCGGATCTCCGCGCGCTCGATGCGGTGCGCGTCGGCGTGCTCGGCCGCAGTGGCAGCCTGACCGGGCTGCTGAAGGGCCTCGGCCAGGTGCCGGCCGAGCAGCGCAAGGACCGCGGCGCCGCGCTGAACCGACTGAAAACCGAGCTGGAGGGCGCCATCGAGTCCCGCCGCGCGGTGCTGGAGGCGGCGGCGCTCGAGGCCCGCCTCGCCGCCGAGCGGATGGACGTGACCCTGCCGCCCCGGCCCTTTCCCCCGGCCGGGCCCGACCAGGGCGCCATCCACCCGATCAGTCGCACCATGGAGGAGCTGACCGCCCTCTTCGGCGCCATGGGCTTCGCCGTGGCCGAGGGGCCGGACATCGAGGGCGACTGGTTCAATTTCGGCGCGCTGAACATCCCGGACCACCACCCGGCCCGGCAGGACCACGACACCTTCTACCTGCCCGCGGTGGATGGCCGCCGGCCGGTCCTCCGCACCCACACCAGCCCCGTGCAGATCCGCACCATGCTGGGGCAGGAGCCGCCGATCCGCGTCATCGTCCCCGGCAGGACCTACCGCGCCGACCACGACGCGACCCACAGCCCGATGTTCCACCAGGTGGAGGGGCTGGTCATCGACCGCGCCATCACCTTGGGGCACCTGAAGGGCTGCCTGATCGACTTCCTGCGCGCCTTCTTCGGCATCCGCGACCTGCCGGTGCGCTTCCGCGCCAGCTACTTCCCCTTCACCGAGCCCAGCATGGAAGTCGATATCGGCTGGAACCGGAAGACCGGGGAGCTCGGCGCCGGCGGCGACTGGCTGGAGATCCTGGGCAGCGGCATGGTGCACCCGAAGGTGCTGGCCAATTGCGGCATCGACCCGCGGGAGTGGCAGGGCTTCGCCTTCGGCATGGGCATCGAGCGCATCACCATGCTGAAGCACGGCATGGCCGATCTGCGCCCCTTCTACGAGGCGGATCTGCGCTGGCTGCGGCACTACGGCACCGATCCGCTCTCCCCGCCCTCGCTGGCGGAGGGGGTTTGACATGCAGACCGCGAAGCGGGCCGAGAGCGGTTCCGCGCGCCAGCGCCGGTGCGCCGCAAGCCAGGCCCGCGGAGCGGGCGCCCGGCGTCTGAGGGCATCACGATGAAGTTCACGCTGTCCTGGCTGCGCACGCATCTCGAGACGGATGCGTCGCTGGAGCGGATCACGACCACCCTCTCCTCCATCGGCCTCGAGGTCGAGGGGGTGGAGGACCGCGCCGCGGCGCTGGCCTCCTTCCGCATCGCCCATGTGGTCGAGGCGGTGCAGCACCCGAACGCCGACCGGCTGCGCGCGCTGAAGGTCGATGTCGGCGACGGCACGCTCCGCTCGGTCGTCTGCGGCGCGCCGAACGCGCGGGCCGGCATGAAGGGCGTCGCCGCTCTGCCCGGCGCCTTCATCCCGGGCACCGGAATCACCCTGAAGGCCGGCGAAATCCGCGGCGTGAAGTCGGAGGCGATGATGCTCTCCGCCCGCGAGATGGGCCTCGGCGACGACCATTCCGGCATCGTGGACCTGCCCGAGGACGCGCCGCTCGGGCAGAGCTACGTGACCTGGGCCGGGATGGACGATCCGGTCATCGAGATCAGCGTCACGCCGAACCGCGGCGATGCGCTCTCCGTCCACGGCATCGCGCGCGACCTGGCCGGCGCCGGGCTCGGGCGGCTGAAGCCGCTGCCCGCGCCGAAGGTGGTGCCCGCCTATCCCTCGCCGCTGCGATGGGAGATCGCGGATCCGCGCGCCTGCACCTGGGTGCTCGGCCGCGCGATCCGGGGGCTGCGCAACGGGCCCTCGCCGAAATGGCTGCAGGACTGGCTGACCGCGATCGGGCAGCGGCCGATCAACGCGCTGGTCGACGTGACCAACCTCTTCACCTTCGGCCTCGGCCGGCCGCTGCACGTCTTCGATGTCGCCAAGGTGCAGGGCGGCGTGCTGACCATGCGCATGGCCCGCCCGGGCGAGACCCTGCTTGCCCTGAACGGCAAGGAATACCCGCTGACGGGGGAGGACGGCATCATCGCCGACGCCGCCGGGCCGGAGGCGCTGGGCGGCATCATCGGCGGCGAGCCCACCGGCTGCGACGAGGGCACCACCGAGTGCTTCATCGAATGCGCCGTCTTCGACCCGGTGCGCATCGCCCTCTCCGGCCGCCGCCACGACGTCCGCACCGATGCGCGCCAGCGCTTCGAGCGCGGGGTCGACCAGGCCCTGCCGCCCCTGGCGCTGGACCTTGCCACGCAGACCATGATCGAGCTCTGCGGCGGGGAGGCGAGCGAGGTGGTCGCCGCTGGTACCGAGCCCGCCTGGCGCCGCAGCGCGACGCTGCGCTTCGAGCGTCTTGCCGGCTATGGCGGCGCCGAGGTCCCGCCGGAGGAGGCGGTCGGCATCCTCGAGCGCCTGGGCTTCGGCGTGCAGAGCCGCGACGCTGGCAGGGTGACGGTCAGCGTTCCCGCCTGGCGCAACGACATCGCCGGCGCCGGCGCGCTGGACCAGGGGCCTGACCTTCCCCCCGACCGCGCCCGCATCGCCGCCGAGGGCTGCGCCGCCATCGAGCCGGAATGCGACCTCGTGGAGGAGGTGCTGCGCATCCGCGGCCTCGACCAGGTGCCGCCCGTCTCGCTGCCCGTCGCCTCGCCCGTGCCGCCGCCCTCGCTGACGTCGAAGCAGGCCCGCGCGACCCTCGCGCGCCGGACGCTCGCCGCGCGCGGGATGATGGATTGCGTGACCTTCGGCTTCCTGGAGGCCAAGGCCGCGTCCCTCTTCGGCGAGACGCCGGAGGCGCTGCGCCTCACCAACCCGATCGCGGCCGATCTCGACCAGATGCGCCCGACGCCCGTGGCCTCGCTGCTGCTGGCGGCGCAGCGCAACGCCGCGCGCGGCTATCCGGACGTGGCGCTGTCGGAGCTCGGCGCGGGCTATCGCGACATCACGCCGGCCGGGCAGCTCGCCATCGCCGCGGGCGTCCGCGTGGGCACGACCCCGCGCCACTGGGCGGCACCCGCGCGACCCGTCGATGCGATGGACGCCAAGGGCGATGCGATGGCGGTGCTCGCCGCGATCGGCGTGCAGATGGCGGCGCTGCAGGTCACGGCCGACGCACCCGGCTTCTACCATCCCGGCCGTTCCGGCGTGGTGCGGCAGGGGCCGAAGACCGTGCTGGCCACCTTCGGGGAGGTCCATCCGAAGGTCCTCGCCGCGCTCGACCTCGCCGGTCCGGCCGTCGCCTTCGAGGTCTTCCTCGACGCCGTGCCGGAGCCGAAGCGCCGGAAGAAGTCCGCGCCCGACCTGCCGTCCTTCCAGCCCGTGCGCCGCGACTTCGCCTTCCTGGTGGATGCGGGGGTCGCGGCCGACGCCGTGCTGCGCGCCGCGCGGGGCGCCGACAAGGCGCTGGTCGCCGAGGTGGCGCTGTTCGACCGCTACGCCGGCGAGCGCCTGCCGGAGGGCAAGGTCAGCCTCGCCATCCAGGTCACCCTGCAGCCGCGCGAGGCGACCCTGACCGACGCGCAGATCGAGGCCGTGGCCGACCGCATCGTCGCCGCAGTCGCCAAGGCGACGGGGGCCGAGCTCCGCGCGTGAGCGGCGCCGCCGCCTTCCAGGGCAAGGCCCGAAACCTTGCCCTGCTGGCCGCGGCGAATGTCTTCGTCCTCTCGGTCTGGTTCGCCGGCACCGCGACCCTCCCCGCGCTGCTGGCCGAGGGCGCGGCGACGCGCGCGACCGGCGGGCTGCTGACCGTTGCCGTCCAGCTCGGCTTCGTGGCCGGCACGCTCGTCAGCGCGCTGCTGACCCTCGCCGACCGCGTGCCGGCGCGGCGCCTCTTCTTCCTCTGCGCCGCGACGGCGGGCATCGGCACCATGGCGCAGGCGGCGATCGACCCCGTGGGGCCGGGCGCGCTGGCGCTGCGCTTCCTGGCGGGCGCGGCCATGGCGGGCGTCTATCCGGTGGGGATGAAGCTGGCCTCGTCCTGGGCGCGTGGCGATCTCGGCCTGCTGATCGCGATCGTCGTGGGCACGCTGACGGTGGGCTCCGCCGCGCCGCACCTGCTGCCGGCGCTGCTGCCCGAGGGCGTGTCCTGGCGCGCGACCTATCTCGGCGCCGGCGCGCTGGCGCTGGCGGGGGCCTTCCTGATCCTCGGCTTCCGCGCCGGGCCGGTCGGGGGCGCGCGGCCGCCCTTCCGCTGGGACCATGCGCTGACCGCCTGGCGGGACCGGCGGCTGCGCCTGGCGAATCTCGGCTATCTCGGCCACATGTGGGAGCTCTACGCCATGTGGGCCTGGGTGCCGCTGTTCCTGCACGCGCAGGAGGTGGGGCCGCGCCTGCTCGGCCTGCCGGCCGCGGTCGCGGTCTTCGCGGTGATCGCCTCGGGGGGCGTCGGCGCGATCATCGCGGGGCTGGTCGCGGATCGCGGCGACCGGGCGCTCACCTGCGCCGTCATCATGCTGGTCAGCGGCGCCTGCTGCTTCGCGATCGGCCCGGCCTCCGGCGTCTCGCTGGCGCTGACCTTCGCGATCGCGCTGGTCTGGGGCGTCTTCGTCGTGGCCGATTCGGCGCAATTCTCGGCCTGCGTCGTGCAGCTCGCGCCGCCCGAGCTGACGGGGACGATGCTGACGGTGCAGACCTGCGTGGGCTTCCTGCTGACGGCGGTGACGATCCAGGTGCTGCCGGCGCTGCTGCCCGTGCTGGGCTGGAGCGCGGGCTTCGCGCTGCTCGGCATCGGGCCGCTGCTCGGGGCCTGGGCGATGCTGCGGCTTCGGCCGATGATGCTGGCGCCGCGGGCCTGACGGGACGCGGCCCCACAAGACCGGGCACGCCATGTTCCAGCACCTCGAACGGCCCGCCGGCGCGCCGGGCCGGTTCCTGGCCGATCTCGGCCCGACCTACCTCGCCAATGGCGTCATCGGCTTCGTCTTCGCCGCCTCCGGCCCGCTGGCGATCATCCTGGCGACGGGCAGCGCGGCCGGGCTGAGCCAGGCGGAGATCGCCTCCTGGGTGTTCGGTGCCTTCGCGGTGAACGGCCTGCTGACCGTGCTGATGAGCCTCCTCTACCGCCAGCCGCTCAGCTTCTTCTGGACCATCCCGGGCACGGTGCTGGTGGGCCAGGCGCTGCAGCACCTCTCCTTCGCCGAGGTCCTCGGCACCTACTACGCGACGGCGGCGCTGATGCTGCTGCTCGGCCTCTCGGGCTGGGTGCGGCGGGCGATGGAGGCGGTGCCGATGCCCATCGTCATGGGCATGGTGGCGGGCGTCTTCCTGCGCTTCGGCCTCGACCTGGTCCGCTCGGTGCACGAGGACTGGGCGGTGGCGGTGCCGATGGTCGCGGCCTTCCTGCTGCTTTCCGCCATCCCTGCGCTCGGGCGGCGCGTGCCGGCGCTTCTGGGCGCGCTGTTCGTGGGCGCGGTCGCGGTCGCGCTGCTCGGGCGGATCGATCCGGCTTCCTGGGGCGAGGTCGCGCTGGTGCGGCCGGTGGTGCAGGCGCCGGCCTGGTCGGCGGCGGCGATGATCGAGCTGGTGGTGCCGCTCGCGATCACGGTGCTGGTGGTGCAGAACGGGCAGGGCATCGCGGTGCTGCAGGCCGCGGGGCACAAGCCGCCGATCAATGCCGTGGCGGCGGCCTGCGGCCTCGCCTCGGTCGCCGCGGCGCTGGCGGGGGCGGTCAGCACCTGCCTGACCGGGCCGACCAACGCGCTGCTGACCCATTCGGGCGAGCGCACGCGCCAATACGCCGGGGCGATCGTCACGGGGACGCTGGCCATGGCCTTCGGGCTGATGGCGCCGACCTTCACCGGGCTTCTGCTGGCCGCGCCGAAGGCCTTCGTCATGGCGCTGGCCGGGCTGGCGATGCTGCGCGTGCTGCAATCGGCCTTCGGCATCGCCTTCCGGGACCGCTTCACGCTGGGGGCGCTGGTGAGCTTCCTGGTGACGGTCGCGGATTTGCCGGTGCTCGGGATCGGCGCGCCCTTCTGGGGGCTGGTGGCGGGCGGGGCGGTGGCCTGGTTGCTGGAGCGGCGATGAAGGCGGGGGAAGAGGACACCTCTTCCCCCACGCCCCCATCACCGTTTTCTGCCACTTGTCCTTCGGTGGTCCGGGATGAGTGCCAGAAAAAGGAGGGTGCGGCGCACTGCGCCGCACGGGGGACTGGGGGAGAAGGAGTTCGCTCCTTCTCCCCCAGCCTCACTCCGCCGCCGGCTTCCGCGCCTCGAAATCCGGCACGTTGGAGGACGACGCCGCCAGCATCGGCGAGCGCGTCACCTTCAGCGCCTCCGCGGCGGCGGCGTTCTCCGTGATCTTGGCCATCACCGCCTCCTTCGCGCGGTCGAAGTATTCGCGGTTGGTGGCGACGAACTCCCGGCTCTCGCGCAGCTTCGTCAGGTAGCCGTTGATCTCGGGGATCACGTAGCGCGCGACCATGTCCCAGGAACGGAAGGTGTTCTCGGGGTTCGCCCAGTCATGCACGAAGCCCACCACCGTGCCGAAGCCGCCCGAGAGGTCGATCACCTGCTTGATGCGCGCCACCAGATCGTCCGGCGTGCCGATGGTGGCGACCGCGCCGGCGCCATAGGCGGTCTTCTCCACCGCCTCGTCCGGGTCGGAGAAGGGCTTGAGGCCCGGCCGCTGCAGGGTGCCCGTGACGTATTCGTTGTGGTGGCGCAGCAGCCCGTCGCGGGCCTGGCGCTTCGCCTCCTCGCGCGTCTCGGCGATGTGCCAGCTCAGCAGCACGCGCCAATTCTTGCGGTCCACGGTGGTGCCGGCCTTGCGCGCCGCGTCCTCGGCGAAGCCCCATTGCGTCGGCAGCGCATTCAGCCCCTCGGTCGAGAGCGAGCCGATCGAGATGATCCCGATGCCGTGCTTGCCCGCGAGCGTCATGCCGGAGGGGCTGATCTGCGAGGCCACCGCGAAGGGCATGTCCTCCTGCAGCGGCAGCAGCTGCAGCGCGGCGTCGTTCAGCTGGAACCATTCGGACTTGTACGTGATGCGCTCGCCGCGCATCAGGCGGCGGATGATGCCGATCGCCTCGTCCTGCCGGTCGCGCAGCAGCATCGGATCGA
>CAZMCV010000046.1:0-25785 GCA_964564645.1 uncultured Acetobacteraceae bacterium
CGCCGGCGCCCGCGCCGGCTCGCCCAGCACCAGCCAGGCCCCGGCCGGCGCCGCCGCCGGCAACTGGACGGGCTCCCAGGCGATCTCGTGCCGCCACGCCTCGCCGCCCTCGGTGGCGCCGAGCAGCGCCGCCCGCGGCGCGCGCTTGAGCGCCAGCCCGGCCACCCGGCCGAACGCCGCCCCCGTTGCCGCGTCGCGCAGCCAGAGATCGGCCGTCGCCGTCTCCGCGCCGGGCGCCACCTCGCCGCGCAGCCGCGCCTCGCACACCACCCGCGACGGCGCCGCCGACCACAGCTCCAGGGCCTCCCAGGCGAAGGGCAGCATGGCCTCCCCCGCCTGCGGGTCGCGCGCGAGCAGGCTCGCCCCGGCGATGCCGAAGCAGGCATCGAGCACCGGCGGCAGCAGCGGCCAGGAAGCGCGATCGAGGAAGGCCGGCGTCTCGAACTCGCCCCAGCTCACGCCATCGCCGGCATGCAGCCGGATCAG
Source organism: uncultured Acetobacteraceae bacterium (assembly GCA_964564645.1). GTDB lineage: Bacteria > Pseudomonadota > Alphaproteobacteria > Acetobacterales > Acetobacteraceae > CAZMCV01. The sequence goes on from CAZMCV010000046.1 coordinate 487, forward strand.
CCCGCCCCAGCTCGGGCCCCAGCTCACCCCGAGCGCCGCGAGTCGCGCGACGAAGGCCGCGGGGTCCAGCGCCGGCAGCGCGGCCGGGTCGAGCGCCGGTGGAGCCGCCGACGGTGCCGGCGCGCGCGCGAACCTCCCGCGCGCATGCAGCTGCCACTCGGCCTCGGCGCGGCCCGCGGGCCTGGCATGGATCCCGAAGCGCTGCGCCGCGCCGCCCTCCGCCTGCTCATTCACCACCGCCTCAATGAGCATCGAATCAATAACAATCTGCAATTCCTGCACCGGTGCCGTGTCGGGCAGCGCGACGGCGCGCAGGAGCTCGACATCCTCGATCCGGCAGGGCAGGCCATGGGCCGCCGCCGCGATGCAGCCATGCGCCGCCCCGGGCAGCACCACCGTGCCGTAGACCAGATGGTCGCCGAGCCAAGCGGGCGCATCCGCCCGCAGCTGCTGCGTCCAGGTCACCTCGCCGCTGGCCGAACGGTGCCGCAGCCCCGCCGCGGGATGCGCCGTCACCCCCGCCGGCGCCCGGTGCGGCGCCGCGACCCAGTGCCGCTCGCGCGCGAAGGGGTAGCCCGGCAGGGCGACGCGCCGGCCCGGTCGCCCGGCATGGTAGGCCGCGAAATCGACCGCCGCCCCCGCCGCATAGGCCCCGCCCAGCGCCTCGGCCAGCGCGAGCGCCTCCGCGACACCCGGCCGCAGGCTGCCCACCGCGATCGGTGCCGCCCGCCCCCCGGGCCAGCACGCCTCGGCCAGGGGGGCCAGCACCGGCCGCGGGCCGAGTTCGACCAGCAGCTCGATCCCCATCCCGGCCAGTGCCGCGACGCCTTCGGAGAAGCGCACCGCCTCGCGCGCCTGCCGCCGCCAATACGCCGCGTCCGGCGCCACCCCGGGCGCGAAGGCCGCCCCGGTCAGGTTCGACACCAGCGCCCGCTCCGGCGCGCGGTGCGCGATCTCTCCCGCCGCCGCCTCCAGCCCATCCAGCATCGGATCCAGCAGCGCCGAGTGGAAGGCGTGGCGCGTCGCCAGAAGCTGGCAGCGCACCCCCTCCGCCGCGAGATCCGCCACCAGCCGCCCTACCAGCGACCCCGGACCGCTCACCACCCGGTGCGTCCCGTTCTCCGCCGCCAGGCTCAGCCCCGCCTCGCCCGGCCGGAGGCCGGCATGGACCGCCGCCAGCGCCGCGGCCACCCGCCCCGGCGGCGCGAACACCGCCGCCATCCCGCCCCCCGAGGGCAGCGCGCCCATCAGCGCCCCGCGCCGTGCCGCCAGCCGCGCCCCCGCCTCCAGCCCGAACACCCCCGCGGCGTGGGCCGCCACGATCTCGCCGAGGCTGTGGCCGAGCACCGCCTCGGCCTCCAGCCCCCAGCTCCGCCACAGCGCCCACAGCCCCGCCTCCAGCGCATACAGCGCCGGCTGCGCATAGGCCGTGTCCTCCAGCAGCGCCGCCTCCGCCGTCCCCGGCGCGGCGAAGATCACCTCGCGCAGCGGCCGGGCGTGCAGCCCGAGCCCGTCCACCGCCGCCGCGCAGCGATCCACCACCTCCCGGAAGACCGGCTCATCGGCATGGAGGCCCGCCCCCATCCCGGCCCATTGGCTGCCCTGGCCGGTGAACAGCACCCCGACCCGCGGCGCGCCCCGCCGTGACCCGGTCCGCAGCGCCGGATGCGCCACGCCGTCGCGCAGCGCCGCCAGGCCGGCGAGCAGCGTCGCCCGGTCCGTCGCAACGACGGCGCCGCGCCGCGCGTGGTGGCTGCGCCCCACCCCCGCCGTCAGGCACACATCCTCGGGCTCCAGCCCGGGCCGGTCCTCCAGCGACGCCAGGAAGCGCCCGGCAAGCGCCCCGAGCGCCGCCTCCGACTTCGCCGACAGGGGCAGCAGGTGCGCCCCGCGACCAGGCTGCGCCGGCGCCTCCCGCGCCGGCTCCGCGTAGCCCTCCAGCACCACATGCGCATTCGTCCCGGAGAAGCCGAAGCTGCTCACCCCGGCACGCCAGGGCCGCTCCGGCGATGCCCGCAGGCGCGTCGCCTCGGCGGCCACCCGCACCGGCAGGCTCGGCCAGTCGATGCGCGGGCTCGGCGTCGTGACGTTCAGCTGCGGCGGCGCCACCCCCTCGCGCACCACCAGCACCGACTTGATCAGACCGGCAACACCCGCCGCCGCCTCCAGGTGGCCGATGTTCGCCTTCACCGAGCCGAGCAGCAGCGGCCGCTCCGCCGGACGGCCCGCGCCATAGGCCGCCGCCGCCGCGCGCACCTCGATCGGGTCGCCGAGCGCGGTCCCCGTGCCGTGGCACTCCAGATAGTCCACCTCGGCCGGCGACAGCCCGGCGCGCCGCAGCGCCTCGCCGATCACCCGCTCCTGCGACGGGCCGTTCGGCGCCGTCAGGCCGTTGCTCGCCCCGTCCTGGTTCACCGCACTGCCGCGGATCACCGCCAGCACCGGATCGCAATCCCGCTCCGCGTGCGACAGGCGCTTCAGCACGACCACGCCGCAGCCCTCGCCGCGCACATAGCCGTCCGCCGCCGCGTCGAAGGTCTTGCACCGGCCATCCGCCGCCAGGAACCGCCCCTTCGAGAAGAAGATCGAGGGCTGCGGCACCAGCATCGCGTTCACGCCGCCGACCAGCGCGAGGTCGCTCTCGCCGCGCTGCAACGCCGCCACCGCCTGGTGCAGCGCCACCAGCGACGACGAGCACGCCGTGTCGACCGCCACCGCCGGCCCCTGCAACCCCAGCACGTAGGAAATCCGCCCGACCGCCGTCGAGAATGCATTGCCGAGGCCGAGATACGGCCCGATCGCCGCGTCGCCGCGCCCCTGCAGCATCTGCCGGTAGTCGTCGCTGGCGATGCCGACCCACACCCCGGTCCGGCTGCCCGACAGCCGCGCCGGGTCGATCCCGGCGCTCTCCAGCGCCGTCCAGCTCAGCTCCAGCAACAGGCGCTGCTGCGGGTCGAGCTCCGCCGCCTCCACCGGCGCGATCCGGAAGAACGCGGCGTCGAAGCGGTCGATGTCGTCGATGAAGGCGCCGTGCCGCGCCGACATCTTCCCGGGCGCCTCGGGATCGGGGTCGTAGTAGGCGTCGATGTCCCAGCGCGACCGCGGCACCTCCGTCACCGCCGAGCGCCCCTCGCGCAGCAGGCGCCAGAACGCCGCAACGTCCGGCGCTCCGGGGAAGCGGCAGGCGAGACCGATGATCGCCACCGGCTCCTCCGCCCCCTCCGCACGCCGCGCCACCGACGGCGCCGCCTCCAGCGGCGCGCCGAGCCGCCCGGCGAGCGTGCGGATGGTCGGGAAGTCGAACAGCTCGCTGGCGTCGAGCGACACCTGCAGCCGCTGCCTCAGCCGCTCGACCAGCTGCGCGCTGCCGAGCGAATCGATGCCGAGCGACATGAAGTCGGCGTCGATGTCGAGCGCCTCCGCCGGCAGCCGCAGCACCGCCGCCAGCTCCGCGCGCAACGACGCCACCAGCGGATGCGTCGCCGAAACGCGACCAGCCTGGCCCGGCGCCGCCGTGCCGCCCGCACCGGCGCCGGCCTCGGCCTCCGCGTCGCGCCGCAGCAGCGGGTCGAGGGCGTGGTCCTCGCCCGCCATCTGCTGCTCGACCTCGCCGATCTCGGAGGCAAGATCCGACACCAGGCGCAGGATCTCCGCCCGCTCCGGCGCCTCCTCGCGCAGGCCACGCGTCAGCACGCGCGCGCGCGCCGCGTCGAACCGGGCGAGCATGTGCGCGCAGCCCCGATCCAGCTCCGCCGCCTCCGCCGGCGGCGCGACCGTGGCGGCACGCCGCATCAGAGTCGCCAGCGCCGCGAAGGTCGCCGCCTCGCCCATCGGCAGGAACAGGTCGGAGCGGTTGGTCGCCGACAGCACGTCGATGCGCCCGCGCACCTCCTCGCGCAGCGCCACCAGCGCGGCCAGCGGCTCCCCGGCCGCGCCCGCCTCCGGCCCGGCACCGAGTGCCGCGATCAGGTCGCCCTCGCCGGACAGCGTGCGGAAGCCGAGGAAGCTCGCGACCGTCTCGGTCGGCCCCTCGAAGATGCGCAGCACCCGCGCGTCGCGCAGCAGCTGCGCCGCCCCGTTGCTCTCGATATAGCCACGCCCGCCGAGCATCTGCACCAGGTCGTCGGCCGCCTGCCAGAGGAACTCCGGCCCGGCGACCTTGGCGGCATGGAACAGATCCTCCGGCACCGCGCGCCCGGCATCGACCAGGGCGGCGACGTGCCGCACCAGGCAGCCGAGCGCCGCCCGCTCGTCGAGCACGCGAGCGATGCGCTCTCGGCTGACCGGGTTGTCGAGCAGGTTGCCGCCGCCGACCGCGCGCCGCCCGGCATAGCGCCCCATCAGCTGCGCCGCGCGCGCCATGGCGCCGAGGCACATCGCCGCGATGCCGATCCGCCCGAGCCGCATGCAGGCCAGCGCCACCGAGAGCCCGTCGCCGGGCGGGCCGAGCCTCTGCTCCTCGCCGACCGGCACGCCCTCCAGGTGGATGGCGTTCTGCACCATCCCGCGCATGCCCATGGTGCGCGCTTCCGGCCCCTGCCGCAGGCCGGGCGCGCCGCGTTCGACCACGAAGCCGGCGGTGCCGGTGACGCGCCCCTGCGCGTCCTCGAGCTTGCAGAAGACGTTGATGTATTGCGCCCAGGCGGCGTTGCCCGACCACCATTTCTCGCCGAACAGCCGCCAGCGCCCGGGCCCGTCGGGCCGCGCGACCGCCCGCATCCCGCGCGGGTTCGACTCGGCCCCGGGCTCGGTCACCGCGAAGGCGCCAAGCCCCGAGCCGCTCGCCAGCTGCGGCAGCACGCGTGCCTGCAGCGCCGCCGAGCCGCCGAGACGGATCGGCTCCGTGCCGAGGAGCCCGTTGACGCCGACGAACGAACCAAGCGTCACGTCGATGGCGGCAAGCTGCTGGACGACCCTGAGCGCATCGGCGAAGTCGAGGCCGGCGCCGCCATGCTCCTGCGCGATGCGCAGCCCCATCAGCCCGTGCCTGGCGAAGTCGAGCACGATGTAGGGCGGGATGCTGCGCCGCTCGTCGATGAGCTGCGAGTTCACATGCTCCTCGGCATAGGCGCGCAGCCAGGCGATCATCGCATCGGCGCGCTGCCGGCTGCTGCTGCCGATGCGCGTCGCATCGGGATGACGCAGGATGCTCGCCGGCGCCGCCGGCAGCGTCGCCGCGCCTGCGGCCGCCTCCGGCTGCGCGTCCGCCACGCTCCAGCGCGCCACCACCGCGAGTTCGTCCGCAAGGAATTGCGTGCGCGCCTTCAGCCGCTGCAGCTTGCCGCTCGTCGTGCGCGGCAGCGTCGCCGGCCGTACAAGCACGATCGCGTCGGGATCGATCTCCACCGCCTCCACCACCGCGCGGCGGATCGCGGCAAACATCAACGGCGCATCCAGCCCGCGCAGCGCCTTGCGCCCGAGGCCATGCACGATCACCAGCCGCTCCGCGCCATCCCGCTCCACCCCGAAGGCGATGGTGCCGTCCGGCTCGAGCATGGGATGCGCCGCGGCGACCGCCGCCTCGATATCCTGCGGATAGAGGTTGCGTCCGCGGATGATCACCAGCTCCTTGATCCGGCCGGTGACGTAAAGCTCGCCATCCACCAGCGCGCCGAGATCGCCGGTGCGAAGGAACGGACCCGCCCCGGGTTCGTCCGCCAGCCGCGCGCCGAACGCCTCGGCTGTCTGCTCCGGCCGGTTCCAGTAGCCGCGCGCCACCGCCGGACCGGCGGCCCAGACCTCCCCGATCCCGCCTTCCGGCAACGCCCAACCCGTCTCGGGATCGACGATGCGGATGTCGTGCTCATCGATCGCCGCGCCGTTCGAGACCGCGAGGGTGCCGGCATCGTCCTTCGCCGCGCCGAGGGGGGCCGAGAGTCGCCGCACGGCCGGGCGTCGACCCGGATGAGCGAGCGCCAGCTGCAGCGTGGTCTCCGCCAGGCCCCATCCCGGCATGATCGCGTGGGGGGAAACGCCGAACCGCGCGAAGCGCCGCGCGAAGCGCTCCAGCGTCTCGGCCCGCACGGGCTCGCCGCCGTTCGACGCATAGCGCAATGGCGACAGGTCGAGCCCGGCGAGGTCCGGGTCCCCGACGCCGCAGCACACCTCGTAGGCGAAGTTCGGCGCCATCGTCACGGTCGCGCGCCAGTCCGACATCGCGCGCAGCCAGCGCGCGGGCTCCTGCGTGAACGATGCGGGCGCCATCAGCACGGCGGGGAAGCCGTGCAGCAGCGGGTGCAGGATGCAGCCGACGAGACCGAGGTCATGGTAGGGCGGCAGCCAGGCCGCCAGCACATCCTCCGGCCCGAAGCCCGTGCGCGCGCATCCGCGCCAGTTCGCCATGATGTTGTCGTGGCCGACCATCACGCCTTTGGGCGCGCCGGTGGTGCCGGAAGTGTACTGCAGGAAGGCCAGGTCCTCGGGCCGGGGGTTGGGATCCCGCCAGGCCGCCGCCGCATCCGCCGCGAGCGCGTCCACCGCGATCACGCCGGGCAGCCGCCCGCCGCCCCAATCCGCAAGCCTGCCGGCGAGGTCCGCCACCGCCAGGACCACCGCCGCCCCGCAATCCGCGGCGATCGCGGCCAGCCGCCCCAGGTGCCTGGCATTCCGCGGCGGATAGGCCGGCACCGCCACCACGCCCGCGAGCTGGCAGCCGAGGAACGCCGCGATGTAGTCGAGACCCGGCGGCGCCAGGATCAGCGCCCGGTCGCCACGGCCACATCGCTGCTGAAGCGCGCCGGCCACCGCCTGGGCCCGCTCCCAGAGCGCGCCGTAGCTCAGCCGCTCCGCCTCCTCGGCACCGCCGGCGCGATAGCGCAGGAACACGAAGGCTTCGCGTTCGGCCTCCCGCTGGGTGTGCCTGCGCAAGACGTCGACCAGCGTCACGGGTCGCGCCCGTGCCGTCGGAGCCAGCAGATTCATGCCAACCTCGGCAATCCCGCGCCGAGGCTTTCCAGCACTCCCGAAACGTATCAAGCGAGCATGAACCAAAGTATACAAATATTCACACTTCCGTAACGTTCTGCCGCCTCCCCACCCCCCGACCCTCGCCCCAACGTCGTGTCGAGCAGGCCAAGACCGCGCCGGCACCATTCCGCCCGCCGCAGGAGCCCCACCCCTTGCGCACCGCAACGCCTCCGCGCCCCGACCACCTCACCATCGACGGCGCGGTATTCCGCGTGCGTGTCAGCGGCGAGGGCCGGCGCTCCGCCTGCCGCGACGGCCGGGCCCCGGTCGGCGACAGGACCGATTGCCGCGCCGGTCTCGCAGCCCTCTCGGCCGGCACGCGCCCGCGCGAGGCGATGCACCGCGCCGTCGCGCGATGAGCCCGACCGCCCGGGCAGCACCGGCCCGCCGGCCCGACTTCGCCTTCGACCAGGCGCTGGCTCATGGCCGGGTCGAGACCCTCCGCCCCGGCCTGCGCCGCGTGCTCGCCAACAACCCCGGCCCGCTCACCGAGCGCGGCACCAACAGCTGGATCCTCGGCCAGGGCGAGGTCGCCATCATCGACCCCGGGCCCGACGACCCCGCCCATCTCGCCGCCCTCATGGACGCCACCCGGGGCGAGCGGATCACCGCAATCCTCGTCACCCACACCCACGCCGACCACTCCGGCAACGCCCCCGCCCTGGCCGACGCCACCGGCGCGGCCACCTTCGGCTTCGGGCCGCATCCCGCCGCCTCTGCCATGGCCGAAGACGGCGGCGATGCGCGCTTCCGGCCCGATCACAGGCTCCCCGACGGCGCCCGCCTCCGCCTGGCCGGCACCGAGCTCCTCGCCCTCCACACCCCCGGCCATTGCAGCACCCATCTCTGCTTCGCCATCGAACCCGAGGGATTGCTCTTCACGGGCGACCACGTTCTCGCCTGGTCCACCACCGTCATCACCCCGCCCGATGGCGAGATCGGCGCCTATTTCGCCAGCCTCGATCGCCTCACCCGGCGCGACGACAGGCTCTACCTGCCGGGCCACGGGCCGCCCGCGAGCGAACCGGGTCGCCTGCTCGAGGGGCTCATCCGCTTCGGCCGCGGGCGCGAGGCCCGCGCCCTGGCCGCCCTGCGGCGCCTCGGCCGCGCCACCCCCGCCACTCTTTGCGACGCGCTCTACGGCGACCGCCTCGACCCCGCTCTGCTCCGCCACACCCAGGCCCTGATGCTGGCGCACCTTCTTCAGTTCGACCGCGAGGGCCTCGCCACCCCGGATGGCGAGGCCTGGCGGGCCGCGTGATCCCCAGCATCGCCGGCCCGATCGCGGCGGGATGACTCGCTCCGGCCTGCGCCGTCGCGATCGGGGAGGGCGCCTCGGCCGTCGGAGCTGGTCCAGACCGTGCGGGCGCGGCAAGCCGGTGACGCCCCGGCTCCGGCAGGCAGATCGTCATGCCGAAGCCCGGGAAGGCGCCCATCGGCCGCGCCGCTCAGAGCGCGTGAAGACAGCGAAGCTGCGAAAGGACGTCCTCTGGACTCATCGCAGGCTATCCACCAGCATCGGGGCTGACGGGCATTCTTTCACAAGCTCTCAAGCGGCGGTCGCGGCGCTCCGCAGCGCGACGATCTCCTCCGCCAGCCGGTCGAGCGGCATTTCCGTCTCCACCGCGCCGGCCTGCATGGCCGCCTTCGGCATGCCGTAGATCAGGCAGCTCGCCTCGCTCTGCCCGAAGGTGCGCGCCCCGGCCTGGCGCATCTGCAGCAGGCCGGCCGCGCCGTCGCGACCCATCCCGGTCAGGATCATGCCGACCGATTTCGCCCCCGCCGCGGCGGCGACCGAGCGGAACAGCACGTCGACCGAGGGCCGGTGGCCCGAAACTGGTGGCCCATCATGCAGGACGCATTGGTAATGCGCCCCGGTCCGCCGCAGCTCGAGGTGCCGGGCGCCGGGCGCGATGTAGACATGCCCGGGCAGCACGCGGCGGCCATCCGTCGCCTCCACCACCGTCATCGCGCATTGCTGGTCGAGCCGTCGCGCGAAGGAGGAGGTGAAGCCCGCCGGCATGTGCTGGGTGACGAGGATCGCCGGCGCCTCGGCCGGCAGCCGTCCGATCAGCTGCTGCAGCGCCTCCACCCCGCCGGTCGAGGCGCCGATCGCCACGATCCGCCCCGCGGTCGAGAGCCCGGGATCGACCGAAAGCGGCGGCCGGCGCGCCGTCGCCGCCGGGGTTCGCGCCCGGGGGCGGCTGATCGCGGCGGCCTTGACCTTGCCGACCAGCTCCTCGGCCAGCGCCGCCAGGCCGCTGCGCAGATCGGCCAGCGGCTTGGCCACGCAATCCACCGCGCCGAGCTCCAGCGCGCGGACCACCGCATCCGTGCCCTTCTGGGTCAGCGTCGAGACCACGACCACCGGCATGGGCCGCAGCGCCATGATCTTCTCGAGGAAGCTCAGCCCGTCCATCCGCGGCATCTCGATGTCGAGGGTGAGGACATCGGGCGAGAGGGCCTTGATCCGTTCCCGCGCCACCAGGGGGTCGGGCGCGGTGCCCACCACCTCGATCCCCGGATCGGCCCCGAGGATCTCGCTCAGCACCTGGCGCATCAGCGCGCTGTCATCCACCACGAGCACACGGATGGGCATGGCTGTCTTCCCTCAATCGGGATTGGAAAGGGCTGGCGCGCGGTGCAGGCGCCGCTCGACCTCGATCAGGTCGGCCTCGGGCACGGGCAGTCCGGAGGCGAAGGCGCGGCCATCGGCCGGCAGATAGGCCAGCCGCCGCGCCTGGGTCCCGCCGAGCACCGCGGCGAGCACCGGCAGCCGCGCCTCGCGCAGCCAGGCTTCGACGAAGCGAGCGTTGCGCTCGCCGATCGCGCTGGTGTCGGTGCCGATGCGCGCGCCGCCGAACACCTTGGCCTCCAGCCTCTCGCGCCGCCCGCCCCGGCGCAGGATGTCCTCGATCAGCCGGTCCATGGCAAAATTGCCGTAGCGCAGGCTTCCCGCGCCGCCCTGGCCCCAGCGCCCGTCCGGGCTTTCGGGCAGCATGAAGTGGTTCATGCCGCCGACCCGCGCGACCGGATCATGCACGCAGGCCGCGACGCAGGAGCCGAGCACGGTCAGCAGCAGCGTCGCCGGATCGTCCGTCACCGCGTGATCCCCCGGGCCGAGTTTCTGGATGCGCCGGCCCGGCCGTGGATCGGCGCAGCCGGGCCTGGCGGTCGCGGCCGCGGCGCTTGGACGTGGCGGCGCCGCATCGCCGGCACCGGTCACGCCACCCGCCGGTGGATCGTGCGACCGAGATGGCGGAACCGGTCGGTCACGTTGTGCAGGGTCTCGGAATGGCCGACGAAGAGATGCCCCTCGGGCACGAGGATCCCGGCGAAGCGGTCGAACAGCCGGCGCTGCGTCGCCTTATCGAAGTAGATCACGACGTTGCGGCAGAAGATCACGTCGAACGGTCCCTGCATCGGCCATGGGCCGAGCAGGTTGAGCGGCTTGAACGTGATCAGCGCCTTCAGCTCCCGTCCCATCTCGACCGTGTCGCCATCGGTCGCGTGGCAATGGGCCCGGCGCAACGCCTCCGGGATCGCCGAGGCGCGCTGCGACGGGTAGCGGCCAGCCGCCCCGGTCGCCACCATGTCGGTATCGATGTCGGTGGCCAGGATCCGTGCGTCCCAGGCCGCGAGGTCGGGCATCGCGCGATGCAGCGTCATGGCGATGCTGTAGGGCTCCTCGCCCGAGGAGCAGCCGGCGGACCAGATGCGCAGCCGGCGCCGCCCCGTGCGCGGCAGGGCCGGCAGGATGACCTGCCCCAGATGGTCGAAATGGTGCCCCTCCCGGAAGAAGCCCGTCAGGTTGGTGGTGATCGCGTTGATCATGCGGACCCGCTCGGCCACCCCGTCGGGGCTGGCGAGCAGGTCGCGGTAGGCGGCGAAGCTGCCGAGGCCGAGCGCGCGCAGGCGCCGGCGCAGGCGGCTGTAGACAAGCTCCCGCTTCACGTCGGTCAGCACGATGCCGGAGCCTTCGCGCACCATCGCCACGATGGCGCGGAAATCCTCCTGCGTCAGCGGCACCTCCGCGAAGGCGTCTCCGAGGGACAGGCCGGACATGGCGACCCCGCCTCAGAACTCCTTCCATTCCTCGTCGGCCTCGGCGGGGCGGGCGCTGGCGCGCGGGGCGGCCTTCGCGCCGCGCACCTTGGCCGGCGCGGGCGCCGGCATGGTCCGCGCCGGGGCGGCGGGCGCGACGGGCGGCGCCGCCTGTCCCTCGGCGAGGATGAAGCCGGCGACCACCTGCTGCAGCGCTTCCGTCTGCTCCTCCATCGACTTCGCCGCCGCCGCCGCCTCCTCGACCAGCGCGGCGTTCTGCTGCGTGATCTTGTCCATCTGCGAGACCGCGGTGTTCACCTGCTCGATCCCGCCGGACTGCTCCTGCGACGCCGCCGAGATCTCCGCCATGATGTCGGTCACCCGCCGCACCGACACGACGATCTCGTCCATCGTCGCCCCGGCCGCGGCGACGAGCTTCGAGCCCTCGCCCACCCGCTCAACCGAATCGGAGATCAGCGCCTTGATCTCCTTGGCCGCGTTGGCGCTGCGCTGCGCCAGGCTGCGCACCTCCGCGGCCACCACCGCGAAGCCGCGCCCCTGCTCGCCGGCGCGCGCCGCCTCGACCGCGGCGTTCAGCGCCAGGATGTTGGTCTGGAAGGCGATCTCGTCGATCACCCCGATGATGTCGCTGATCTTGCGGCTGGACTGGGCGATGCCGTCCATCGTGCGCACGACCTCGGTCACCACCTGGCCGCCCCGCATGGCGGTCTCCGAGGCCGAGGCGGCGAGCTTGTTCGCGGCCTGCGCGTTGTCGGCGTTCTGCCGCACCGTCCCCGTCAGCTGCTCGAGGCTCGCCGAGGTCTCCTCCAGGCTCGACGCCTGCTCCTCGGTGCGCTGCGACAGGTCGCTGTTGCCCATGGCGATCTCGCGCGCCGCGACGGAGATCGTCCCGGCGCTCTCGGCCAGCGTCGCCACCACGCCCGACATCGTGTCGAGCATGCCGTTCACCCCCTCGCACAGCGTGGCGATCTCGCCCGACTTACCCGTCATCGCGATCCGCCGGCTCAGATCGTTCGCGCGCGCCGCCGCCACGATCGTCTGCGTCTCCGACACGGCCTGGCGCATGGCCTCGACGGTGCGGACCTGCTCGGTCACCTCGGTCGCGTACTTCACCACCCGGAACGGCTTGCCGTTCTGGTCGAGCACCGGGTTGTAGGAGGCCTGGATCCAGACCTCGCGCCCGTCCTTGGCGATCCGCCGGAACAGGCCGGCTTCGAACTCGCCGCGCCCGAGCTTCTCCCAGAGGGCACGGTATGCGTCGGATTGCCGGAAGGCCGCGTCGCAGAAGATCGCGTGCGGGCGGCCGACCACCTCCTCCGCGGTGTAGCCCAGGACGCGGAGGAAGTTCTCGTTGGCACGCAGCACGCGGCCGTCCAGCGCGAATTCCACCGAGGCCTGGACGCGCTCGACCGCCGCCAGCTTCCCCTGCTGGGTCCTCGCCTCCGTGACGTCCATCCATTCCAGGATGTTGCCGTTGTAGCGGCCATCCGCATCGTGGCTCGCGCTCACGTTGAGCGCGAATTTCAGATCGCCCACCGTGATGTCGGTCCGGAAGGGCAGGCGGCTCTCATCGGCCAGCAGGCGCCGCTGGTGCGCGGGGTCGCGGTGGAAGGTGTCGATGCACATGCCGAGGATCCGCTCGGGCTCGAAGTCCGGCCACAGCTTGCGGAAATTGTCGCGATTCTTCCGCAGCAGCTCCCGCGTCGTGCGGTTCACGCCGGTGACGACGAAGTCGCGGTCGACCGTCATCACCGCCACCGAGATGCAATCCAGCGCCTCCGACGCGCGCGCGCCCATGGCCTCGCGCCGCACCGCCTCCGTGGCGTCGCTCGCCAGGACGAGGGCGCGCAGCGCGCCATCCATGTCGGCCGGGATCGGACTTGCGCTCAGCCGGAGGTCGAGCCGCCGGCCATCCGTGGCCTCGTGGCGCAGCCGTGCCTCGGCCGGCTCGCCGCGCGCGACGGCCGCGGCGAAATCCCGCGCCGCCTGGCTGCCCCGCTCGCCCTCGGCGAGCAGCGCGGCATGCGGCCGACCCGCGAGCGTCTCGGGCGGCAGGCCGAGCAGCCCGCCGAAGAGGTCGTTCGCGCGGACGACCTGGCCGTCGCCGGACAGTTCCAGGAGGGCACGGTGCCGCGAAAGGGCGGCGAACATCGTCTGCTGCCGCCGCGTGCTGGCGCGTCGGTCCGTCAGGCCGCGACGGTCGGTGAAGCCCGGGATCGCCTCTTCGGCGCGGCGGGACAGGAACATAGAAGTAGCCTCCGCATGGGTTCGTCGTCAGGCGGCACGGCACGTCGGATACGGCGTGGGCAGTTGCGGGCAGGGCGGTCGCGCCGCCCCCCCCAAGGCGAGTGTCACGGCGGCGGCGCGGTCTCCGGCCCCGCCTCAGAACTCCTTCCACTCATCATCGGCCTCGGCCTCGGCGGCGCGGGGCGTGCGGGCCCTGGCGCGCGGGGCGGTCTTCACGCCGCGCGCCTTGGCCGGCGACGGCGCCGGCATGGTCCGCGCCGGGGCGGCGGGCGCGACGGGCGGCGCCGCCTGTCCCTCGGCGAGGATGAAGCCGGCGACCACCTGCTGCAGCGCTTCCGTCTGCTCCTCCATCGACTTCGCCGCCGCCGCCGCCTCCTCGACCAGCGCGGCGTTCTGCTGCGTGATCTTGTCCATCTGCGAGACCGCGGTGTTCACCTGCTCGATCCCGCCGGACTGCTCCTGCGACGCCGCCGAGATCTCCGCCATGATGTCGGTCACCCGCCGCACCGACACGACGATCTCGTCCATCGTCGCCCCGGCCGCGGCGACGAGCTTCGAGCCCTCGCCCACCCGCTCAACCGAATCGGAGATCAGCGCCTTGATCTCCTTGGCCGCGTTGGCGCTGCGCTGCGCCAGGCTGCGCACCTCCGCGGCCACCACCGCGAAGCCGCGCCCCTGCTCGCCGGCGCGCGCCGCCTCGACCGCGGCGTTCAGCGCCAGGATGTTGGTCTGGAAGGCGATCTCGTCGATCACCCCGATGATGTCGCTGATCTTGCGGCTGGACTGGGCGATGCCGTCCATCGTGCGCACGACCTCGGTCACCACCTGGCCGCCCCGCATGGCGGTCTCCGAGGCCGAGGCGGCGAGCTTGTTCGCGGCCTGCGCGTTGTCGGCGTTCTGCCGCACCGTCCCCGTCAGCTGCTCGAGGCTCGCCGAGGTCTCCTCCAGGCTCGACGCCTGCTCCTCGGTGCGCTGCGACAGGTCGCTGTTGCCCATGGCGATCTCGCGCGCCGCGACGGAGATCGTCCCGGCGCTCTCGGCCAGCGTCGCCACCACGCCCGACATCGTGTCGAGCATGCCGTTCACCCCCTCGCACAGCGTGGCGATCTCGCCCGACTTACCCGTCATCGCGATCCGCCGGCTCAGGTCGTTCGAATGTGCCGCCGCCACGATCGTCTGCGTCTCCGACACGGCCGCCTTCAGGCTCTCCGCCATCCGGAACTGCGCCTCGAGCGTGTCGACGATGCTGTTCACGCCCGCGCAGAGCCGGCGGAGCGCGCCGTCCTTGCCCTCGATCGGGATGCGTGACCCGAAGTCATTGGCTTCGGCCGCGGCGACCACTGCCTCGGTCTCGGCGACCGCCTGCTGCTGCGCCTGCGCGGCCAGCACCTCGCCGGTGACGTCGGTGGCGTACTTCACCACCTTGAAGGGACGGCCATCGGGATCGAGGATCGGGTTGTAGGAGGCCTGGATCCAGACCGCCTTCCCGCCGCGCCCGAGCCGCTTGTAGCGCCCCGAATCGTACTCGCCGCGGCCGAACTTCTCCCAGAAGGCGCGGTATTCCGCGCTCTCGCGCTCCGCCTGCTCGACGAAGATGGAGTGGTGCTTGCCGCGGACCTCGTCCAGCGTGTAGCCGAGCACGGACAGGAAGTTCTGGTTGGCGTCCAGGATCCGCCCGGTCAGGTCGAAGGTGATCACCGCCTGCGACTTGCCGATCGCGGCGATCTGGCCCTCGTGGTCGGCGCTCTTCAGCTTTTCCGCCGTGATGTCGGTGGCGAATTTCACCACCTCCAGGGGCTTGCCGTCCCGATCGAGGATCGGGTTGTAGGAGGCCTGGATCCAGACCTCCCGCCCGCCCTTGCCGATCCGCTTGTACTGGCCCGCATCGTACTCGCCGCGGCCGAGCTTCTCCCAGAACGCCCGGTATTCCGCCGACTGCCGGTAGGCCGGGTCGCAGAACATCGAATGGTGCTGGCCCTTCACCTCCTCGGGCGCGTAGCCGAGCGCCTTGAGGAAATTGTCGTTGGCGTCGAGGATCCGGCCGTTCAGGTCGAAGCTGATGACGGCCTGGGACCGGCGGATGGCGGCGATCTGTCCCTCCAGCTCCGACCGCACCCGGTGCTCCTCGGCGCGGATCGCGGTGACGTCGGTCCATTCCAGGATGTTGCCGTCGGGGCGGCCCGCCGCATCATGCGTCGCGCTCACCTGCAGCGCGAAGGTCAGCCCGCCGACGCGGATGTCGGCGCGATGCGGAGGATCCCTGCCATCGGCCGGCATGCCCCGCGCAAGGGATGGATCGCATCGCCCGAGGTCGAGGACCGACCCGACGATCCGCTCGGGATCGAGACCCGGGCAGAGAGTGCGGAACGCCTCGGCATGCTGGCGCAGCAGCCGTCGCGCCGCCTCGTTGACCGCGGTGACGACCCACTCCCGGTCGACCGCCATGACCGCGGCGGAGACCAGGTCGAGCAGCATCCGATGGCGCCGCGCCGTCGTCGCCAGCGCCTCCGCCTCCGTCACGTCGTTGGCGAGGACCAGGGCCAGCCCGCCCGGGATCGCAACATCCTCGGCGCCGGCCACCGGCACCGCCTCGAGCGTCAGCGGCACGCGGCGCCCGTCGCGCCCCTCGTGCCGCAGGCACGCCTTGGCGGGCATGCCACGGGCGACCGCCGCCGCGAAGCCCTGCGCCGCGGTCCCGTCGCGCTCCTCGGTGCAGAGCAGCGTCGCGTGCGGGCGGCCCTGCAACAATTCGGGTGTCGTGCCGAGCAGCGCGGCGAACCGTGCCGTCGCCGAGAGGATCGTGCCGTCGGCGGACAGGCGCAGCATCGGCCAGCCCCGCTCCAGCGCCGCCAGGGCGGCGTGGCGGAGACGCTCCTCGATGCGACGGTCGGATCCTGCGCGACGGTCGGTCAGGCCGGTGACGAGGGCCTGAGCGGTGCGGCTGATGAACATGGTCGGGCTCTCTTCGATAGGAAATCAATGCGCGGGCTGGGCGATGCCGGCATCACCCGGGAAGGCCAGCAGCTCGTCGAGCGAGACGAGCGCGACCATGCCGCGCTCCAGCGGGACGAGGCCGGAGAGCAGCCGCTCGGCGCCCTCGGCGCCGATCTCGGGGACCGGCCGGATGTCGCCCGGCGCGACCGCGACGATGTCGGAGACCGCATCGACCAGCAGTCCCGCCGTGCGGGTGCCGGTCTGGATGATGACCACCACATGCATCGGCGTCGGCTCGGTCGGCGCCTGGCCGAAGCGCGCGCGCAGGTCGAGGATCGGCACGATCACGCCGCGCAGGTTGATCACGCCGCGGATCCACCCGGGCGACTGCGGGATCGCGGTCGTGGCCGACCAGCCCTTGATCTCGCGCACGGCCATGATGTCGATTCCGTACTCGGCCTCGCCCAGCGTGCAGGTGATGATCTGGCTGGCGCCGGAGGAGCCGGCCGCCGGCGAGTCCGATGTGGCGCCGGGAGACGTCGCGGTCTGCATGGAAGGGAACCTCCTTCGACGGCGCTAGTGCGGCGCGGCCGGCTGGGCGTGGGGGAGATGGCTCGGCAGCGCCGAGGGGAGGGAGCCGGCGGCGAGGCCGGGGATGTCGAGGATCAGCGCGACCCGGCCATCGCCAAGGATGGTCGCGCCGCCGATCCCCTCCACCGCGCCGTAATTCGCCTCGAGGCTCTTCACCACGACCTGCTGCTGGCCGATGAGGTCGTCGACCACGAGTCCGAGCCGCCCGGCATGGTCCGTCTCGACGATCACCACGATCCCGCGCGAGGGATCGGCGACGGCGCCGGGCACCGCGAAGCGCCGGTGGAGCGGCAGCAGCGGCACGTAGTCGCCGCGGATCGCCAGCACCTCGCCGCGGCCGGGCAGGGTGTGGATGTCCGCCTGCGTCGGCCGAAGGCTCTCGACGATCGCCGCGATCGGCAGGATGTAGGCCTCCGCGCCCACCGAGACGACGAGGCCGTCGAGCACGGCAAGCGTCAGCGGCAGCGACAGCAGGAACCGCGAGCCGGCGCCGGCGCGCGATTCGACGCTCACCCGCCCGCCGAGCGCCTGGATGTTGCGCCGCACGACATCCATCCCGACCCCGCGGCCGGACACGGCCGAGACCGTCGCCGCGGTCGAGAAGCCGGGCAGGAAGATCAGCTCCTCGGCCTCGGCGTCGGTCGGGACGGCGTCGGACGGGATCAGCCCCCGCTCCTTGGCGCGGGCGACGACCCGCGCGCGATCGATGCCGCGCCCGTCATCGGCGAGCTCGATCACGATGCGGCCGCTGCGCTGCTCGGCCGAGAGGTGGATCGTGCCCTGGCGCGGCTTGCCCGCGGCCGCGCGCGCCTCGGGCGGCTCGATCCCGTGGTCGAGGGCGTTGCGCAGCAGGTGAGTCAGCGGATCGGCGAGCTGCTCGACGACCGTCTTGTCGATCTCCGTCGCCTCCCCGGTGACGACCAGGCGCGCCTCCTTGCCGAGCTGCGCCGACAGCTCCCGCACCAGCCGCGGCATGCGCGCGAAGACCGAACGCACCGGCTGGGTGCGGATCGCCATCACCCCCTCCTGCAGCTCCCGGAGATGCTGGGAGAGCGTCTCGAGCCCGGTGATGAGGCCGGGGCAGAGATCGGGCGGCAGGGTGCTGCCGAGCTGCACCAGCATCGCCTGGTTGATCACCAGTTCGCCCACCAGGTTCACGAGGCGGTCGACCTTGACGACGTCGACACGGACCGAGGCCGCCGCCGGCGAGGGCGCGGCGGCGCTGGCGACGGGGCGGAGATCCGCCGCCGCGGCGGCGGGCCCGGCCTCCGGCGGGGGCTCCCGCGTCGGGGCAGGCTCATCCGCGGATGCTGTCGGCGGATGCGCCGCCGTCGCCGCGGCGAGCGGATCGATCTCGAGGTCGCAATCCTCCGCGACGAATTCGAACACCTCCTCGACCTGCTCGCGGGGGATCGCGGCCTCCAGCGTCATCTCCCAGCCGATGCAGGCATCCTCGGCCTCGAGCTGCTCGAGCGCGGGCAGCCGCGCGAGATCGGCGGTGACGGCGAGCGGGCCGAGCCGGCGCAGCTCCCGCACCAGCAGCAGCGGCTCGTTGGCGTTGCGGAAGAGCGCCGTGTGCGGGCGGAAGCGGATCCGCCAGCCCCTGGCCATGGCGGCCCCGCCCGGCACGGCCTGCGCGACCGGCGGCATGGCGTCGGCGCCCGCGCCGTCGGCCTCGGCCGCCTGCACCAGCGCCTCGGTCAGCGCGGCCTCGACCCCTTCCTCCAGCGCGTCGCCCTTGCGCTCGGCGGCGAGCAGGTCGGCCAGCATGTCCGTGCCGCGCAGCAGCAGCGCCAGCAGCCCCGGCTCGATCGCCCGGATGCCGTCGCGCATCTGGTCGAGCAGCGTCTCCATGACATGCGCCAGCGCGACCAGCCGCGCGAAGCCGAAGGCGCCGCCGCCGCCCTTGATGGAGTGGATGGCGCGGAACAGCGCGTGCACCGTCTCGGCATCGGCGCGATCCTCCGACAGCGCGGCCAGCTGGGCATAGGCGCTTTCGAGAAGCTCGGCGCACTCCTCGAAATACGTGGCGCGGAGATGGTCGAAATCCATCGGGGGCCTCGCGGTCTGTGAATCAACCGGAAATGCGTTCGAAGGCCCGCACGGATCGCGGAGGATCGCCTCCAGGATCGGGGCTGGCGGGCATGCGGCCGCGAGCTCTCATGGCGAGACGCGCTTGAGGACCTCGACCAGCTTCTCCGGCTCGAAGGGCTTCACCAGCCAGCCCGTCGCGCCCGCGCTCTTGCCCTCGGCCTTCTTGTTCGCATCGGATTCGGTGGTGAGCATCAGGATCGGCACGCCACGGTGCTTCGGGTCCGCGCGCAGCGCGCGGATCAGCGCGACGCCATCCATCACCGGCATGTTGAGATCGGTGATGATGATGTCCGCCGGCTTCGCCTTCAGCACGGCCAGCGCCTTCTGGCCGTCCTCGGCCTCCTGCACCTCGTAGCCGGCCTTGCGCAGGGTGAAGGCGACCATCTCGCGCATGGTGCGGCTGTCATCGACGGTGAGCACGCGCTTGGCCATGTCAGACCTCGTGGGGAATGGCGTCGGAAAGGCCGAGATCCTCGATCGCCTCGGCCAGGGCGACCGAGGCGCCGCGCAGGCGGAAGGGCAGCGCGCGCGCCCGCGCCGTCGCGGCCGCGGCGGCCAGCACCTGCAGGCAGGGCGTGGTGACCCGTTCCACGGCACGACCGTCGAGCAGGATGCCGCCGCTCTCGAGCAGCCCCGGCAGCAGGGCACCGCGCAGCGCCTCCGCACCGGCGAGATCGAGGCTGGCGGGCAGGTCGAGCCATCCGGGCTCGGCGTCGAGGACAGGGTCCGCAGGCATGCTCCCTCCGGGTGGCGCGGTCTCGCCGGGATGGTCATCGGGAAGAATCGGTCATGGACGAGGCGCGGGCGGACCGAGCCCGCCGGCCTTCGACCAGGCGTTCGCGCGGCCCGCCGGGGACGTCGCGCGCGGGAGCGGGCCGCTCGTGCCGCTTGCAGGGGATCGGCGCCACGGTCCGCGGGGAGCGTTTCATCGCCCGCGCTTCCTCAGAAGAGCTCGATGGAGGAGGCATTGCTGCCCTGCCCCCCGCCGCCCTGGTGCGCGACGCGCTGCGCCTGCATCACATAGGCCTGCTCCATCGGCCGCAGCAGCGTCTCCTCCACCGGCGCGATCGGACCCGTGTCGCGCAGCGCCTCCGCCAGGCCGGCCGCGTGCAGGCCGATCCGCTCCAGCCCCTCCTGCACCTGTTCGAGGCGCTGGCGCGCGATGTCCTGCGATTGCGCCGCGCTCATCGCGTCGAGCGCGCTGCGTGCGATCGACTGGCCGGACTCGAGCGCGATGCCGAGCGTTCCGGAGGCTTCCTCCGCCAGGTGGGAGAAGCCCTGCTCCGCCGCCCGCACCTGCTCCTCCGTCGTCTCGAGCAGCGCATCCTCGGTGGCGGTGTCGAGCGCACCGGAAAGCCGCTGGCGCATGATCCCCTGCAGCCGCTGGATGCCCTCGTTCACCTCGGCCGAGACCCTGGAGCTCTCGCCGGCGAGCGCCCGCACCTCGTTGGCGACCACGGCGAAGCCGCGCCCGGCCTCCCCGGCCCGCGCCGCCTCGATCGTCGCGTTCAACGACAGCAGCCGCGTCTGCGAGGCGATCTGGGCGATCGCGGCGATGGCGGAGGCGAAGCGCTGCGTTTCCTCGGCGATGCGGGCGTAGATGTCCCGGTCGGCACGCACCTGGGCGGAGCGCTCGCGGATCTGCTCGCGAAGCGCCTGCACCGCCTTGCGCATCGTGACGACCTTCTCCGCGCCATCGGCGGTCAGGCCGAGAGAGCGTCGCTCCGCCTCCGCGAGCCGCCCGAGCAGGATCCGCACATCCTCATCCAGCACGCCCAGCCGGCGGATGCTGCCGAGCGCGGCCGTCTCGGAATCGTCGACCGCGCCCTGCACCTGGCGGCGGAGGATCTCGGTGACCTCGCTGTAGCGGTCGAGCTCCGCCGCGACCTGCCCGCCCGCGGCGCGGGCGCCGGTCGCCGCCTGGACCGGCGCGACCGCTTGCGCGGCGATCACCGGCATGTGCGGCGGCGCCGCCCGCTCCCGCATCGGCAGCGCGCGGGGCGGGCGCGCCGACCGATCCAGCCAGGCGCGCGCCAGCCAGAGGCCCGCGGTCATCCCCGCGACGGCGGCGATGTCCGAGAGCACGCCCTCCCCCACCCAGGCGCGGACAAGCTGCGCCGCGGCGAGACCGATCGCCGCGCCGAGCAACAGCGGGCCCCCGATGGAGGGGAGCCGGGCCGGCGAGAAGAGGACAAGGCCTGTGGCGGTGCTCAACCTAGCGCATCCCCGGTGACGTCGAAGCCTCCGCGCCTGAAGGCAGGCGCACGACGCCGGCACCGGGTGGCCGCCACGCGCCCGCGCTGCCCTGCAGGCGCGCGCCGTTTCGGTGCCGGTGGAACGTCGTGGCGCAGAATGACGCTCAAGGCTTAAGGGATCGCTGGTGCAGGCGGATCGATGCGTTCCTGGTGGCGCGCCTGCCGTCCCGCCCGGCCGATGGCGGGGCGGCGGACGGCGCCCGGGCGGATCACGCACGGACTCCGTGCGTGGACCTTGCCGACGCGACGTGGCTCGCGCCCATTCGATGGGGTCTTCCGCCCGGGGCATGGCAGCGGGCACGCATGCGGCCGGCCGCGCGTGCATCCCGGGGCCGGCTGCTCGGGGCCGAGGCCCCGACGATCCAAGCAGCATTCGGGATTGGTAATGGTGCCGACACCCGGGATTGAACCGGGGACCTACTGATTACGAATCAGTTGCTCTACCGCTGAGCTATGTCGGCAGCATCGGCCGTAGATAGCGTCGGACGCGCTGGCGGGCAACGTCGCGCCCGCCGGGTGCCAAAACGACGAAAGCCCCACCAGCATCGCCGGCGGGGCTTTCATCGAGGACCCGTGGATGGTCGGAGCGAGAGGATTCGAACCTCCGGCCCCTGCGTCCCGAACACAGTGCTCTACCAGGCTGAGCTACGCTCCGGTCCAGGGTCGGACCGCGCGGGGTCGAGGGCACCCGAGCCCGACGCGGCGCGCGGGTATAGCCAGGGACGGCCCCAGCCACAAGCGCCTCCCCCCGGGCCGGCTGCGCGCCGGTCGCCAGGATGTCGGTTGCCCTTCCCCCTGCCGCCCGGCACCGCTACCGATCCCCCATCGCCGGCCCGGCGCGCCTCCCCGAGGCATGCCGGCCGTCGGAGGACCAAGGCCATGAACGCGATCGATCCCCGCCCCACCCCGGATGGCGCCGCCCGCGCGCTGGAGCAGGCCGCCCGCGCCGCCCGCGCGGCCGCCGACAGCCTGGCGCGCGCCGGCGGACCGTCGAAGGATCGTGCCCTCGCCGAGGCAGCCAACGCGCTCCGCCGCCGGGCCCCCGCGATCCTCGCGGCCAATGCGGCCGACCTCGCCGCGGCGCCCGACCTCACCCCCGCCTTCCGCGACCGCCTGGCGCTGACCCAGGCCCGGGTCGAGGCGATGGCCAAGGGGCTCGAGGACGTCGCCGCGCTGCCCGACCCGGTCGGCCGCGTCCTCGCCGAATGGACCCGCCCGAACGGCCTGCGCATCCGCCGGGTCGCCCAGCCGCTCGGCGTCATCGGAATGATCTTCGAGAGCCGGCCGAACGTCACCGCGGATGCCGCCGCGCTCTGCCTCAAGGCCGGCAGCGCCGTGATCCTGCGTGGCGGGTCGGAGAGCCTCCGCAGCGCCGGCGCCATCCACGCCGCCCTGGAAGAGGGCCTGCGCGCGGCCGGCCTGCCGGAAGCCGCGGTGCAGGTGGCGCCGACCGCCGACCGCGCCTTCGTCGGCGCGATGCTGCGTGCCGCCGGCCTGATCGACCTGATCGTGCCGCGCGGCGGCAAGGGCCTGGTCACGCGGGTGATGGAGGAGGCGCGGGTCCCCGTCCTCGCCCATGCCGAGGGGCTCTGCCACACCTACATCCACGCCTCGGCCGATCCCGCCATGGCGCGCGCGGTGCTGGCCAACGCCAAGATGCGCCGCACCGGGGTCTGCGGCGCGACCGAGACATTGCTGATCGATGCCGCCATCGCCGCGTCGCTGCTGCCGCCGCTGGTGGCCGATCTCCGGGCGCTGGGCTGCGACTTCCGCGCCGACGCCCGCGCCCGCGCCATCTGCCCCGACCTGCCGGCGGCGACCGAGCAGGATTTCGCCACCGAATGGCTCGACGCCATCCTCTCCGTCGCCGTGGTGGACGGGGTCGATGCCGCGCTCGCCCATATCCGCCGCTTCGGCAGCGAGCACACGGAGGCGATCATCGCCGAGGACGCCGCGGCGGCGCGGGCATTCCTCGATGGCCTCGCCTCCGCCGTCGGCCTCTGGAACGCCTCGACGCAGTTCTGCGACGGCGGCGAGTTCGGCTTCGGCGCGGAGATCGGCATCGCCACCGGACGCATGCATGCGCGCGGGCCGGTCGGGCTCGAGCAGCTCTGCACCTATCGCTACCAGATCTTCGGCACCGGCCAGGTCCGCCCCTGAGCACGGGCCGCGGTCCCCTGGCCGCGCGGGGGGCATGGGCAGCCGCGCGATGACGTCCTAGCATCGGGCAAACGCCAGGAAGGGAAAGAGCCCGATGCGCCGCCGCCTGTTGCCCGCCGCCGCGATCCTCACGGCCAGCCTCGCCGCCCTCGCCCCGCCGGCCTTCGCCGCCTGCCCGTCCGACGAGGCCATGGCCGCCCTGGCCACGCGCCTGCTCGCCGACCAGCCGGGCGAGCCGGTCACCGGCATGACCAGCCTGGCCGACGGGCAATGCGCGCAGGACAAGCTGGTGGCGATCCTTGCGCGCAGCCTC
This sequence comes from uncultured Acetobacteraceae bacterium, assembly GCA_964564645.1. GTDB lineage: Bacteria > Pseudomonadota > Alphaproteobacteria > Acetobacterales > Acetobacteraceae > CAZMCV01. The sequence continues at coordinate 24,112 of CAZMCV010000046.1, forward strand.
GGCCGGCCGGTCGGCTACAAGGTCGGGCTGACCAACGACGCCGCCCAGAAGCGCTTCGGCGTCACCCACCCGCTGACCGGCACGATCTTCGAGGCGACGGTGCGCGGCCGCAGCGGCGAGGAGCTGCCCGCCCGCTTCGGCGCCATCCCCGCGGTCGAGGCCGACCTGCTGGTGCGCGTGCGCGACGCCGGCATCAACGAGGCGAAGACCCATGCCGAGGTGCTGCGCCACATCGACGCGATCATCCCCTTCATCGAGCTGCCGGACCTGGTGATGCCGCCCGGCAAGCTCGACGGGCCGAACCTGGTCGCCATCAATGTGGGCGCGCGGCTCGGCGTGCTCGGCGCGCCGATCCCGGTCGAGGGCGAGGGCGGCGACCTCGCCGCGCGGCTCGGCGGCATGACCGTCGTCATGCTGGACGACACGGGCAAGGAGCTGGCGCGGGTCCCCGGCACGGCGCTGCTCGGCCATCCGCTGAACGTGCTGCCCTGGCTGGCCCAGGATTTGGCGAAGCGCGGGCGCAAGCTCCAGCCGGGGGAGCTGGTCTCGCTCGGCGGCTTCTCGCCCGCCCTGCCGACCGAGGCGGGCCGCACCTACACCGTGCGCTATGAGGGGCTTGTCGCCTCCGGCCCCGTCGCGGTCTCCGTCCGGATGCGATGAGGCGCAGGCGCGGCAGCGGCGGCCGGCCCGGTCTTCCCGCGCGGTGAGGCAGCTTGCGGCGCCCGGGACGCAGGGCGATTCCCGCCGCGCCCGGATCGGCCTGCTGGGCGGCAGCTTCAACCCGGCCCATGCGGGGCACCGGCATGTGGCGGACCGGGCGTTGCGCGCGCTCGGCCTCGACCAGGTCTGGCTGCTGGTCTCGCCGGGCAATCCGCTGAAGCCGGCGCGCGGCATGGCGCCGCTAGCCGACCGGCTGGCATCGGCGCGGCGCATCGCCGATGGCAGGCGCGTCATCGCCACGGACCTGGAGGCGCGGATCGGCACCCGCTACACCGTCGACACCCTGGCGGAGTTGCATCGCCGCTTCCCCCGCGCGCGCTTCGTCATGCTGATGGGGGCGGACAACCTGACCCAGCTGCCGCGCTGGCGGCGCTGGCGGGACCTGGCCCGCAGGACGCCCCTTGCGGTGCTGCCCCGCCCGGGGGAGACACGCCCGGCGCTGCTCGGGCGCGCATCCCGCGCCCTGGCCCGGCACCGCCGGCGTCCGCTCGCGTTGCTTACCGAGGACGGGGCCGGCCATGGCTGCAAGCGCCGGCATGCGCCCTGGACGCTGGTGCCGGCGCGCGAGCATCCGGCCTCGGCCACCGCCATCCGCGCAGCGGCTTCGGCAGGCGCTGGCGGGGCGGTGTAGGATCATGCCGGCGCTGAACCGACAGTCATAGGAGAGGCCCATCACGCGCACGCCGAAGCCCCCCTCGCGGGGAACCGACCGCCGCTCCGCCACCGGTCGCCCACGCCGTGGGGGCGAGGGCGAGGACAGCGGCACGCGCCGCCGCGCGGCCGGATCCGTGGCCGAGGCGCCGGCCCGGAGCCGTGCCGGCGCCGCGGCGAAGGCCGACCCGGCACGGGAGGGTCGGCCGGCCGTGCCACGGACGCGCAAGACTGAGGAGGCGGCGCCGCGCTCCCGCGCGACGCGCGAGCCGGCGCCACGGGCGCGCAAGGCCGACGAGGCGC
>CAZMCV010000047.1:0-25566 GCA_964564645.1 uncultured Acetobacteraceae bacterium
ATCCGCCGGCAGGCGCCAGGTCAGGGGCGGCCCCGGGCCCTGCCGGTCGGGCGTGGCGAGCAGCGGCGCCAGGATCGCCTCGGCCCGCGCGGCCTCCTCGGCGGTGGCGCCGAGCAGCAACAGGTCGCCATCCGCGGCGGCCTCCAGCACCCGGGCGGCGTCCGCCCGCGCCGCGTCGCGCAGCACGATCCGCGCGGCGCGGCGGCGATGCGGCGCCATCGGGCCGGGCAGGCACAGCGCGACCCGACCCGCGCCGGGCGGCGTGGCCGCGAGCGCCTGGCGGATGGCGCGCAGCGTGCCCGCCTCCTCGGCCGGCACCTGCCAGGCGACGCCGCTTCCCGGCGATGCAATGATCACGCCCATGCGCGCCGGCCGGCCGGTGGTGGGATGCGCAAGGTTTCGGCCCTACTCTGCGCCGCCGCCGGGCAGGCTCGCCGCCCCGGCCTTCCCGGCCGCCGGGCGGGCCAGCGGGACCGGGCCGCGGCGGGCGTGGAGGATGCTTGCGGGCATGATGCGGGCGAGGACGACGCGGGCGGGGGGGACGGGGCACGCGGCACGGTCGGTATCCATCGGGATCCGCCGCGTCCCCGCGGGCGATCGCGGGCGTCGGCGGGGTCGAGCCGGCAGGATGGCACCGCGATGCTGAAGGAAGGGCTAGCGACGATCGGCGCCGGGCCGGTCCCGGCCTGGGGCCCGGCCCCCGCCGCCCTGCCGCCGGGGATGCGGGTCTACGCCATCGGCGACATCCATGGCTGCGCCGACCGCCTGCTGGCGCTGCACGCCCGGATCCTCGCCGATGCCCGCGCCCGCCCGCCGGTGGCGCGGACCGTCCTGGTCTATCTCGGCGACTATGTCGATCGCGGGCCGGACAGCGCCGGGGTGCTCGACCGGCTGCTCGACCCGCCGCCCCTGCCGGGGGCGAAGGTGGTGACCCTGCTGGGCAACCACGAGGCGATGCTGCTCGACGCCTGCGGGCCGGGCGGGCATCCGGGCGCCCTGACGTTCTGGCTCGACAATGGCGGCGCGGCGACGCTCGAGAGCTACGGCCTCGACCCCGCGGACAAGCCGGGTCCCGCCGGCCTCGCCGCCGCGCTGCCGCCGGAGCATCTGGCGCTGCTGCGGTCCTGCCCGCTGCGCTGGGCGGCGGGGGGCTACCTGTTCGTCCATGCCGGGGTCCGGCCCGACCTGCCGTTCGACCACCAGGACGGCCATGACCTGATCTGGATCCGCGAGCCCTTCCTGTCCTTCCGCGGCACGCTGGAGGCGGTGGTGGTGCACGGCCACACGCCGAGCCGCGTGCCCGAGCTGCGGCCGCACCGGATCGGCATCGACACCGGCGCCTGCTTCGGCGGCGCCCTCACCGCGCTGGTGCTGGAGGGCGACCGGATGGGCTTCCTGGCCGCCTGACGGGCCGGGCGCGGGGGGGAAGGATCGGCCCGGTGCCTTGCGCCCCTGCCACGGCTTGCGCTACCGGGTCGCGATGCACGGCCCCGCGTCCGTCCCGCCCGCCGACCCGTCCCTATCGCCGACGGCGGCGACGCTTGCGGGCGCGGTCCGCCAGCTGCGCCGCGGCACCGCCCTGGTGATCGGCGACGCGATGCTCGACCGCTACGTCTTCGGCCGGGTGGAGCGCGTCAGCCCGGAGGCCCCCGTCCCCGTCCTCTCGGTCGAGCGCGAGGTGGCGCTGCCCGGGGGGGCCGGCAATGTCGTGCGCAACCTCACCGCCCTCGGCGTCGCCGTCGCCTTCGTCTCCGTCGTCGGCGACGACCAGGCGGGCAGCGACCTGACCGGCCTGGTCGGCGGGCAGCCGGGGGTGGAGCCCTGGCTGCTGGTCCAGGGCGGGCGGGCGACGACCACCAAGACCCGCTTCCTCGCCGCCGGCCAGCAGATCATGCGGGCGGACCGCGAGCAGGTCGCGCCGATCAGCCCGCGGCTGGCGGAGCGGCTGGTGCGCATCGCCTCGGACGCCGTGGCGGCGACCGCGGTGATGGTGCTGTCGGATTACCGCAAGGGCATGCTGGCGGGCGCGGTCCCGGGCCAGCTCATCGCCGCCGCCCGGACCGCCGGCCGCCGCGTGCTGGCCGACCCCAAGGGCGGGGATGCCGGCCGCTTCGCCGGCGCCGACCTGGTCGTGGTGAGCGTCGCCGAGCTGGCCGAGGGCACCGGCCGCCCGGTGGCGACGGCGGAGGAGATTGCCGCCGCCGCGCGCATCCTCGCCGCGGCGCATGGCTTCGGCGCCGTGCTGGTCATGCGCGGGGAGACCGGCCTGACCCTGGTGGAGACCAATGCCGCGGCCGGGTCGCCCGCCGTGCACCACCTGCCCTCGGGCGCGGCGGAGGTGCTGGACCCGGCTGGCGCCGATGACGCGGTGGTGGCCGTGGCCGCGGCCGGGATGTCGGCCGGCCTGTCGCTGCCGGTGACGGCGCGCCTGGCCGCGCTGGCCGGCGGCATCGCCATGGGCAAGTCCGGCATCGCCGTGGTGCGCGAGGACGAGCTGCTGGAGGTGATGGAGCCGGGCTGGCTCGGCCGGCGCAAGCTGGTCTCCCGCACCCAGGCCGCCGAGCGGGTGGAGCGCTGGCGCCGCGCCGGCTGCCGCGTCGGCTTCCTCGTCGGCTCCGCCGATGCCCCGGCGGTGCTGGCCGAGACCGCCACCTGGTGCGACCGCCTGGTGGTGGCGCTGGCGCAGTCGGACCGCCGCGCCGACGCGCTCGCCGAGCGCCCGGAGGTCCACCTGTTGACCCGCTTCGGCGACGAGGGGCCGCTCGAGCTGATCCGCCTGCTGCGGCCGGACGTGCTGATCCAGGACCCGCTGCGCGCGCCGGAGACGGTGGCGGGCGGGGAGCTGCTGCAGGAATGGGGCGGGGAGATCCGCCGCCCCGCAGTGACGCCCCTCGGCGAGGCCGGCTGAGCGGCGCGCCTTCCCCGGCCCCGGTTGTCGGACCCGCCGGGCGCCTGTAGAGCGCCCGGGGGCTCGGGTCGGGGGAGGCGTGGGATGCGGCGGCGCGGCGGAACGACCGGCGGGCTTCGCGCCGCGGCCCTGATCGCTTTCCTCCTGCTCCTCGGCTCGCCGGGCCTCGCCCAGCAGCGCGCCGCGCCGGCCCAGGCCCCGCCGCAACCCCAGGCGGCGCCCGAGGCCGGCGGTCCGGACCGCACCAGCGCGGTCTTCGGCGACTGGACCCTGCACTGCCTGCCGCGCCCGGCACCCGCCGCGGGGCGGATCTGCGAGATGGTGCAGACCGCGCAGGACCAGCGCGGCCAGACCATCACCGCCTTCGGGCTGGCGCGCGCCGCCAGGGGCGAGCCGCTGCGCCTGGTCGCGCTGGTGCCGGTGAACCTGCAGCCCGGCCAGCCCGCGCGGCTGGTGCTGGAGCCGCCCGGCGCGCCCGCCCCCTCCGGCCGCCAGGCCGAGCCGCCCGCCCTCGCCCTGCCCTTCAAGACGTGCCAGCCGCGCGGCTGCGCGGCCGAGGCCGAGCTGCGGGACGAGGCGATGCTGCGCCGGCTGCGCGCCCGCCCGGCCGACCAGCAGGCGCGGCTGGAATGGCACGACGCGACCGGCCAGCTGCGCAACATCCCCGTCTCCTTCCGCGGCTTCGCCGCCGCGCTCGAGGCGCTGGAGCGCGAGACGACGACCGGCGGCTGAGACTGCGTGATACAACGCCCGGCAGCGCCGATGCTGCGCGATATTCTGCAATCAGTCCGAAGGGCGTTCCTACGCAAGTTCGATTTCCTCACGGGCTCCGGTCCCCGCCGGCGCGGTGTCGACCTGCATCATTGAACAGCTGTAGAGCCTTCAGCCCTGTACAGGTGTAGCCCTGTAGAGATGTTTGGTTGTTTGCAAGTAATGAGATAATTCTACTTGCATGCTTCTTGGACGCATGCTTGCGTCGGGTGGCCGCGACGGCGCCGAACCGGCCGGCGCCGCGGTCCCGGGGGAGGGCAGGCATGGAGTTCAGGACCATCGACGGGTCGGGGAACAGCCTCGCCGACGCGGAGCTCAACCGGGCGGGCCAGCCCTTCGACCGGCTCGCCCCCGCGCGCTACGGGGATGGCGCCTCCGCCATGGTCGGCGGACCGAACCCGCGCGCGGTCAGCAACATCGTCGTGGGCGAGGGCGAGGCGGCGACCCCGAATGCGCAGGGCATCTCCGGCATGATCTATGCCTGGGGCCAGTTCATCGACCACGACCTGACCCGCACGCCCTCGGACCGCGTCACCGACATCAGCGTCGTCGTTCCGGCGGGCGATCCCGATTTCGCGGCGGGCACGGAGATCCTGGTCACCCGCGCGGTGAAGGACCCGGCCACCGGCACCGGCGCCGACAACCCGGCCGCCGCCATCAACGGCGTCACCGGCTGGCTCGACGCCTCGATGGTCTATGGCTCGGACGCGGCGACGGCGGCGAGCCTGCGCGAGGCCGATGGCCGGATGCGGGTCTCGGCCGGGGACAATCTGCCGGTCGCCGACGGCCCGGCGGGCCCGGGCTTCGTCGCGGGGGATGGCCGGGTCGGGGAGAACCCGGCCCTGACCGCGCTGCAGACCCTCTTCGTCCGCGAGCACAATTGGCAGGTCGGACGCCTCGCCGCGGCCGACCCGACGCTCCCCGGCGACGCGCTGTACGAGATGGCGCGCGCCATCGTGACGGCCGAGATCGCGCACATCACCTATGACGAATACCTGCCGACCCTGCTCGGCGAGGACGCGATCCCCGACTATGCGGGCTACGATCCCGGCATCGACCCCCGCCTGACGCATGAATTCGCCGGCGCGGCCTATCGCTGGGGCCATTCCACCGTCTCCGCCGAGACGGAGCGGAAGGACGAGACCGGGGCGGCCGAGGCGGATTTCGCGCTGCGCGACGCCTTCTTCCTGCCGCCCACGGCCTTCGCGGAAGGCAGCGGCGCGGACGGCTTCCTGCGGCACCTGCTCGACGACCAGGCGCAGGCGATGGATGCGCGGATCGTCGAGGATTTGCGCAGCTTCCTCGTCGATCCCGATGTCGGCCAGGACCTCGCGGCGCTGAACATCCAGCGCGGCCGCGACCTCGGCCTGCCGACGCTGAACGGCGCGCGCCTCGCGCTCGGCCTCGACGCCTACGCCGATTTCGAGGAGGTGACCGACGACGCGGCGACGGTCGCGGCGCTGCGCGAGGCCTATGGCGACATCGATTCGCTCGAGCTCTGGACCGGCGGCCTGGCGGAGCGGCTGGTCGAGGGCGCCTTCCTCGGCGAGACCTTCCTGGCGATCGTCGCCGGGCAATTCACCGCGCTGCGCGACGGCGACCGTCTGTTCTACCGCAACCAGGGCTTCGACGCGCCGACCCTGGCGATGATCGAGGCGACGAGCCTGTCCGACCTCATCCTCCGCCACACCGACACGCGCCATCTGCAGGAGGACGCCTTCGCCTTCTTCGACCGGCGTGCCGCCGACGAGCCCGCCGAGTACCCCGATCGCCCGCAGCTCGTGATCGGCACCGCGGACGGCCAGGCGCTGTCCGGTGGCGGCGCCGGCGACCTCCTCGCCGGGCGCCGCGGCGCGCAGACCATCGAGGGGCACGGGGGCGACGACACCGGGTGCGGCGGCGGCGGCGAGGATGTGCTGGCCGGCGGCGCCGGCGACGACCTGCTGTGGGGCGGGACCGGCGCCGACACGCTGGGCGGAGGCGCCGGCACGGACACGCTGCGGGGCCATGACGGGGATGACCGGCTGCGCGGCGGCGACGGGGCGGACAGGCTCGGCGGCGGCGCGGGCGAAGATCGGCTGTCGGGCGGGGAGGGTGGGGACACGCTCGGCGGCGGGGCGGGCGCGGATGTGCTGCGCGGCGGCGGCGGCGACGACCTGCTCTCGGGCGGGGCGGGCGCGGACACGCTGCGCGGCGGCGCGGGCGCCGACAGCCTGGTCGGCGGCGCCGGCATGGACCTGTTCCGCCTGGCCGGGATCGCCGAAGCGCCGCCCGGTGCCGAGGATGTGATCCGCGACTTCGTCGCCGGCGAAGACCGGGTGGATGTCCGCCCGATCGGCCCCTTCGCCTGGCGCGGGGAGGCGGGCTTCACCGGCGGGGGATCGGCGGAGGCGCGCTACGCGACGCTTCCGTCCGGCCTGCGCCTGCTGTTCGATGCGGATGGCGACGGCATCGCCGAGGCCTCGATCCGGATCGCCCTGCTGGCCAGCCTCTCCGCCGACGATCTCCTGAGCTGAAGGAAAGACGATGCGACCGATCCGTCCCCTCCGCCTCGCGGCCGCGCTGGCGCTGCTGCTCGGCGTCCCCGGCGCCTTCGCGCAAGGCCCGCTCGCCAACCCCAATGACTGGCTGCTGAACGCGCCCGACGACCGCGCGCGGTTCCGCGCGCTGCAGGAACAGGCGGGCGGCTTCCATGTCAGCATGCTCGCCGTCGGGCAGCGCTACCAGGCGATGCACGACGCGGTCAGGGACGGCAATTTCGCGCTCGCCACCTACCAGTGGGAGAAGATCCGCGAGCTGGTCCAGACCGGCTACGCCCGGCGTCCGCGGCGCCAGGCGAGCGCCGACCGCGAGTTCGTCCAGAAGGTCTACGAGCCGGTGCGCGAGGCCTTCCGCAGCAACGACCAGGCCCGCGCCTGGTCCGGTTTCGCGCAGGCGCGGGCGGCCTGCATGGCCTGCCACGAGGCCGAGCGCGTGGCCTTCATGAACGACCAGGCGCTGTTCCGCACGACCGTCCCGCCGCGCTGACCGGGGGGCTACTCGAGCACCGCGATCGTCTTCGCCCGGATCAGGTCGAAGTCGATCGCCGCGCCGAGCCCGGGCCCCTCCGGCGCGTGCACCATGCCGTCGGGTCCGACGACGATGTCGGGGGCGAGCCCGTATTTGTGCGCCCCGTCCGGCAGCAGCACCTCGAAGAAGGTGGTGTTGCGGATGGCGCAGCAGACATGCAGGTTCGCCACGTTGTTCAGGCTGTTCCCGCCATGGTGGACCTCGTAGGTCATGCGGAAGGCCTCCGCGAGATGCGCGGTCTTCATCAGGGTGGTGATGCCGCCCTTCACCGCGACGTCGCCGCGCAGGTAGTCGGTCGCCTGCAGCATGATCCAGGGCGCGTAGGATTCCAGGCCGGTCTGCGGGTACTCGGTCGCCATGATCGGGATGTCGAGCTTCTGGCGCAGCTTGACGTAGCTGGTGATGTCCTGGTCGTGCAGCGGGTCCTCGTACCAGAGGAAGCCGAGCCGCTCCGCCGCGCGGCCGACCTTCAGCGCGGCGGGGAAGTCGTAGGCCCAGGTGCTGTCCAGCATGATGGTGTAGTCGTCGCCGACGGCGCGCCGCACCGCCTCGCACACCTTGATGTCGAGCGGCGGGTCCTGCGGCGGGTGGATCTTGTAGGCCTTCCAGCCGGTGTCGCGGAACCGGACCGCCTCCTCGGCATAGGCCTCGACCGAGGGCAGGCGGGCGCTGCTGGCATAGGCGCCGATCGAGGTGCGCGAGGTGCCGAGCAGACGGTGGATCGGCATCCCCGCCGCCTTGCCCGCGATGTCCCACAGCGCCACGTCGACGGCGCCGATCGAGCGCACCGTCACCGTGCGCGTCCAGGGCCAAAGGCGGGCGTTGATCGCCTCGCGGTCCAGCGGGTCCCTGCCCATCAGGATCGGCTTGAGGAAGCGGATCAGCCCGGGGCCGTCATTCTCCGCCGTGTGGGTGGCGGAGCCGAGGAAGGCGTGCCCCTCGATCCCGGCATCGGTGCCGAGGGTCAGCAGGCCGAGCGCGGAGCGCCCGCCGGTCTGCACCGAGGCGGCGTGGTAGCTGGTGGGCGGGATGCCCTCCCAGGCGAAGAGCGTCAGCGAGACGCGGTCGATCCTCATGGCGCGGCGTTCCCCTTCCCGTTCCGCGGAGGGTAGCGCCCGTCCCGCCGAGGCGGAATCGCCGAGGCGGTGAAACTGCCCCTCCGATCAAGCCAGGCTCCGCCGGGAGACGCCGCCGCACGCGCCAGGACTGGTGCCAAAAAACGATGATGGGGGGCTTGCGGGGGGAAGAAGTGTCTTCTTCCCCCCGGCCCCCTGTGGCGCCGCCCCGCCCCGCCCGGCAGGATCGCCCGATGCCCTCCGACCCCCGCCCCCTCCTGCTCGCCGATATCGGCGGCACCAATGGCCGCGTCGCCCTGCTCCAGCCCGGCGAGGCCCTGCCCGGCCCGTCCGACCGCTTCGCGCTCGATGGTTTCCCCGGAATCGCCGCGGCCCTCGAGGCCTGGCTCGCCTCCCGGGGCGGGGCGCGGCCGGCCCGCGCCGTGCTCGCCGTCGCCGGCCCGGTCGCGGCGAACCGGGTGACCTTGACCAACCGGGGCTGGGTGGTGGATGGCGCGGCGCTGGCCCCGGCACTCGGCTTCGATGCCGTGCGCGTGGTCAATGATTTCGAGGCCCTGGCCTGGTCCCTGCCGCTGCTGGAGGGGCGGGGGCTGTTCCCGCTCGGCGGCGGCGCGGCGGCGGCGGGGGCGCCGATGGTGGTGCTCGGCCCCGGCACCGGCCTCGGCGTCGCCGCCTGGCTGCCCGTGCCCGGCCTGGTGCTGGCGACGGAGGGCGGGCATGCGGCGCTGCCCGCCGGCACGGCGCGGGAGGCGGCGGTGATCGAGGTGCTTCGCCCGCGCCTCGGCGGCCATGTCTCGGCCGAGCGCGGCGCGCTCTCGGGCCAGGGGATCGAGAACCTGCACGCCGCGATCGCCGCGCTCGACGGCGCCGCGGTGCCGGCGCGCGATGCCGCGGAGGTGGTCGCCGCCGCGCTCCGCCCCGAGCCCTGCCCGGTCGCGGCGGAGACCTTCTCGATGTTCTGCGCGCTGCTCGGCGGCGTGGCGGGCGACCTGGCCCTGGCCCTCGGCGCGCGCGGCGGCGTCTGCATCGGCGGCGGGATCTGCCCGCGCTTCCCCGAGGCCCTGGCGGCCTCCCCCTTCCGCGCGCGCTTCGAGGCGAAGGGGAGGTTCCGCGACTGGCTCGCGCCGGTGCCGACCTGGCTGATCAACCATCCGGACGCGGCGATGCTGGGGCTGGCGTCGCTGGCGCGGCGGATGGGTGCGGCCTGACCGCGCCTATTCGATCCGCGCGCCGGAGGCCTTGACGAGCTTCGCCATCGCCTCCGCCTGGGCGCGGCAATAGGCGAAATACTCCGTCGGCGAGAGCCACCAGGGGGTGGCGCCGTTCTCGGTGTAGATGCGCTTGACGTCGGCATCCTCGAGCGCGCGCTTCGCGGCCTCGCTCATCGCCGCCACGATCTCGGCCGGGATGCCGGCGGGGCCGGCGACGCCGTTCCAGGAGGTGACGTCGAAGCCGGGCAGGAACTCCGCCAGCGCCGGCAGGTCGGGCGCGGCCGGGCTGCGCGACGGGCTGGTGACGGCGAGGCCGCGCAGCTTGCCCTGGCGCACCGAGCCGATCGGGCCGGAGATGTTGTCGAACAGGATGGGCACCCGCCCGGCGATCACGTCGATCAGCGCCGGCGCCCCGCCGCGATAGGTGACGACGGGCATCTCCACCCCCGCCATGGTCTTGAACAGCTCCGCCGACAGGTGCGGCGTCGTCCCGGCGCCGCCGACGGCGTAGTGATACTTGCCCGGATCCTTCTTCAGCAGGGCAATGAGCTCGGGGATGGAGCGCGCGGGGAGGTCGTTGTTCACCATCACCAGGTTCGGCTGGCGCCAGAGCATGGAGACGTAGGTGAAGTCCTTCGCCGCGTCATAGGGCAGGGTGCTGAAGATCGAGGGCGCGATGGCCAGGGTCGCGACGCTGCCGAGGCCGATCGTGTAGCCATCCGGCCGGGCCTTGGCGATCGCATCCGTCCCCACCGTGCCGCCGGCGCCGGTGCGGTTCTCGACGACGAAGCTCTGGCCGGTGAGGGTGCTCATCGCCTGGCACCAGGCGCGGGAGGCGATGTCGGTCGCGCCGCCGGCCGCGTAGAGGCCGATGAATCGCACCGTCTGGGTGGGCCAGATCGCCTGGGCGCGGGCAAGGCGCGGCGCGGCGAGCATGGCGGCGGCGGCACCGAGCAGCAGAGGGCGCCGCCTTGCCAGGCAGACATCGTGGCGATCCATGGCGTGGTTCTCCCTGGTCGCCCCGGCACTTCGGCCGGGTGCGGGCGCCATGAGCATAGCCGCGCCGGCCAGGGCAACGTCACCGGAAATCGACACGGTCCGCGCACTGGATGGGGGGCAGAAGCGGACAGGGCGCGGACCTGGTCCCTGTCGGAATCAGGCGCGCCGCCGCTTCGCCTCGGCGATCCAGTGCTCGACGTTCAGCAACTGGCTGATGTCGCCGAGGGCGGCGCGGAGGGATGCGGGATCGGCCTCGGCGAGCGCGGCATCGCTGCCATAGCCGATCTGGCGCAGGCGGAACTGCATGCCGGGGCCGAGTTCGGCAAACACCGAAGGCCTTGAGACCGGCTCGGGCGCGGGCGGGTCGATCGGTGCCGCGCTGCATTCGGGTGGCGCGGGATCGTCCATCGTCGCGACATCGGTGCCGGGCGACTCCGGCATCGTCGCGGCCGAGACGAAAGCCGGGATATGGTCGGCGACGATTGGTCCGGCCGGCGCCGCCTCGGCGGTCGGCGTTTCGGCGCAGGGATCAGGGACCGGATCAGGACGTGGCACAGGGACGGGGATCGTCGCCGCCACGCCACGCGTCTCGGTGTCCAGCAGCAGGGTTGCGAAGACCGAGGTCTCCGCCGCGCCGGCCGCCTGCCGGGCGATGTCCGGCGGCGGGGCAGTCGCCACGACGCGGTTGATGGCACGAGGCATGGTGGGCGCACTTGCCGCGGCGGCCGTCGCGCGGCGCCAGGGCCGCCAATGCTTGAGTTGGCGCGGAGCAACCGCGGCCTTCTGGGTCGCCTCGACCGGCAGAGCGCGGCTGACCGGTGCGTCGTCGACAGGCAGCGATGTGGCATCCGATGCGGCCTCGGCGGCCTGGGCACTGTCCGGGGCGGCCACGACCGGCGGCGGGGCGGTGTCCGATGCGGCCTCGGCTGGCAGAGGGGGGCTGTCCGGTGCGACCTTGGCCGGCACCTCGGCGCTGTCCGGCGGAACCTCTGGTCCGCCAACCGGGACGGGATCCGGCGGCGCGTGGTTCGGGCCCTCCGCGCGGCGCGACGCCAGGCGACGGGCACGCGCGGCGATCACGGCGCTTCGCCCGCCAAGGCTGCGCCCCGCCGGCAGCGCGGGCGTGGCCGCGGGGATCGCGGCCGGCTCCGACGGCCCGGCCTCCCGGGCGCGTTCGGCACGCAGGATGTCGGTTGGCAAGATGTCGAGCCCCTTCACCAAGCGATGCCGACGCGCCCGCCCGCTCACGCCGCGACGGCGGCGGGATCGGTGGTCAGGCCAACGGCCTCGGCATACTTCAGGTAGGTCTCGACCGAGGCGATGACCACGCGGATCTCGACCGCGATCAGCTCGATGCCGACGAGCGCCACGCGCACGAAGGCGTCGATCACCACGCCCTTGTCCAGGATGCGGTCGATGACCTCGGCCAGCGAGGAGGAAGCAAGGCTCTTGTTGATCGTCATGGTGTCCGTCAGTCCTCTTGCTTGCCGCACCAGACTGGCCCGGCGGTCCTGCGGCCGATGACGGATCCGTGCCAAAACGGCGCCCCCAGCCGGCCACCGGCATATTCGCTCGTTCTACTTAAGAAATACTTGCTCTATACTTCCATCCGCAACAAAAAAGGCGCCCCGACCAGGGCGCCCCAAAACGAAAGCGCAGAATGCGCCGCGGATCAGTCGAGCGGCAGCTCCGCCAGGAACACCGCCACGTTGCCGCGGTAGGAGGACACCGCCTCGGCGATCCGGTAGCGCAGCGCGGCGGCCAGCGCCATCAGCTCGGCCGGCGCACGGCCGGGCTCGTCAAGCTCGAAGCCAGCCTGCACGTCCTGGCGCGCGTCGTGGTGCTCGAAGACGGCGATCGCCGCATCGAGGGTGTCGGCGACATGGACGTGGAACTGATCCTCCGCGCCGCCGCCCTGCGTCAGGGCGCGGATGTCGGCGACGTAGCGGCCGTCATCCATCTGGAAGAGATTCAGCTCGTGCCAGCGCGCGGCCCCGGCGCGGCGGCCGCTGCGCTGGCCGAGCTGCTGCCCCGTGAAGCTCAGCGGCCGCGCGCCCGAGCGGCGGAGGGTGAAGCGATGGCTACCGGCCTCCGGGATGGACCGCTCGGACGCCCGGCGCACCGGGATGCTCATCGCCACGGACTCGCTGACCGGGTCGAAGATCTTGATCGCGTTCATGGCTGTTCCTTCCAGGAGGCTCGGGACGTCGGAGGGGGTGCGGCGGGATCGCCGAAGCTCGCCGCGAGCAGCGCCCGCCAGGCCGCCCGAAGCCGCTCGGCGAGAAGCCCGGCGGCATAGGGGTCCTCGAAATGCGCGGCGCCGAGCAGCGACTCCGCCGGCAGATCCGCCATCGGGTCATGCGCGGCGAGCGCCTGGCGGAGCGCCGCCGCCGAGCGGCTCGCCACCGCATAGCAGAGCGGCGGGCCATCCGCCGCGCCGTCGCGCCCGCGCAGCACATGCCGCATGGCAGCGACGATCTCGCCCCCTTCGCTCTCGTGCAGGGCGAGATCGGACCAGACCGGCAGACCGGGCTCGCGATGCGCGGCCTGCAGCAGCAACCGGCCCCAGAAGGCCATCGGTCGCCGCCCGTGCTGCGGCACGACCGTCCAGGCGAAGCCGCAAGCGAGGCTGCTGCCGTGGACCGGCGACGAGCCTGGCGGCTTCGGTGGCACCGACGCCTGTGGCCCGGGGACAGGCCCGTCCCGTTGCGTCACGCCCATGCAAGGGGCTCCGGCCGGCAGGCGGTCACGGCCTCAGAAGGCCGCATCGAGACGCCAGAGCGCCTCGCCGACCAGGAAGCGATAGCGCCGCACGAGCGCATCGGCGCGGATCCGCAGCGCCGCGGCGCGCAGCGCGACTTCCGCGCCGCTCAGGCCGCGATCGGACGCGTCGAGGTCGATGGAGAGATCGGCGGTCGGGTCGAAATCCTCGAGCCAGGCGGCAGCCTCCTCGAGATCGGGAAAGACCTCGACACGATCGACGGCCTCCTCGGCGCCACCATCCGTGGCGGTGCTGCGCAGCGCGACGACGATGTCGCCGCCCGCGCGCCGGTAGAGCCGGAGCGAAAGGCCGATCGCGTCGCCCAGCCCCGGCCCCGCTTCCGCCTCGATCAGCGGCACGGCTTCCATCCGCAGCGGCTTGCCGCCGGAGACGCGCAGCACCAGCGGCTGCGGCGTCGCGGGCGCCGACATCGCCGGCGGAAGGACCGCCGGCGGCTCGGCGAGCGGGCTGTCGCCCCGGAGGGCCGAATCGTCGATGACCAGCGAAAACATCCGATCCTCCTTCGCAAGGTGTGGCGATCGATGCCGGTCGCAGCGCGTCCGACGAGTATTCCCCGCCGCACTTAAGCGAGCGTGAAATCAAGCGGCGGCCACGGTTGCGCGTGGCGGCGGTAACGCACGGTCGCTGGCGGCCGGGCGGCGGCTCCCGTCGCTGGCCATCGCGATCGCGGTCGCCACCGATTGCAGCCGGCGGATCGTCGCATCGAGGCTTTCCAGCAGTTCGGGCGTGCGCTCGACCATGTCGCGCGGCAGTGACGCGGCCGGCTCGGGGCCCCCGGCGATGAGCTCGGCCTCGCGCAACAGCCGCGCCACCTCGGTCTCGACGCCATCGAGACGGCAGAGGGTCTCGGTCACCGCCGGCGTCGCGGTGGCGGGGTCGAGCTGGCGGAGCAGCCGCGCGGCGACGGAGGGCCCCTGCGACATCGCCGCGGAGGCATCCTCGCCCGGGGCCGGGTGCGCGCCCATCGCCTCCGGCGGGGCAGCGACCGTCCAGCGGGCGGGCAGCCGCTCGAGCCGTGCCAGATGCCCCTCGGCATCCCCGCGGAAGCGCGCGGCCAGGGCGGCGAGCTCGGCGCTCGCGGCCTCCTGCCGCGCGGCGAAGCTCGGCATCGCCTCGAACAGCCGGGCCAGCACGCTCTCGCGCTGGCCACCCGCGCCGGAGAGCAGTTCGGCGAGGTGGGCGAGATGGGCTGCCGTCTGCTCCTGCCGTTCGGCCGTCCCGGCGGCACGCTCGAGCATCCCCGGCAGCGGCGCCAGCGCCGTGCCGAGCTGGCCGGACGCCGCGGCAATTCCGGCGTCCAGGCGAGCGGTGGCCGCGTCGATGGTCTCGTCGAGCCGCGTCGTGACCGTGGCAAGGCCCGATTCCAGACGTTCGGACGCCATCGCAACGCGCGCGTCCAGGCTCCCGGACGCGGCGGCAATCCCGGCATCCAGGCGATCGACCACCGCGCCCAGGCGCGTCGCCTCCGTCTCGACGATGCTGCCCAGGCGCATCGCCAGCTCGGATGTCGCCCCGTCGATCCGCCCGGCGGCCTCCGGCAGGTGCCGCGCCAGCGCCTCGAGCCGCGACCCGGCCGCCGAGGCCGCCTCGAGCCCGACGACGGCGGCGCGCTGGTCCGCCAGCACGGAAGCCAGGGCCGAGGCCTGCTCGGCGAGGGCTTCCGGCACCGAACGGCCACAGGCTTCGAGGCGTTCGGCCGTGGCCGTGAGGCCCGCCACCTCCGCAGCCACGGCGCCCGCCTGGTGCGGCAGCGCCGCCGCGGCTTGGATGAGCGGGCCCAGGGCATCGGCCAGCGCATCGCGGAACGCCTCCGGCGCCACCTCGGCCTCGGCGGCCAGTCGCCCGGCCGCGCTCTCGAGGCGCAGCGAAAGCGCTTCCATCGCTCCGGTCTCCGGCATGGCCGAGGCCGCCTCGAGCACCGGCGCGAGAAGCCTCGCGGCACGCTCCGCCTGGCCCGAAGCCTGTTCCACCCGCGCGGCCAATGCCTCGATGCCGGCGCTCTGTGCCGCGGCCAGGTGCGGCAGATGGCCGAGCTGCGTGACGGCCCGCTCCGCGCTGTCGGCGGCGCGGGCGAGCCGCCCTTCCGCCGCCTCCGCCGCACGTCCGAGCTTGGCACCTTCGGACACTGCGTCGCGCAGGCTCCGCCGCGTCGCATCGGCCTCGGTGCGCAGCATCGCCAGGTTCGCCTGCGCCTCGGCGCGCAGCTGCGCCAGCTCGGCAGGCCCCTCGGCCCCGGACAGCGATGCCTCGGTGCCCGGGGGCGTCGCCACCCCCTCCGACCGCGCCCGCGCCAGCTCGCCCCAGAGGTCGCGCCGGCCGGCCCAGTCCGCGGCGCGGCCCGCCGCGCGCAGCGGAGCGAGCGCGAGCGGCGCCGCCAGGATCGCCAGCAGCGCCGCTGCCAGCCCCGCCGCGGCGGCGAGAAGCAGGAGCGGCTGACCGCCTTCCGGCGGCATGCGGGCCGGACCTGCGGCCTGGATGGCCCGCAGCGTCGCCTCCAGCCGCGCCGCGAAACCGGCGACGACCAGCGCCGGCGGCGACGCCTCCAGCCGCTGCTCCTCCGCCGCCAGGATCTGCTCGAGCCGCGACCGGCCAGCGGGGGGCAGCTGGGCGGCCAGCCCGCGCAGGTCCTCGCGCATGCGCGCCCCTTCCGCCGCCGCGAGGGCGCCGAAGACCTCGGCCTGCAGGCCGCGCTCCACACGGGTCTCGTCAAGGCCGAACGAGCCGGACGCCGCCGGCGGCCAGAGCAACGCCGCGGCGAGCAGGCCCGCCGCCGCCAACGCCGCGACCAGCGCGGCCATCCAGGCCAGGCCCAGGGTCCGGATCGTCGGCATCATGCGCATCCTCCCCGCATCGCTGGAGCGTGATCGCCGCAGGCGTGAATCACGCGAAAGGACAATGGCCCGGACCGCGATCCGCGCTTCGCGGCGCGGATCGCGCTCTAGAGCAGCCGGCCGAGCGGCCCGAGATCGAGGTTCAGCTCCTCCGGCCGCACATCGAGCCGCTCGCAGAGCGACAACACGGCCTCGCGTCCGCGCAGCAGGGCAAGGCCGAGGCCCTCGCTCTCCTCGCCCGAGAGCGAGCCGGCCTCGAAGCGGCGCAGCGCCTGCGCCTCCATCAGGCGACGCACCAGCTCGACCACGGTGAGCGCAAGGCGGGCGAAATCCTGCTCGATCCGCGCGGGATCGAAGGCAAGGCGGGCGATCTCCGGCGGGGATGCGGCGGTCACGGCGCGTCCCCCATCGGCGGCGGCGGCAGCGCGGTCAGCCGCGCCGCCGTCTCGACGGAGGCGAGCAGCGCGCGAAGGCCGACATGCACGAGATCGACGCCGGCGAGCGACAGCACGATCTGCCCGTCCACGACCACGCCCGTGTCGAGCAGCCGGTCGAGCACGTCGACGAGCGCCTCCGGCGGAGGTGCGTCGGGAAGCGGAAGCGGCTCACGCATCGCGCACCGCCTCCCGCGCGAAGGCATAGGCCGGCCAGGGCCCGGACAGGGTGGGCGTGACGCCGGATTGCGCCATCTCCCGCGCCATGGCGTCGATCTCGCTGCGCAGGGCGGCCACCGAATCGCGCGGCACCAGCCCGTTCCAGCGCGGCGCCCTTCCCTCGGGCGCCAGATGGCGGGCATGCCGGGCAAGCGCGTCCGCCACCGCGGCGCCGAGGGCGCGACGGCGTTCCGCCAGGCGCGCGGTGGCCAGGCGCTGCCGCTGCCGGGAAATCAGGAACCCGCGCCCCTCGCCGGCGCTGCGCGCCTGCGCGTCGAGCGCCAGCAGGTCCGGGTCGCGCGCCGCAAGCCAGACCTCGTGCGCGGCGTCATCCTCGCGCAGCGCCACCACCCATTCCTCGCAGCCCGCGATCGCCGCCAACGCCGCCGCCAGCGTGTCCGCGCGGTCGGCGAGCCAGCGCCGCAGGGGGTCTTCGGCAGAGAACAGCGCGCCGAGGGCCAGCGGCAGCGCCGCCCCGCCGAGTTGCGCGGCGGCGGCGGTGACGACCGCGTGGTGCCGTGCGGCTTGCTCGGCGATCCAGGCCGGATCCTCGCCGCGCCCCTCGGGGCCGGCCTCGTATTCGGCGCGCGGGACGGTCCCGACCAGCGCGGCAACCGGCCCTTCCGTCACGAGCCGGAGCGCGGGATCCCCGGCCATGGCGGCGTGTGCGGGAAGGACGGCGTAGGCGCAGAGCGCTGTGGCGGCCATGTCAGGCGACCTCCGCATTCGGGATGGAAAGCCGGCGGCCGGCCATGGCCTGCACCGCCGCACGGTCGAGGTTCCCCTCGCGCGCCAGGCCGCGCAGCAGGCGATAGGCGCGGCCCGCCGCCTCCAGCCGTTCCGGATCGGCGCGGTGCCCCGCGAGATCGGGGTGCAGGCGGCGCGCGACCGCTCGCCACCGACCCGTCAGCGCGTCGCCATCCAGCCGGTCCGGCAGGTCGAGCACGTGCCAGGCGGCATCGAGCGTCGCGGTCTCGAGCGCGGTGACGCGCAGCGGCGCGAAGCTGATCGGCGGCAACGGCCCGCGCAGATCGGCCTCCGCCCCTTCCTTGATCGCCTCGGGCAGGGCCTGGAGGGCGGCCTCGATGCGGACCTCCTCGCCCGCTGGGACCAGCACGGTCGCGCTAGCCTCGCCCTCCGTGCCGGCGGGCAGCGCATCGGCGATGGCGAGCACGCGCGGGCCGAGCGCCGCCAGCAACGCCCCCTGCCGCGCCGCGCGATCCTCGTGCAACACGGCGGCGATGGCCTCGGCGAGGTCGGCGCGGCCCTGCAGCGTCGCACGGTGGCGCGCCAGCACGGCTTCCGGCCGCCACCGGATCACGATGTCCCACTGGTGCCGCGCGCCGTCACGCTCAAGGGCAGCAGCGAGCGCCTCGGCCGCCGCGTCGACCAGCAGGGTCAGTTCGGCGCGTGCGCAGGCCGCGGCGGCGGGATCGAAGGGCAGGAACGGCCCGGCCAGGCAAGCGATCTCGAGCCGGCGCTGGAGGCTGTGCAGGGGCCGCAGCAGCGCCGAGCGGTCGGCCCGGCGCAGGGCGACGCGCCGGCGCTTCACCGTCGCCGCCTGGAAGATCACGGCGATCCGGCCGGCGCGGTGCAGGCCCGGCGCCGGCCCTTCGATCCGCGCCATGGCGGCAAGCAGCGGCTCGGCCGATGCCGCCGGCGCGACGCCGATCAGGGCGATGTCGGGTTCCATGGGCGTCCCTCCTGGACGGTCCGGAGCGCCGCGGCGAAGTCCGCGGCGGTGACGGTGATCGTGTCGGCCCCCGCGATGCCGGCGCGGCCGATGGCGGCGAGCGCGGCGGTGCGGCAGAGGCCGGCAAGGTCGGCGCCGGTCCATCCGCCGGTCCTGGCGGCCAGGGCGTTGATCGAGACCTCTTCGGCCAGCGGCAGCCTCGCCACGTGCAGGGCGAGGATCGCGGCGCGGCCGGCCTCGTCCGGGGCAGGGACCTCGACCAGCACGTCGAAGCGGCCGGGGCGGAGCAGCGCGGGATCGATCCGGTCGGGACGGTTGGTCGCGCCGAGCACGACGACGCCGGGTGGATCCGCGACGCCGTCCATCTCGGTCAGGAACTGCGCGACCAGCCGGTCGAGCGTGGCGCCCTCGCCGGCGCCGCGCCGGGGCGCGAGGGCGTCGATCTCGTCGAAGAACAGGATGCAGGGCGTGGCCTGGCGGGCGCGCGAGAACAGGTCCCGCAGCGCGCGCTCGGTCGCGCCCTGCCATTCGGTCAGCAACTCCGGCCCGCGCACGGCGATGAAGCCGCAGCCGGCCTCCTTCGCCAGCGCCTTGGCGGCGAGGGTCTTGCCGGTGCCGGGCGCGCCATGCAGCAGCACGCCGCGGGGCGGGCGGAGGCCGAGGCTGCGGAACAGCGACGGGTGGCGCAGCGGCCATTCGACGGCCTGCGTCAGCGTCGCGCGCAGCGCGTCCGCGCCGGCGATGTCGGACCAGCGCACATCCGGGATCTCGAGCCGCGCCTCGCGCAGCGCGGAGGGCGTGACGGTGCCGAGCGCGTCCTCGAAATCCGCGGCGGTGACGGACAGGCTCTCGGCCGCGACCGCGAGCCCGTCGGGCGAGAGCGCGCCGGCACGCCGCAGCGCCGCCATCGCCGCCTCGCGGCAGAGCGCCGCGAGATCGGCGCCCACCATGCCGGGCGTCCGGTCGGCCAGCGCCTCCAGCGCGACATCCGCGCCGAGCGGCATGAAGCGGCTGTGCACGGCGAGGATCTCACGCCGCCCGGCGCGGTCGGGCGGGTCGATGCGGATCTCGCGGTCGAAGCGGCCGGGACGGCGCAGCGCCGGGTCGAGGCTGTCGGGCAGGTTTGTGGCGGCCAGCACCACGACCTCGCCGCGCCCCGCCAGCCCGTCCATCAGCGTCAGCAGCTGCGCGACGATGCGGCGCTCGACCTGCTTCTCGCCGGATAGCGCCTCGCGCTTCGGCGCGATGGCGTCGATCTCGTCGATGAAGATGACGGAAGGGGCGCGCTTGCGCGCCTCCTCGAACACGGCGCGGAGCTGCTGCTCGGACGCGCCGTAGTAGCGGTCGACGATCTCGGGGCCGTTCACCAGGATGAAATGCGCGCCGCTCTCATTGGCGACGGCGCGGGCGATCAAGGTCTTGCCGGTGCCGGGCGGACCGGTGAGCAGCACGCCCTTGGGCGGCGCGATGCCGAGGGCGGCGAAGGCGTCGCGATGGCGCAGCGGCAGCTCGACCACTTCGCGGATGCGGTCGATGATGCGGGAGAGGCCGCCGCAATCCTCATAGCGCACGGCGCTTTCGCGGTCGGCGGCGCGGACGGCATCGAAGCCGATCTCGGTCGCTTCGTCGACCAGGGCGGGGCCGCCGGGCTCGATCGCCACGACCCGCAGCGCGGCCTCCCGCCCGCCAACCAGCGGGAGGCGGATCGCATCCCCTTCCCCGATCGGCACGCCGGCGAGCGCGCGCCGCAGCGCGGCGGCCGCGGGTGGCGGACCGGCGACGGAAAATCGCAGGCGCCGCGCCCGCACCGGCGCCTCGGGCCCGGCCTCGACCTCGACGCGGTCGCCGATCGCCACGCCGGTGTTGGTGCGCAAGGTGCCATCCAGCATCACCCGGCCGGCGCCGCGCGCGGCTGGCGGCATCGGCAAGACCCGCGCATGCGCCGTGCGCCGGCCCGTCACGGCGACGAGCTGCCCGGTCGCGACGCCGAGCGCTTCCATGTCGGCACGGTCGAGGCGCAGCAGGCCGCGATGCGAATCCTCGGCCTGTGCGGGGACGACGGCGAGTGCCAGCCGCGTCATGGCGCCTCCTCCGCCCGCGCGGCGGCGCGCATCTCGGCGAGCTCGTCGAGCAGCCTCGCCTCCTCCGCGTCGTAGGTCTCCTCATCGATCTCGCCGCGCTCGAGCCGCTGCGCGAGCGCCAGCACCGCGGCCTCGATGCGTGCGGGATCCGCCCATTCCTTGACCGCGGCCTCCGCGACCTGGCGCGCGAGCCAGCCGAGCGCGCCGAGCGGGGCGGTGACCGGAAGCCCGAGCAGGCTGAAGGGAAGGGCCATGGATCAGGCCGCCTCGGCGAGCCAGTCGGCCCGCAGGGAGACGAAATTGTAGGCCGGCACGGGGCCGACGTAGCGAAACTCCAGCCGCCCGGCATGGCGCTCGGCGAGCTCCGCCATGGCGGTGTCGAAGGCCGGCTCGACGTCCCGCCGCACCAGGAAGGCACGGTTCAGGACCATGCTGTCGTCGAGGGTGCGCAAGGTCTCCTCGCGCTCGGCGAGCGGCGTCAGCGCGGCGAGGATGGCGGCGCTCTCGGCGGCGCGGCGCGCGCCGAGCGCGGCCTCGACGCGGCGGCCGAGCTCGATCCGCTCGTAGTAGGTCTCGGCGGAAGGGCGCCGGGCCAGGCGGTCGCGCAGGGCGCGCAGCGCCGGATCGGCCTCCAGCGCCTCGCGGTAGCCGATGCCGTCGCGCCAATGCGCCTTCACGCCGAGCTCGATGCGCCCGGCGACCGAGGCGAGCGCCGCGCCGAGCGGACCTTCCATCGTCGCGATGCCGCGGACCACCGTCTCCGCATCGGTCGCCACCGTGCCGAAGCGCAGCGGCAGGATGTCGGTGACGGCGAGCGCACGTTCCAGCACCGCGGTGTGGGTGAGCATCGCGCGGCGCGTCGCCTGGATCGGCGCGGGCGGCGCGACGCCGATGATCACGACGAAGCCCCCTGCCCGCAGCAGCGTGACCGAGCCACCGCCGAGGCCGGTGCCCAGTGACCCTTCCTCGAGCGGCGCGGATGCGGCGGCGATGCCGTAGAGGTAGAGGGCCACGCCGCTCATGCGCCTTGCCCCGTCCCTGCCGCGCGCGGCAGCCGCACCTCCAGGATGCCGTTGCGGCAGGTCAGCGAGAGGCCGGCCGCATCCACCGGCCCGGGCAGGGCGACGCGCTTGCGGTAGGCCCGCGGGCCGGCGCTTTCGATCAGCAGCGTCCCGTCGGGCTCGACGCGGGCGACGACGCCCCCAGCCTCCGCGCCGGGGAGCTCGGCGACGACGAGGATGGCGTCCGCCTCCTCGTGGATGTCGACGATCGGCTCGCGCGCCGCGGGCGCATCGCCGTGCGGCGCGGGGGCGATGTCGCCGAACGGCTCGGCACTGGCCGCGCCCAGCGGACCGACCTTCAGGCTGTAGCCGAGCACGACCCGCTTCTCGGCGTCGGTCGTGCCGGCGGAAGCCTCGCGCACCGCGCTTTCCAGGCCCTGGAGGAGGCGCCCGAGGCCGCCGATGAGGCCGGTGATCGCCTCGGCGCCCTTTGGGCCGTCGGCCGGCGGCGCAGCGCGCCCGGACATGGCGCGGGCGACGCTGAGCGGACGGGGTCGGCGCGGGGGGATGCTCATGCGCGGCCCACCCCCGCCAGTGCGTGCTCGAGCCGCGCGACGCGGTCGGTCAGCGCGGCATTCTCGGCCTGCAGCTTCTGCGTCTGGCCGGTCAGTGCGGCATCGGCCTCCCACCAGCGGATGCCCATCTCGAGCGCCCGGTCGACGGAGGCGATGACGAGGCGGACGCGGATGGTCAGCAGCTCGACGCCGACCAGGTGCACCGAGATGTCGCCCGCGACCACGATCCCCTTGTCGAGGATCCGCTCGAGGACGTCGGCAAGCCCGCTGCCGCCGACCGTGTGCTGGAGCGACATCGGCTACTGCTCCACGCCCTGGTGGCAGCGCTGGAAGCGCCCCAGGCGGCGCCAGCGCAGCACGTTGCCGGAGGGGTCGAGCTTCACCTCGAAGCTCGCCAGCAGGTCGTTGGTGCGCGGGATGGCACGGTGCTCGACCATGTCGATGGCGACCGACCAGCCGCCCGAATCCTCGCGGTCGAAGCGCGCGACGGTCTCCGGCGAGAGGCCGGTGATGCTGGCCATCTGGCGCTTGGTACGCTCGACGATCTCGGTGACGTCCATCACGGGCGTGACTCCTCAGTACTCGAGCACCATGCGCCGGCGCGCGCGGAGGAGCGGGCGTGGCGGCAGGGCGGGTGTGGGGGCCGGCGCGGATGGGCGCGGCGCCAGGGCAGGCGGCGGGGGAGGCGGCGGGGGCGGCGCGGCGACGGGCGGGCTCGGCCGCGCCGCCTCCTCCCGGTCGGGCGACGCCGTCCCGGGCAGCATCCGCTGCGACAGCAGCGCCAGGCGGTGCTCGACCTGGCGCAAGGTCGTGTCCGCGGCCGCGCGCTGCGCGTCCAGCAGCGCGAGCTGGCGGCGCACCCGGCCGCGCCGCTGCGCCAGCAGCGCGAACTCCGCGGCGAGGGATTCGAGGGGTGCCGGGGCCTCGCCGCGTCGGACAAGGCGCATGCCGCGCGCGGCGACGGCGGTGCGGATGGGGGCGCGGCTCATGCGGCAAGGCCTCCGTGCCTGACCTGGCCCTCCGCCTCGGGCCCGGTCGGGCAGAAATGCTCGATGAGGCGGATGAGCATCTGGCGGTTGCGGGGATCGGGCACGCCGTCGGCCCCGGGCTTGGCGCGGCTGGCGAGGACGTCGAGGCAGAGCTGCACGAACCGCTCCTCCCCGGCATCGACGGGCAGGCCGAGCCGCGCGACCATGGTGGCGATCATGATCGAGGCGCGCAGCGTCGGCCGCTGCGTCCATTCGCGGGAACGACGGAAGTCGCGCACCATGTCGACGATCCGCGCGGTCTCGACGACGCCCAGGCCGGAATGCGCGGCGGCGATGGCGATCTCCGTGTTGCGGTCGAAGCCGTCCACATCGATCGTCACCATGCGGTCGAGCAGCGCGTCCTGCGCCAGATGCGCGCCGGCATGGTCTTCCGGATTGGAGGTGAAGATTGCCCGGAACTCCGGGTGGACGCGCACCGTCCCCTGCCGGCGGCCCGATTTGGGCAGCACGAGCATCCGCTCCTCGAGCACCGTCAGCAGCACGTTGTTGGCGGCCGGGGGTGCGCGGTTGAACTCGTCATAGACCAGGGTGCAGCCCTCGACCGCCGCGATCGAGAGCGCGCGGTCGAGCCAGACCGGCGCGCTCTCGGTCTCGACCTTCGTCACGCTGGTGACGAAGCGGTCGACGACACGGCGCGTGCGGGTACCTGCTTCGGCGCCGATCAGGCTGCCGGTGTCGAAGCTGTCGTCGCCGACCAGCAGCAGCACCGGGCGGCCCAGGCGCTCCGCCAGGTCGAGCGCGAGCTTGGTCTTGCCGCTGCCGGCGGGCCCGCGGAAATGCACCGGGTAGCCGGCCGCCAGGTAACCCATGGCGCGCGCGGTCAGCACGTCCAGCTCAGGCGTGCGGACATGCCCCGCGCTCCGCTGAAGGTGCAGCGCGGAATCCAGGGGACCGCTCGGTGCGTCGCGCAATGTGGAGACCTCGGCGGACAGGGTGGGGCGTGGGGGCATGCGGGGTCAGTCTCCGCTCAGTTCGAGGGTGACGCCGCGGCGCCACGCATCCCGGAGGGCGGCATGGCGATCGGGATCGGCGGACCAGTCCTGGTGCAGTTCCGCGATCCGGCGGAGCCGCGCCGCGGCCCGCGACCAGTGCGCCGCGTCGAAGGCGTCCTCCGCCGCCGGCAGCGGCGCGGGCGACCCCGCGGCGGCGGCGGCGATGTCGCAGGCAGGCTGGTCGGCCGGCTCGACCACGAGCCCGGTCAGGGACTGGGCAGCGGCGGCGGCAAAGCCTGCCTCCTGCGGCGGCGGGATGCCGATGCGGGGGGCGAGCACGGCGCCAAGGCCGCGCAGCGTGCGCGCCACGGGCTCCGGGCGGTGCGGCGGCGGCAGGGCGAGCGCCAGCCCGTCCTCCCAGGCAAGGCGCGCCGCTGGCCCGGACGGCATCGGGTGGAGGGAAAGCGTGACGTCGGCCGGGCTGAAGGATCCCGCCTCGGCCGCATCGACCGCCACCACGAGAAGATCCCAGAGCCGGGCGAAGGCGGCCAGCGCCGCGGCAAGGTCGGGCTGCAGCACGATTTCCGGCCGGAGGCCGTCGCGCAGCGCGATGCGGCAGCGGATCCCGGTCAGGGCCCGGAGCGTACCGGGAAGCGTGAGCTCGATGCTGCCGCTGCCGGCACCGGCGGATCGGATGCTGCGGGTCCCGAGATCCATGCGGCCGTCCTGCCCGCTGCTGCCGCGCTGCCCGCCCGGCGGGGCGGGGCGCCATCCGCGCCCCGAGGTCCGGCACGTCCTGCGCCTAGCAGTTCTCCTAGCAGCGGCCTGCCTAAGCGCCGGTTAAGGGCGCGGGGGAAATCGTCAGGCCTGCAGCGGGACGACGAAGTCGCAGCCGACCCGGAAGAGGAGGTCGATCTCGGCCTCGCCCGCCGGGCCGCGCGCGGCAACCCGTGCGCCATGCGCGACCACCCGGGCGATCAGCTGCGTCGTCTGCTTCGGCCGCTTTGCCAGCCCCTCGAGCAGGATGCGGGTATCCGCCACCACCAGGCTCGCCGCGCGGTCCTGCGGATCGTAGGGCAGGGCGTCGAGGGAATCGGCGGTGACGCCCGCGCCGTGGCCGATCGAGCGCAGCAGACGGAGGAGGTCGCCGGTGCGGCGGTTTCCCGCGTTGGACGGAATGTCGGTCAGCACGGGAATCAGCTTGCCCGGCGGCGCCGGCAGGAGCGTGCGCAGGACATCCATCGTCTCCATTGCGCGCCGCTTGGGCTCGAAGCCGTCGAAGCCGATCGGCAGCAGCCAGGTGAACGGCCCGCGCGAGGCGGCCAGGACCGGCCGCACCAGCGAGAAGCGGAGCGTGCCGAGGTCGTAGCCCTTCGTCTCCTCCGGCGGCAGCGCGGTCCGGGCGACGGCGATGCGGCGCCAGGCGCCCTGCTCGATATCGACCCAGCGCAGCTCCGGTGGCGCCGGGGCGGCACTGGCGACCGGCCGCGGCCGCGCCGCGATGGTCTCGAGCGTGAGCGTGCTGGCGACCTCGGCAAGGGTCCGGCGCGCCTCGGCCGCCCGCTCCTGCCGCAGCGAATCCAACCTCTCCTCGAGCTGCCGGGCGAGCAGGTCCGGCGCGGCGGCCTCGCCGGCCGCGAGAGGCCGGAGGTCGGTGACGACGCTGACCTCGCCACCGCCGAGGGCGCTCAGCTCGCGCCGCAGCTCCTCGGCGAGCTCGCTGGCGCGGAAGGCGATGGCGCCTTCGGTCTCGCCGACGAGGCAGAGCAGGAAGCGGACAGGTCCGGTCCGGCTCCAGTGGTCGGGGGTGTGGATGCGGCGGTCGAGGATCCCCTCGGCGAGGCGCAGCGCCTCGGTCGTGGCCGGATCGGGGGAGTCGCCCGAGGCGGCGAGGCCGGCGAGTTCCAGCCTGGTCGCCAGCATCAGCGGCCCGCG